>CAMCXK010000080.1 GCA_945883435.1 Chthoniobacter flavus | reverse complement strand
CTTTGAAAAACCACCGGCAAGGCCGATTGGTTCCAGACCGAGGCGAGATAGATCGTGGCGGAGTGCAGCGCCATGTCCCCGGCCCGGTAGTTTGCCAGGGGCTTGCGTGTCACCTTGGCTTCAAAGTGGCCGAGAAGGTTTTGGAGTTTCACCGAGTAAATCTCGCCGAGCCATCCCCATGGTCCCTCATTGTCGTAGAGCACAAGCACACTTGGCGGCGGGGGCACCGTCTGGCTCTGCACGGTTGGCGGGCTGAAAAAAACAACAACGGCCGCCACCAGTGCGACCACACAGCCGCAGGGAATCACCAGCATCAGGGGGGACGCCATCGGTTTTGTGGTTTGAGTTTTCATGATCTTGTGGAGCCACCATCAGCCCCCCGTCCAATGGCCGAAATGGGGACATCGCCCAACCGCCGGCGGAAAATGTCTTTTCCCCGCGCGGCTTTTGCCGTGGCATTCCCGCCTGTTGAAAACATCCGCCTGCCTGCAATTCAAACTTCTGGCGCGCGCCTCCGGTTCCTCGGCCCGCGCAGGAACCCTGGTCACGCGGCATGGAGCCGTGCGAACACCCTTGTTCATGCCGGTGGGAACCCAAGCCACCGTGAAGGCGCAAACCCAGGAATCGCTTCACGAGAGCGGGTCGCAGATTCTCCTCGCGAACACCTACCACCTTCTCTTGCGACCCGGGACCGAGGTCTTCCGGGCCATGGGCGGCATCCACCGGTTCATGTCCTGGGGCGGTTCCGTGCTTACCGACTCGGGTGGTTACCAGATTTTCTCCCTGCCGCACTCCCGCTCGATGGGCGAGGAAGGCGCGGTCTTTCAAAGCTATCTCGACGGACGTTCGATTCTTCTCAGCCCCGAGACGAGCATCGCCGCGCAACTCGCGATTGGCAGCGATATCATGATGGTCCTCGATCAATGCGTGCCATCCACTGTTGACCGGACAACAGCCCAAGCCGCGATGGAACTCACCCATCGCTGGGCGCTCCGCAGCCTGACCGCCCGGGGGGACTCGCCCTCCGCCCTTTTTGCAATCGTTCAGGGCGCCCTCGATCTCGAGTTGCGCCGGCAAAGCGCTGAAACGCTTTGCGCCATGCCCTTCGAGGGATTCGCGATCGGAGGCCTTGCCGTGGGCGAGTCGAAATCCCAGCGTGAGGAGACCTGCGCCTTCACCGTCGCCCTGTTGCCGGACCACCTGCCGCGATACCTCATGGGGGTCGGAACCCCGCTGGATCTGCTCGAGGCCGTGCATCGCGGGGTGGACATGTTTGATTGCATCATCCCCACCCAGGTCGCCCAACGGGGCGGGGCATTCACGTCGCGCGGCTTTTTGCAGCTTCGCCGCGGAGTTTATAAAACAGCCGATGAAGCGCTCGATCCCGCGTGCGGTTGCCCGACTTGCCGCACCCACAGCCGCGCCTATCTGCACCATCTGACGAAGTGCAAGGAAACGCTGGGATGGCAACTGATCGGCCGCCACAACATCCATTTTTACCACCGCCTCATGGATGGTATCCGGGGGGCCATCCTCAACGGCTCGTTCGAGGCCTTTTATCGCAGCCAGCGGGACATTCTTGCGGTGGATGACCTGGACAACCCGGTCACGCCCATGCGAAGGAACCCGCCGCGTTCCCTGTCACTCGGTGCCTATCGCATCCACACCGCGCGAGAGGGATTCTCGAGCATCCTGCATGTTTCCTCGGGCGAGATCATGCACTCCCGGACCGCCCCGATGGACGAGGCCCGCGCCCTTTACATCGACCAGTCCCGTCTTTCCAGCCGTCTTCTGGAGGCGGGGAATCCCGAACCGCTCAAAATCTGGGATGTGGGGCTTGGCGGGGCGGCGAATGCGATGGCGGCGATCCGATGCTTCGAGTCGGCCGGTCCTTCCCTTCGGCCGCTGCGGATTGTCAGCTTTGAGAACGATCTCGATTCGTTGCGACTGGCCTTTCGCAACAGCGACCTGTTCCCCTACCTGCGCCATGGTGGGCCGGCGGCGATTCTCAAGTCCGGATTCTGGCAATCGAAGTCGCACCCCGGCCTGGAATGGATTTTGCACGAAGGGGATTTTCTGGAGTTGTTGGAGTCCGCCGATCCGCCCGATCTAATTTTTTACGATATGTTTTCCGGAAAAACCTGCGCTCCGGCGTGGACAGGGCAGGCGTTCGAGCGTGTCATGTCACGCTGCGCCGGCCGGGATGTCGAACTTTTCACCTACACGTGTTCGACGGCCTCCCGTGTGGCCATGCTGGCCGCCGGCTTCGGCCTCGCGCGGGGTCGCAACGCCGGCGACAAGGAGGAAACCACGATCGCTTTCACGTCGCTCGAGGCGGCCATGCGTCGCGGGCGCGATGTGCTGGGGTTGGATTGGCTGGCCCGGTGGGAGCGCTCAGCCGCCCAGTTTCCCCCGGACCTCGATCCCCCGGCGAGGGAGGATTTCGCGCGCGTGATTCGCAGCAGGCCGCAGTTCCTGTCCCGCCACAGGACTTGTGGAACATCTCCCGCTGCGTAATCTGGCGTCCCATGCCCGTCAAATCCAAGTCCTCCAAGTCCCAGACCCTGATCGGCGACCATCGTGTGAGCTGCGGCCACCCGCTTCCCTTTGGCGTGAGCCATGTTCCCGGCGGGGTCAATTTTTCGATTTTCAGTGCCCATGCGACCGGATGCACACTGGTCCTTTTTCGCAAGGAGTCTGAAACTCCTTTCGCCGAGCTTCCGTTTCCGCCGAGCTACCGGCTCGGTCATGTCTGGGCGATGACTGTGCACGACATCGATTACGCCGGTTTGGAATACGGCTTTCGCTTTGACGGCCCCTGGACTCCCCGCGACGGCCACTATTTCGACGTCTCCAAGGTGTTGCTGGACCCGCACGCCCGCGAAGTGGTCGGACGGGAGACTTGGATGGCGCCCCGCACCTCCGCCCACAAGCCGGTTTACCGCTCGCGCGTGCCATCGGTTCCCGCCCGTCAGGACCCGAACGGGCTTCCACGGGTGCCCGACAGCGATTTGATCATTTACGAAATGCACCTGCGCGGATTCACCCGCCACCCGAATGCCGGGGTCAGGAATCCCGGCACGTTTGCCGGATTGGCGGAAAAAGTCGCCGAACTCCAGGCACTGGGAATCAACTGTGTGGAGATCATGCCGGTGTTCGAATTCGACGAGGCGGAAAACCCCCGCACCAACCCCACAACCGGCGACCCATTGTGCAATTACTGGGGATACAGCACGGTTGGGTTTTTCGCTCCGAAGGCCAGCTACGCCGCCGATGGATCCTCCGGGGGGCAGGTTCTCGAGATGAAGCAAATGGTGCGCGCTCTCCACGATGCGGGCATCGAGGTGATGCTCGACGTGGTCTTCAACCACACGGCCGAGGGTGGAGCGGACGGTCCAGTGCTGTCCTTCCGGGGCATCGACAACAAGACATGGTATCTCCTCGATGCGAAGGGCAACTTTGCCAACTACTCGGGCTGCGGCAACACGGTGAACTGCAACTACCCGGCGGTGCGCGAGTTCGTCATCAACTGCCTGCGCTACTGGGCCTCGGAGTATCACATCGACGGATTCCGGTTCGATCTGGCCTCGATCCTCGGGCGCGACACGCAGGGCAATCCCCTGTCCAACCCGCCCCTTCTGGAGTTCCTTGCCTACGATCCGGTTCTTGCGGATTGCAAACTTGTCGCGGAGGCGTGGGATGCGGGCGGGCTCTACCAGGTCGGCAATTTTCCGAGCTACGGACGATGGATGGAGTGGAACGGAAAATTCCGCGATGCCGTGCGGCGCTTTCTCAAAGGCGATCCGGGCATGGTTGGCGAGATGGTGCAGCGCATCATGGGCTCGCCCGATCTTTATGCCGCATCGGGCCGCAAGCCCACGGCCAGTGTGAATTTCATCACCTGCCATGACGGGTTCACCCTGCGGGACCTCTACAGCTACAATACCAAGCACAATCTCGAGAATGGCGAAAACAACCAGGATGGCTCGAATGACAATCTGAGCTGGAATTGTGGGGCCGAGGGAGCAACCGAAGATCCCGCGGTGACCGCCCTGCGACTGCGGCAATGCAAAAACGCCATGAGCCTGATGCTCCTCAGCCAAGGGGTTCCCATGATCTCGATGGGCGACGAGCGGGGACGCACACAACGCGGCAACAACAATGCCTACTGCCACGATGCCGATTGGAACTGGCTGGATTGGGCACCGGATGCCTTCGGCGCGGAAATGCTGGAGTTCACAAAAAAAATGATCGCTTTCCGCAAGGCGCACGCGGTTCTGCGCCAGCCCGAGTTTTTGAGCGAACGCGACCAGATCGGCAGCGGATATCCCGACATCAGCTGGCATGGGGTCATGCCGTGGCACCCGGATTGGACGGAAACCAGCCGCAGCCTTGCTTTCATGCTCTGCGGGCGGCATGGACAGGCCCTCGGCGGGAACCACCATTTCGTCTACGTGGCCTGCAACATGTATTACCAACCGCTCAACTTCGTGCTGCCCGTGTTGCCGAAGCCCCTGGTGTGGCATTTGTTCGCCGACACCCACGCCCCGGCTCCGGGAGACATTCACCAGCTGGGCGAGGAGGTGCCCCTCGATGTGCAACGGAGTTGCCAAGTCGGGGAGTGGAGTATTGTGGTGCTCGTCGGGAAATGAGCTTGCCGGTGATGGACCTTGTGGTGGCGCTTCATGTGTTTTCGACATTCGCCATGTGTGGTCTTATTTGGTTCGTTCAGATCGTTCATTACCCGATGATGGCCCGCTTCGACCGCGTCCGCTTTGCCGCCATCGAAAAGGAGCACTGCGACCGCACCGGTTTCGTTGTCGTGCCCCCGATGCTTTTGGAGGTGATCACGGCCGGACTTCTTTTGCTCGCGGGCGAATGGTCTCCGGTGTTTTTGGGGTCCGCCGCCGTTTTGGGCGGCATTTGGGCCTCCACATTTTTTTTGCAAGTTCCCGACCATCGGCGTTTGCTCCTGGGATGGGACGAGGTCGCCCACCGGAGACTGGTGGGGGGAAATTGGATCCGAACGGCTGGATGGACGTTGCGATCGATGGCTGTCGGTTACGTTTTTTTTAAATAATCCCTTGCAGAGGGTTCATTTCAGGGCTAAAAGACACCCCCTTTTCTCCAACAATCGTCATGGCGCAAAAATCCAAAAAGGCTGTTCCAGCCAAGGCTCCTGCCCGCAAACCCGCTCCAGTGAAGGTCGCGGCGAAGAAGCCTGTCTTGAAAAAGCCTCTTCCTCCCAAGCAAAAACCAGCGGTCTCAAAGACCGCCAAGCCGGCAGCCAAGATTGTAAAGCCGGCTCCAAAGAAGCCTCTGGCAGCCGCAAAGAAGCCCGTTAGCAAGCCCGCGCCGAAAAAGGCCAAACCTGTCAAGCCCGCCCCGAAGAAGGCCGTCGCGCCAAAAAAAGTTTCTTCAGTTCAATCCGCCAAGCCGGTGGTCCCTAAAAAAGCGCCTGCGAAGCCTTCTGTTCGTGCCTCGAAACCGCCCAAGCCCGCGCCCAAGCCTGCTCTGAAAAAGGCCCCGGTGGCGACTCCTCCGAAAAAGCCAACGCCGACCGCGCCGGCGCCCAAAAAAAATGCGCCGCCCGCCCCCCAAGTCAAAGGCGGCAAGGTCAAGCCGCCGAGTTCGGAGTTTTTGCGCAAGCAGCGCCAGCGTTTGCTTGATTTGAAAGATATGCTTCTTGACTCCATGAGCGGAGTGGGCCGCGACAGTCTCCGCTCACGTGCCGAGGGAAGCGAGGCTTCTGCTTTTGGCATGCATACGGCGGACGCCGGCAGCGATGCCTACGACCGTGATTTTGCGTTGAGTCTCCTTTCCCAAGAGCGCGATTCTTTGTTTGAGATCGACGCCGCCCTTAAAAAGATCGGCGACGGCACCTACGGCATCTGTGAGATGTCGGGTCAAGCGATTCCCCACAACCGCCTGGAGGCTCTTCCTTTTGCCCGCTACACCGTTCAATGCCAGGCGGAGCTTGAAAAAAACAACCGCCTCACCCGTGTTCGCCAACCCGTGACTTCGCTCTTCGGATTGGGTGAGGAATCCGAAACCGAGTCCGAGGAGGAGGAATCCCCCGTCGATACGAAAGACTGATCTTATGCCACAGGAAAACATCACCCTCGAATGCACCGAGGCCAAAGCGGAAGGCAAACCAGCTTCCCGCTACATCACCACACGAAATAAAAAAAGCCCGCGCACACCAAACCGGCTGGAAAAGAAAAAATTCAATCCTTTCCTGAACCGCCATACCCTGCACCGCGAAATCAAGTAATATGCAGCCCAAAACGCCCCAACGCCGCTCCAACTTCCGCCGCGCCAACCGCCCGATGCCGCGCCGCCGCGTGGATCTCAACATCGAAGCGATCGACTACAAAAACCCCGAACTTCTCAAGCGCTTCGTGACTGAAAGCGGCAAAATCCTCCCCCGTCGCGTGACTGGTATGTCGGCCCGTCTGCACCGCAAGATCACCCGCGAGGTCAAGCGGGCACGCGCGGCTTTGCTGATGAAGTAAGAACCTGCTGCCGGGGGCATTGACTCCGGCGCGGTGTTTTTCCTCTTCCGATCCGTCCCCAAATTTTTGTTGCCGATGCAAGGCAACACATCCGGAGTGATTCCCGCTGCAAACGCGGCATCGGCTTATGTTGGTCGCTTGGCTCCCACTCCCACGGGATATCTACATGCTGGTCATGCCCGCACATTTCACCAGGCGTGGCAAAGGGCGCGCACGGCAGCTGGTTGCCTGATCCTCCGCATCGAGGACTTGGATGAGTCGCGTTGCAAGCCGGAGTATGTGGATGCGGTCTTCGAGGACTTGCGCTGGTTGGGTATCGATTGGGATGGCGAAGTCGTTTTTCAGAGTCGCCGGAAAATCGTCTACTGCACAGCTTGGAGGAGATTGTTGGAAAGGGGGTGGATCTACCCCTGCCCGCGCTCCCGCAAGGATCTTGGCACCTTGGCCCCTCATGCGGAGGAGCCGGTTTTCCCTTCCGCTTGGCGCTCCCCGGTCCCGAGTCCCGATCGTTATGCAGGACCGGAGGGCACCAACTGGCGTTTTCAAGTCCCCGACGGCGTGAGTGTGGTTTTCGAGGATGCGCTCAAGGGCCGGATTCAAAAAACAGCAGGCATCGATTTCGGAGATTTCCTGGTTTGGAACCGCGAGGGAGTGCCCAGTTACGAACTGGCGGTTGTTGTGGACGATCATGCCATGGGTATCACCGAAGTCGTGCGCGGTGAGGATTTGCTTACATCCACCGCCCGCCAGATTCTTTTGGCCCAGGCGTTGGGATACAATTCGCCGCGATGGTGCCATACCCCGCTGGTTTGTGATGCCCATGGGCGGCGCCTTGCCAAGCGCAGCGGAAGCCTGTCGATTCAGACACTCCGTTCCCGGGGGGCTTCCCCTGCAGACGTTCTGGGATTCGTCACCGGATAAGAGACACCTTTTCCCCTTGTTTTTCCCCCTGTTTGATCAACGCTCGCGGTCTATGAAATTTCACCCGGCCATCGTTCTCTTAACCTCATCCTTTGCCGCACTCGCCCCCGTTTCAGCTCAAGAACCAACGCCAGCACCCGCCACCACGGTTGAAAAAATCGTCGATCGCGCTGTGAAGGGCCGCAAGACAGAGGTTTCTGCGGAGAAGCAGCCCCTCTCGGCCGCTGAAATCGCCGAGTTGGTTTCCCGTCAACTTTCCGCCCTCGGAGAGATGAAGGATGCAAAAGTCGTGAACATCAATGTGCAAGTCGGTGACACGATCGTAACCCTTGGCCTGGACGAGGGAATCGACGCCGAGGAGTGGGGAATGGTGGATAATCAGATTGAGGGGGGGGCTGGAGCCGGAGGCGGGGCGACGTCTGCTGCTGTGGCCGCCAATGAAAATCGTCCGCCGGCCAATCGCAAAATCGACCTTCGCAAGGGCAACCTCTACCTCGTCGCAACCGAGGAACATCCTGCCGATGCCGCTCCCCGGGCAGCCACGCCTGCCGCGTCTCCATCTGCGCCTCCGGTTGTCGAGGTGAAATAAGCCTTGTTCCCGTGCCGGCCTCTGGTCCCTTGAAAAGTGACATCGAGTCTTTTCTGCAATTTCTCGCCGTCGAGCGGGGCCTCTCCGAGAACTACCGCGTTCTCATCGCGCGCGTTCTCGATGTTTTTCTCGAAAGTCTCGGGAAAAAGCCGGTGATCGGCGCCTGGAGAGATGTCTCTCCGCAGCGGCTTTCGGATTTTTTGTTGGAGCGCAAACGCTCGGGCTTGAGTGCCGCCTCCGTGCGCTTGGATGCCGTGGCGTTGCGGATTTTCTTCCGGTTCCTTGCCGCGCGCTGTGGACTGGCTTCGAACCCCGCCGAGTCGCTGGCCCTGCCGCGCCCCGATAAAAAACTGCCCCGGGCCTGGAGGGAGGATGAGGTGCGAACGATTCTCGAGGGCATCACTCCCGCCGACCCCCTGGGACTGCGGGACCGCGCGATTTTCGAGGTCCTTTATGCCGGCGGCCTTCGGGTTTCGGAGTTGTGCGACCTCCGCCTGGAAAATCTGGATTTGGAGACCGGCTTCGCCCGCGTCACTGGAAAAGGGAAGAAAACCAGGCTGGTGCCGCTTGGCAAGCCGGCCTTGGATTCGCTCGGGCGCTACTTGCGGGAGGAGCGTCCGGGACTGGTTTCGAAGCGATCGGGGGCAGAGGTTTTTCTTTCCGTGCGGGGACGCAAACTCACACCGCCGCGGATTCGACAATTGATCACGCAGTATGCGTCCCGTGCCGGCCTCGAGGGCCCCGCCTACCCGCATCTCATGCGGCACAGTTTCGCAACACACCTTCTCGGAGGGGGAGCGGATTTGCGTGTGATTCAGGAACTCCTCGGACACGCCGACATCTCCACCACTCAAATTTACACCCACGTCGACCGTTCAGGCCTGCGCGAGGTCTTGAAAAAATTTCATCCCCGCGGATGAAGCCGGAAGCGGCTTTTCATGCCGCATCGCGCAGCGGAACCCCATTTTTGCCGCGAGATCAAGCCGCCAGCGGAGCGTCGCTGCGGGTGCGGATCGCCTCCAGTAGCGCGGGCACGAGAGCCTCCACCGGTCTGGAGCCGACATTCCCCTTGCCGTGCAGACGCAGGCTCACCTGGCCGGCTTCGAGGTCGCGCGGTCCGATCACCAACATGGTGTGGACCCGCGATTTCTCCGCATCGGCGATTTTCGCCTTCACCGGGTCGCTGCCGAAGTCCGCCTCGGCCCGCACCATTTCGGCCCGCAGGCGCTGGACGATCGGGCGGGCATATTCGATCAGGGCCGGATCGTCGCCAAGCGTGATGACGCGCACCTGCTCGGGGGCAAGCCACAGCGGAAAGTTGCCGGCATAGTGCTCGATGAGAAATCCGATAAACCGCTCGTGCGTGCCGAGCGGGGCACGGTGGATGCACAAAGGGATTTTTTCCGAATTGTCGCGGTCGCGGTAGCGCAATCCGAATTTCGCCGGAACGGCAAAATCCACCTGGTTTGTGGCGATCGTGAACTCCCGGCCGATGGCGCTCCAAACCTGCACATCGATTTTCGGTCCGTAGAAGGCGGCCTCGTTCGGGACTTCCACGAAATCAATACCGCTCTCGACGAGCACCGCGCGCACCATGTCCTCGGTTTTTTTCCAGAGTGCGGGTTCATCGACAAATTTCTGCCCGAGCTTCGATGGATCGTGGGTGGAAAAGCGCATGCGGTATTTCTCCAATCCGAAGACCCGGAAGTAGTGCAGATACATGTCGTTCACCGCCCGGAATTCGTCCGCGAATTGGTCTTCGGTGCAATAAATGTGCGCATCGTTCATGTTGAGCGATCGCACCCGCATCAGGCCGAACAGTTCGCCGCTTTGTTCGTAGCGGTAGCAGCAGCCGTATTCCGCGAGTCGCAACGGAAGGTCGCGGTAGCTGCGCGGTTGCGCGGCAAAAATCCGGTGGTGGTGCGGACAATTCATCGCCTTCAGGTAGTAACTCTCGGGCGATCCGAGTTCCCGCAACCGCTTTTGAAGCGCCGTCCATTCGGCGTGGGCCTCGGCAATCTCCGCCGGACAACGCCCTTCCGCGATGGCGCGTTCGACTTCGGGAAAGGAGTGGGGCAATTCGGAATCCAACATTGGCAAAGGCTAAAAAAACCGCGCCGTCACTGCACTCGAAATCTCACGCGGTTTCGGTCATTCCGTCCCGGTGTGCCGGATCCAGATGCACCGCGAAACGGGCTCCACCCCGCCGTGCCACATCGACCACGAACGCTTCCCGCTCGGCAGGACTCATGGGCGTTTTCCCTGCGGCGGCGAGGGCCTGCTCCAGAAACGGCATTTGGTCGATGCCGACGACATGCGTGCAAACCTGCGGGTAGCTCAGGCTGTATCGAAGAACGGTCTCGGCCGTGACAAGCCCGTGCAAATGGGCCCGTTTGGAGCCGCCGAAACCCTTCATTCCCAGACAGGCGACGTTACGGCTCGCCAGTTCGGGCATGACTTCCTGCTCGAAGCGACGGGAGCTCAAGGCTCCAAGCGCCGAGACGGGCATGAGGGTCGCATCGAACGGATATCCACCCGCCAGAATTTTCAGATGCAGCGAGGGATCGGTGTGACCGGTAAAGCCGGTGTATCGGATTTTGCCTTGCTGCCGGGCCGCGTCCATGGCCTCCAGCACTCCGCCGGGACCATAGGCTTTGTCAACCTCCTCGGCGGTTTCCAGGGCATGAATCATCCAGAGGTCGAGGTGGTCGGTTTTCAAGCGGCGGAGCGAATCTTCCAGCATGGCCATGGCTCCCTCGCGTCCGCCCTTGGGCAGCGGTTGTGAGTGGGTGCAGACCTTCGTGGCTAGAAAAACCTTATCACGGCGACCCTCCAGCGACTGACCCATGATCTCCTCCGCACGTCCGCCGAGATAGTCCCAGGCGTTCTCGAAAAAATTGACGCCCTCGTCAATGGCCCGGTGGGCGATTCGCTTGGCCTCATCCACATCCTTGGCTGTTCCCAGGGTGAGTCCCCCGATGCCCAGCACACTCAGGAGATCGTCGTGACGCCCAAACTTGCGCCGGGGGACGGTAGAGGAACCTGCGGAGGGGTTGGCAGCCAGAAACGGCACGGCGGCACCGGCAAGCGATTTCAAGAAAGTGCGGCGTGAGACAGGCATGCCGTCCAACCTTTCCAATCCCCGGTGCTGCGTCAAGGGCGACGAAGGAGAGTGCTCCGGCGGCGCATTGACTCAAATGAAAAGACACCAGCGGTGTTTTTGAAAAGTTGTGGCAGGAAAGGGATGCCTCAATGAAAAAGACGCCATGGGAGTGTCTTCAAAAATGAGTTCAAAAAGTCGATGTGAGGTATTGGAACGAGCGAGGCAGGAGGTATCCGAACCGTGGAACGGAAGGCCGAGGGCGGTTGTTGGATGAGATCTGCTCGCTGTGTGGCTCTGAGCGCAAATACGCGATCAAGGTGCTCGGGGGAGCCAGGACTCTTGCTCAGAAATCTGATCGCGGATGTTGCGCGAAGAATTCTCGAACTGCGCGGAGATTCTGTCGAAATTCTGAAATCTGCACTTTGAAAAAAACAAAGACCATTCTCTTCATCACCTCCTGCCCGGAAATCTGGGGCGGGAGCGAGTGATCTTCCCTCGAAAACGCGTGGAGGGGCTTTTTTGTTAATCGGGTTTATGGTTCTGGGGGGATTCGAAGTCCAGCGGGGATTTATAGCCGAGGGCCGAGTG
>CAMCXK010000079.1 GCA_945883435.1 Chthoniobacter flavus | reverse complement strand
CAGCCGCTCTGCGACACACCATCGAAATGCTTCGGCTTTCCGCTAAAATCCTCCTGCGTGATGCCCCGCAGGCCGTGCGAGCCCTGGGGCTGGACGCTCTCGTGGTGGATCAAGTCACGCCCGCCGGTGGCACGGTGGCCGATGAACTCGGGTTGCCCCATGTGCAAGTTTGCAATGCCCTCGCTCTGAATCCAGACCCGTGGCTGCCCCCGGCGACTTTGCCATGGAGATTCCGGAGAGGATTTTTTCCAAGAATCGCCAACCGCATCGCCAATCTGACGGGATTGATTCTGGCCAGCAGGATCGGCTCGATCGAGCAGGAGTATCGTCGGCGTCTGGGACTTCCGATCAAGCGCTATCCGGACCAAATAACCTATCTTGCCGAGATCACCCAGCAGCCGGCATTTTTTGACTTTCCGCGTAGTTGCCCCCCTCCGCGCTTCCAATACACCGGGCCTTGGCACTCACCCGGGGACAGCCGGGGCATCGATTTTCCTTGGGAAAAACTGGACGGTCGCCCGTTGGTTTATGCCTCGCTGGGGACGCTTCAAACAAGGCTCGAGCACTTTTTCGAGATCATCGCGGAGGCGGTTGAAGGTCTTGATGCGCAATTGGTCATTTCCTTGGGCGACCCGGAGCGCGAGACCACCTCCCTCGCTTCCCGGTGCAAGGGGCGCCCGCTCATCGTATCCGCCGCCCCGCAGTTGGAACTTCTCAAAATCGCCTCGGTGGGGATCACCCATGCGGGCCTCAACACGGTTCTTGAGTCCCTTGCCCAAGGAGTCCCGATGGTCGCCATTCCCATCACCAACGACCAACCCGGCGTCGCCCGCAGGCTGGAATGGCTCGGCGCGGGTCACGTCATTATGCCCTCACGATTGACGCCCGCCCGGTTGCGCATGCTCATCGAAAGCACCATGGGGGAGTCGCCGCTCCGTCAAAAAGCCCGCTGGTGCCGCGACCGCATTGCTTCCTTTGATGGGCTGAAATCCGCCGGCGATCTGGTGGAAACCGCATTCTCCACCGCAGCCGAAGTGCGACTGGCGAATGTCAATCCCCTGGATCGGCGCTTTATCTGAACACACTCGGGGGAGCTTGCCGACTCCGACCGCCGACGGGTAGGGTGGCCTCGTTTTCTGTCATGAACAATCCTCAGGGCAAGGCCAGCCCCAAAGACCATGCGGCCACCTCTGAAGAAAACCCATCCAAACGCAAGGACTCAAGCCCGAGACGCACCGATTTCGATGTGCTGCGGGGTATCGCCATGCTTCTTGGCCTCGTATTGCACGCCCTTATGAGTTTCCTGCCGAGCTCATGGCCTGTCCAGGACAGTCGCCAGAATGATCTGTTCTTCATCCCGGTTGCGATCGTCCACATGTTCCGCATGCAGCTGTTTTTCCTGCTCAGCGGTTTTTTTGCCATGTTCATTTTGCAAAAGCAGGGATTGCGGGGAATGCTGGCGCACCGCGCCCGAAGGATTCTTTTGCCCCTGCTGCTGGCGCTCATCACGATCGTTCCGGTCAGCAATTTGCTTCGCCATCTGGCCGCGAAAGTGGAGGCCACCGCGCCGCCACTCCGTGGCGACCTGGCTGAAGCCATCGTCACTGGAGATACGCTGACGGCCGAACGTCTTCTCGACGCGAAGGCGATCGCCAACCAGGCCGATCCTGTATTCGGTCTCACTCCGTTGGGATGGGCTTCACTCACCGGAAATACTGCGGCGATCGCGCTTCTCCTCGATCGGGGAGCGGATCTCCACACTGTGGATAGCGGGGGAAACACCCCGCTTCATCAAGCGGCTTACCTCGGTCAGGCTTCGGCGGTGCGCCTGCTGCTCGAGCGGGGGGCGGATCCCTTGGCGCGCAACAAGTCGGGACAAACCGCGGTCGGTTACTGTCTTGGTTCGTTTGAATACAAAGCGGCCATGGCCCGCAAATTGCGCCTGCCATCCCTCGAGGAATCAAAGGTGCGGCACGGGATTGCCGAGGCATCGCGTGTGTTGTTGGAAGCCGGGAGCGGCGAACCACCAACGCTGTCCTCGTTTCTGACGCACGTCTCCACGTGCTACGGGACATTTCTGTATTCCGACAAATGGGTCGTTAGTTGGGGAGGGCAATCCGCCTCCTTCTTCGACGAGACGCTGCTGGATCACCTTTGGTTTCTTTGGATTCTCTTTTTGTTCGTCTTGTTTCTTGCTCTGGCGGTGCGGATGGGCTTCGCGCCGACCGGCAAGTTCTTGTGGTTCCTACCGCCGCTGACTTTTTTCCCGCAAGTTATGATGGGATCCGTTTTGGGTCCGGATGTTTGGCTGGGACCGCTGGTTCCTCCGCCTCATTTGCTGCTCTATTATGGTTTGTTTTTTTGGTTCGGCGCCGCGGTTTTTGCCAAGGACGGACTCGGAACCGCATTGGGAAGGCACTGGAGGATCCTTCTGCCCGCCGGATTATTGGTGTTTTTTCCCGCATCGATCTTGCTCTTGGGCTTCCCGGTTGGAAATGCCCTCGTCCAGTGTGCTTACACATGGTGCGTCTCGCTTGGCATGGTCGGGCTCTTCGCGCATTTCTTCAGTCATCTCGGATCCCGCGCGCATTGGTTTTCTGATTCCGCCTATTGGATCTACTTGGCACACCTGCCCCTCATTCTGGCCTTGCAAATTGCGGTTCTTCCACTTGAGTGGCCGCCCTCGATGAAGTTCCTGCTCGTGTTTTCGACCGCGGTCGCCCTCTTGTTTGCCTCATACCGTTGGCTGGTGCGCTACACGTGGATTGGCGCTTTCCTGAACGGACCGAGGAAACGGCGGCGCTCTGACTGACTTGTCACACGCTGCGCCATTTCACTTGGTGACACCGGTTCGCCCGGCATTTTCGGAGGCCCACGCCATGAGAATATTGACCCACAGGTCCAAACGCCTTCGCAGCGCGTGGTGCGGAGGAACCCCGACTGCGCGGTTGGCCAGATAGGTAGCGTTTTCCCGAATGAGATCGCGATGTGCCTGAGTGAAATCCTTCACAAATTGATCCTTTGTTGAGCCTTCATTCCAAAGCACCACACGATGGCGCAAGCCGAGCTTGGCCGCGCGTTCCGCATTGCGCTTTTGTTCGGGTTGGGCCGTAACGATGAGGATCATCGGCTTGTCCAATGCCTGGGCAGTGGCCAGTGCGGCCATACCCGGTGCGGATACGAGCAGTTCGGCATGCGCCGCGATATCGATCCAGTCCTTGGCGTAAGACTGCCATCCCGGGCGCTGGGCGTAACCTTCGCCCAGAAAGAACGCATTCCCGGTCTCTGCAGGTTGCCCATCCGGGCCTTGTTGCAGGACTGATTCCAAAGACTCGGCCAGAACCGGATCGGAAAAATGCGGGTTGAGGTAAACCGCGACCTTGCAGCGGGGGCGCGAGGCGCGTCTTTCCGCTTCCAGCAAGGCAAGCGGCGTGGGCAGACGCTGCTCGGAGAGTGCGGCATCCAGAACCTCCGGCAACGGGAACGCAAAGTCGTGGACCAACCTGCCGCGCGCGCGCGCAAGCCCGAAACGCACCCACCACCGGAAGAACCGCGCCCAAGGCCCCCACAGGCGGCCGATGAAATTTTCCTCCAGCGATTCCCGCAGGCTCCAACCGTAAACATGGACGGCACGGCTGCGCCATGGGGCCAGGCCTCCCATCAGCAAAAACGCAGGGTGGAACGAATCGTTTACAATCAGGTCCTTGTCAGCGAAATGCCGTGCCAGGCGGCGGATATCCCGGAGCATGTGCCATGGCAGAAAGAAATACGTGGTGACGCGCAGGTCGGTCGCAACCGTGCGCATCTTTTGCCGCGAGTCGAACACGATGGCGTAGTGGCGCGATAAAACCTCCGATGGCACGCCGAACTCCGCCAGAAAACGCTGACCCTCGTCCGAGGTCGTTAACACCGATACCTCCGCACCCCGTGCGCGAAGCGAATGGTAAAGCAGTTGGCCGCGCATCAAGTGACCGCGCGCATCGGCGGTGGCCATGAGAAGTATGCGTGGTGCGGAGGTTGACAAAGGAGGTCGGAATGCCGACGACCATCTTGGCAACTTTTTTCGCACAGGAAAGGTTGTATTCCCCAAGTGAAGCGGTTTGGGAGCCGGTTTCACCGGTTGGCTTCCGAAGTTTTCTTTTGCCAGCCGGAGAGGGAAAAGTATCGTCTCGGAGGTATTGGAGGCCTTTATTTCAGAACATGGTCCGGCGAGCGGTTCGATTCCCGGAAGGGGAGCTCGCGCAAAGGAGGGATTGGGGAGCACCCTGCTCTGGATGCCTGTCAACATCGTGCAGGCCGTAAGTTTGGGCCTTCTTTGCGGAACCGTGATTCCCATCGCCCTTTTTGCACAAAGGTTTTCCGGCCATTCGAGGGTTTCTCTTTGGATGGCGCGCAACATCTGGGCGCCCATTATCATTGCCGGTGGACTCTCCCGCCTGTTTGTGTCCGGGCTGGATAATGTGTCGCCCGGCAGGCCGGCCCTGGTTGTGTCGAACCACCAATCCTATGCGGACATTCCGATCCTCTACCGAGCGCTTCCCGTGCCGCTGAGGTTCACCGCCAAGAGGGAAATCGAGGAGCTTCCCCTGATTGGATTGTTCATGCGGGCGTTGGGAATGGTATTTATCGACCGATCCTCCCCACGGACGGCGGCGCGGGCTGTCTCGGAACTTGGAAAGGCTCTGCAATGCGGCCAGTGGACCGTTGTTTTTCCAGAAGGCACTCGGTCGATCAATGGTGTGGTCGGGCCTTTTGCAGCGGGTTCCTTCGCCGCGGCCATCGCGGGGAGTGTGGAGATCCTGCCCGTCGCCATCGCTGGAAGCGGACGCATGCTTTCAAAAGGCGGCTTTCGAGTGCGCCCGTCGAAAATCCAAGTTCGGATCGGCCAACCGATCTCCACAAGCGGCCTGAAGCCGGGGGACCGCTTCGCGCTGGCGGCAAAAGCACGCGAGGCTGTGGAGCATCTGCTCGCGGGTGCCCTTGAAGATTCCGCCGGGAACGGCGCCGGCTCAGTCGGGTGATCCGACTGGTTCATGCCCCTCAAGCCGCCTTGGCTGCGGCAACCGCCGCTTCGCGCGTCTCGTGGACTGCGTAGGCGGTGCTGAATTGCGCGATCTCGAAAAGTTCCTTCACCAGAGGTTGCAAACGGCAAACCGAAAATGTCCCGCCTTCGCGTCCCATGCGGCGCCCGGCGAGGAAAAATTCCCGGAAGCCCGCGCTGGTCAAGTATTCGAGCGCCGCCAAATCGATCACCAAGTGCTTGGGCTTGGTCTCATCGAGGTTTGCGTGAATGGCGATTTTGAAATCGTTGCAAGTCGTGATATCGATGCGGCCGGCCGGGGAGGCGATGAGGACATCGCCATCTGTGGAAAAGGTGCACTGCATCAGGGCACATTGGCGTTGGCCATTTCCGCCTGGCAAGGCATTTCCAAGGGTTTTCCCTTATTCATCCCTGAGCGGCACCTCAACCAACCGGAATGGACGGACAACTTGCGTTTCTCAAAAAACCTCCCGGCCGGATGGACTGATTTTCTTGATCCGATTGCTCGCGGATCGTGGCGGGCATCATCCCCTTTTCGGCGATGTCGAGTAACGGCGCAAACTGAGCCGCAACGCGAAATAGGCAGCCAGCCAGATGGCGGCCATTTGCGCGCCCAGCGCAGCCGATGCCTGCCATCGTGTGAACGCTTCGCCGATGTCGTAGAGCGGCACGGGCGGATTCACGACCACGTAATCGATGGTTCCGCGGAAGGCCCAAAACGCGGGAACGAATAGTTCGGCCACGGCAGTCAGCCATCCTCCTTTGAGCCGGATGAGGATTCCACTGAGGAGAAGTTGGGGAAGAATGAGCAATGGAAGGACGAGCAACACTTGCTCGCGGCTCTTCACCAAGCCCGAGAAAACCAAACCGATGCCTGCGCAGACCATCGCCGCCATCCAGCTGATCAAAAGAAAAGGCCCCAGGTCGCCCAGCTCCGCGCCGGCTTGGAACAGCGTGTTCCACGGAGACGCCTTGTCCAAAAGCGCGGGCAACCGGAAGGCGAGCTGCAGCAGGCACACGGCGGGGACGATTTGCGCCGCCAGCACCATGCCCAGCAAACAAAACTTCGAGGCGATGTAGGCGCCGGTCGCGACTCCGTTGGCCGATTCTCTTTCCAAGATCGGGCGCTCCTTGACGATTTCTGTCAACCCGGCGATGAAACCGAGGATCAAAATTCCAAAGATGACGGTGAAGCGGAATTTCCAAGTCGGCCACGGATCGACGATTTCTTTGTCGGGAACAACGGATAAATCGCCGGCGAGCGCTTTTCGAGCGATCTCGGCCGTTTCCGGCGAGCCCAGCTTTTCCTTCAGATTCTGTTCCTTGTCCAGGAAGACGCGGATTTGTGCGGGGACACTTGGCGATTCGCCCTTCTCGGTGTCGGTCATGGCAAGGGCGTTCAAAGTGTGCCCCCACAGCTGGCCGGCCAACTGGATTTCCCGCGGTTCGAGTGGCCTTGTCAGATAAGTTTTGCCATCGAAGACTTCCCGGGAAAAACCGCCGTAGGCAAACGCCACCATCAAAAGGGGAACACCAACGATGAAGGCCATGGAGCGGCGGTCGCGGACCAGAACTTCCAGTCCTCGCAGCAGAAGCGCCTGAAATTGACGGAGCCAGCTTGGCCTGGCAGCCAACCGCGGGGGAGAGACCGCTTCCGTTGGCACGGAATGCGGTTGCTCGTGCGCGCTTTCTTGCTGATGTTGGAAAACTTTGCGGAGTCCGACCCACTGCTCGACCGGTAAATCCTCGAGCAACACATAGATTTCCGAGAGGCTCCGGGCCCCGAAGTGGTCGAGCGCGTCCCGGGCGCTTCCGGACCAGACCAAACGCCCGGAGGCCAGCAAGATCAGACTGTCGGCAAGCTTGGCGTTTTCCAAGTGGTGGGTAACGCAAAGCACCGTGATGTTGTGGGACTTTGCGTATTCTGACAGCAACTGCATGATTCTCGCATCACTGGCCGGATCGAGACTGCTGGTGGCTTCGTCAACGATCAAGATGCGGGGAAGTGCGAGCAGTTCCACGGCGAGGCCGACGCGTTTGGACTCGCCGCCGGACAATTTCCCCACCGGCGTGTCGAGACGGTGTGATATCCCCACGTCGCCAGCGATGGTGTCGATACGCTGTCTCACCTCATTGTCTCCGAGCGAAGGCGGAAGCCGCAGCTTGGCAGCATACCGCAGGGCCCGACCGACCGGCAGGGCATCGTGCACGATTTCTTTTTGCGGCACGTAACCGACAAGCCCTCTCAATGCGCCGGCATCCCCGCTCACGCGGAGAGAACCGAAACGGATTTCACCCCGGTCCGGCGTCAGTTGCCCCAGGAGAGTGCGCACCAGCGTGGTCTTGCCGGCCCCGCTTGGGCCGAGCACACAGACGAACTCCCCGGGTTGCACCGAAAGCGTGATCTCGGAGAGCAACTCACGCCCCGTATCGCTCGCGGAGACGCCAAGTCGATCTACTTGGAGGGGAAAACTCATCGAGTTTGCGGAGCTTTGGGGGTCTCGAGGTTGGGATGTCATGGGGCGTCTGTTTCGTATTCGGAGGATGGTATGGTGGGGTCGATCGGTTTTTCGAAGAGATGGAGCGCGCCGTCGGTGGTTGTGTATCCCACGCGCAAGACGGTTCCGTCGGGTTGCACCTCAAATGAAAAACGGTCTTTGTAGATATCCCGCAGGAAGTTCGCCCGCGCGACGGAGGCGGCAAATTTCGTGAAACTGCTTCCCTTCGGATCAATGAGTTTCTCGGAAGTCAGCACCAGCATGGGAAGAAGCATCTCGTCCGTGGTCGCCTCGCCGAGGAAAACGGGTTGCGGTGGACTGAAGGGGTTTCTTGGGTTGTCCGCGCTGTTGTCGAAGATGCCCACGCCCGTGAGCTTTGTTCCTTTGGGCAGGAAAAAAGGTTCCTTGAAAAAATACGGCTGTTGCCAGTCGTAGTCCCACCGCGGAACCCTGACCAACAAGACCGGACCCCGCCCCGGAATATCGGCGGTGACCTCCAAAGTGCGGGCCAGCATATGTGCATGGGGCCCGATGCCCGCAATGGCGCAGTCCTCGGGAACTATCCATTCGCCGGTGACTCTCATGTTTTTCACCCCCGCGGGAATCACCACCAGATCGCCGTGAATGAAAAGCATGCTGGCGACTTTCGGTGAGATCTGGTCGCCCTTCCGCAACCAAAGCCCGATGCGCGTCGCATCTTGTGATTGCTTGCCGTTGCGGTGGTAGTGCATCTGCACGACGATATCGGATCCGGCCGGAATGATGTAGTCGGCGTCTGCGGGCGCAACATAGGCTCCCGTCCCGGGAACATAGGCACTCAGGAAGCTGAAGCTTGGTATTCCATCCGCCCGCGGCGGAAGAAGACGGAACCCGATGCCGTGTCGCGCCCAGAATCCAGGTCCGGCATCGCCTTTGGTGTAGGTGGGTCCCGGTCCACCGTGATTGCGCAAGGCGTTTTGGGCTTCGGAGTGCGGCATGTATCCGATGAGCGCGTGGTGCACGATGGAACGGTCGGAGGGCAGCATTTGAATGGCGCGCACCCTCAAATCCCGGTCACTGTTGATCGGAAAAACCTGGTGTCGGTAAACATCGCTCCCCAACGGACCGAGGCGGAAGGGTTCGCCCTGTTCGATTACGATGTCGGGAGGACCCAACTCCGAATCAAAATCTTTTAAAGCGGGCAGCGGTTCCAAGGGTGTGGCGTTTGTGGGGGCGCCTTCCACTTGTCCTCCCTTGATCCACGCGCGAAGGGTCTCCACCTCCTCCGGTGCGATCGTGTTGGGCCGGATGATTTCGAGATCGCTTTCGGCCTGGGCGGGAGGCATGCGCCGCGCCTTGATCTCCTGCAGGCCGATTTTCAGCATGTCGACGGCATCGTCGTAACTGGTGAGAGAAAACGGTCCGGCGTTTCCCTCGCTGTGGCACGACATGCAATGCTTGCGCAAAATCGGCGCCACGTCCTCATGGTAGGTGACGGTTTTTTCCGCCGGGGAGGCGAGGGGAGGCTCATCGGTCTTCGGGTTGCCAACCAAATCCATGGCGCAACCCACGGCCAGTGTGCGGGGCACCCTGACCTCCGATCCTGCGAGAACATCGTTCAGGGCCTCTTTCAAATCCTCGCGGACCGGGGATTGCGTCGATTCGCCCCGGACTTGGTAGGCATCGTTGATGCGGCCCAAATACCGCACCTTGTTCTCCCGATCCAAAACAAACGCCTCCGGAACAACGGTTGCGGAGAGGGCGGTTGCAAGTTTGCCGCCGATGTCTGTGACCAGGGGAAAAGTCAGGCTGTATTCCTTTTGAAATTTCTGAAGCTCCGCGGGCGCTGTGCCACGGATGAACACACCCAGCACTTGCACTCCCCGATCCCGCACGCCTTGCCACAAATCCTCCATGAGGGGAGCGGCTTTTTTGCACATCGGGCAATCCTCGTAGAGAAACACCATAACCGTCGCCGACTTCCCTGCGAGTTCCGCAATGGATCGGCTCACGCCGGAAGCGTCGCTGCACTTGATCGTATCCATGGGAACGGCGGTCTCCGGCAAGGGAGGTAGACTCTCTTGCTGCGCGTTCGGAGCCCCCAACCCCGCGTTGATCGGGTTGATCTCTTCGGAAGCCGCAACCCGCGTAAAAAGCAAAACCGAAACCAGCAGAATCACCAGAAAGCCACTCCGCTTGGAGAGTGAATTTCGGGGCCACGGCATCTTTGGGACCCCGCATCGCTGTGGGCCCAGCGCCGACACGCAGGGCAGGGCTGATCGCAATTCCAGAGTAGGGAGACCCAGTTGGGATAAAAGGCACGAAGACCGAAGACCGACGAGACTCCCTCCGGATGTGCGAGCCTGCCACAGTTGGTTCTCGGAGTGCCATTCATCTGTTTTCTTCATGAGGTCGGCCCTCTGGTGGGCGTAGGAATTTTATTCATGCGGGAAACCCCTTTCACTCTTGCAGAGAATGAGCGGACGGGCAATATACGGATCCCGACCCCCTGTTGGTTGGCAAGTAACGCCCGTGTCAAAAACCAAAAGGAGTTGCCGTGATCGATCCCCCCCTAATTCCTTTGGCAGCGCCACTCTCGCCGGGTGTTGTCACGGGTTGGCTGACCGGAATATTTTTGCGCTGGGGCCTCAGGCCTTCCTGCTCTGCATTCCGCCAATTTCTCAAAGCTCCTATGAAAACCGCACTCGCCCTGCTGCTCCTCGCCCCCGCGTTTCTTCTCGCCAACGACGACAAACCCACCTCGGTGGCCGTTCAGATGAAGCAAATCGCCGCCAACTACAAATCGCTCAAAGTTCAAGCCGGCGACCCCTCACAGAAGGACACCTCACTCGCCTTGGTTGCCGGAATGCGGCAAGCCGTTGACATCTGCCAAGCGCAAACCCCATCACCCGCCCTGAAACTCACTGGCACATCCCTCGACAACTACATGAGCGAATTTCGCAAGGGCCTGGATGAACTCGATGCCGATCTTCAAAAGCTCGATGCCGCCATCCGCGCCGGTCAAACCCCGTCGATCGATTCCATTCTCGACGGCATGAACGCCCTCCGAAAAACCTACCACAGCGACCTGCGTTGAACGTGATGACCAACTTTTTCCATTCCTGCCAATCCAAAAAACGCCCCACCCAATGCAGATACGACTCCTCCGTCCGAAGCGCATAATGCCGCACCCGCAATGCCCGCCGCATCGCCTCCAGAGCCTCTAGGTTCCGCTCTGCCCGCAGCGCGGCAGCGCCCGGCGACACCCGGGGATGGCTCGCCGAGTCGTCCGACTTTCCTGGCGATTCCATTTCATAAACTGTCTCTTTGGCCAACACCCTCTCCGTGCCCTTTGCCTCGCTCGCTCCCGCTCGTCTCGCCCCATCGGAGCCAACCTTCGGTTGCTCTACCTCCCGCCTATGCGACCAAACAATCTTCGGGAAAAAATATTTTGCAGAGAGATCGCCGCGTATTACAGTGTCATTCATGAGTGCCGTGCTGACCATTCGCCTTGATGATGACCTTCAATTGTTGCTTGATCGCGCATGCGGGATCGCAGGACGCACGAGGAGTGATTTGGCCCGCGAAGCGCTCAAGCGCCAGTTGACGATCTCAACCTTCGACGAGTTACGGCATCAGGTAATGCCGTATGCATCTAAGCAAGGATTTCTGACTGATGAAGATGTATTTCGAGTGATTTCGTGAGAATCGTTCTGGATACCAACGTGTTGGTTAGCGCATTCGCCGCCCGAGGACTTTGTGCGGATCTTTTCCGTGATGTCCTTGCGCATCACACGCTGATTATTTCTGATTACATTCTTGATGAGTTACAAGAGAAGCTCACAGAGAAGCTGCGAGTGCCTTCGCCCATTGTAGAGAGTATTCGAGCGCTGCTCATGCCGCATCGATTAACTGTCGACGCTCTTCCGGAAGTGACGGTAATGACTTGCGATCAAGATGATATAGCGATTGTTGCATTCGCCATGGCGATCGGCGCGGATATTCTGATTACCGGAGATCGCGATTTGCTTGATGTCTCAGATATTCTGCCAGTGCGAGTGATATCACCCCGCAAATTTTACGATACATGAAAAAAATACCGAACGCAATCCACCAAATCGCGGCATGCAAAACGCTTCTTGATAGTGTTTTACATGAATTAATTATTGATATAGATGCTACTGCGACCCCTTATTCTCTGAATAAGCCAACAATCCACGCCTCCTTTCACAGTCAACCAATAACCTAATTGTCCACTTTTTTCTCGCCTTGATAGTTAAATTGGACTTTTGTGTGACCAAACAACGTTCCGAAAAGGCACGAAGAAAAAGCGGCAGGAGCCGCTAAAAAATTAATTCGCGAGAAGGAGATTGACTCGGGATTGACAGGATGAATATCATAGTTTCAACAGAGGGGGACGGAAGCCGAGGTCTTTCC
>CAMCXK010000078.1 GCA_945883435.1 Chthoniobacter flavus | reverse complement strand
ACGACCCCGTTCTTGCACGCTTGGATTACGTGGTTGCAAGCGTCCATTCCTCGTTTTCGCTCGGCACGGATGAGATGACACGCCGCATCATCCGGGCGATGGAAAACCCGCATGTCACGATGCTGGGGCATGCCACCGGCCGATTGTTGCTCAGCCGCGAGCCATATGCCATCGATGTTCCCGCCGTGATCGAGGCAGCCGCCGCCACAGGCACTTGGATCGAACTCAATGCCAATCCCCGGCGCCTCGATTTGGATTGGCGCTGGTGGCCGTTGGCCAAGGAAAAAGGCGTCCGTTGTGTCATCAACCCCGACGCCCATTCGACCGCCGGCCTTCAAGATCTGGTGTTTGGAATCAATACCGCCCGCAAGGGATGGCTTGCCAAAGAGGATGTGGTCAACACCCTGCCGCTGGAATCGATGATCTCCGCACTTCAGGAAAAACGTCGCCGCCATGGGTTGTCCGCTCCGATTTAATCTCCGGCCAACGGCCGCTCTGGCAGCCTTTTTGATTCCGGTTTTTCCGCTCCCCGCGCAGCTGGTGGAACCCGGTTTGGAACGTGCCGTGAACTGGAAATGGCGCGTCGAGCCCTCCCCGCCCGGGGCTCCTTGGGGCTTGTCCGTGAACGCGCCTGTTTCAGGAGCGGGCACGAGGCCGCCCGCTCCCGCCACGTTGCGGCCCGCGACCTACACTGTGAGAAAGGGCGACGTTCTCATCCGCATCGCCAAGCGGTTCCAGCTCACCGTCGCGCAGTTGCGCGAGTTCAACGGCCTGGCCGATGATTTCCTGCGCGAAGGACAAGTCCTGCGGATTCCAGGTCCCGCCGATGTGCTCCTTCTGAAATCGACTCCGACAACGGCGGCGAAAAAATCCAGCCTCACCGAGCCCGCCGCAAGCGATGTGCTCCAACTCAGGCTTTTTCTCGCCGCCCAAGGCTTCAGCACCGGCCCTGCCAGCGACGAGGCCGACCCGGTTTTTTCAAAAATCCTGCATCTTTTTCAAAAGACCCATGGCGACATCGATCAGGCGGCCCTTCTCGCACAAGCCCGCGCGGCGATTCCCGATCCGTTTGACGAATTCGAGTTGAAGCCCTCCGATTTCCGCTTCATCGCCCCTCCGAAAGCGGCCCGTGCGGCCTCGGCAACGCCGCCTTCGATCACATACGGGGAACTCATCGCCGGCGACTTTCTCCCCTACCGCAGCGCCTGGGAATTTGTGGCCGAGCGTTTCCAATGCAGCGAGACTTTCCTCCGGAAGTGCAATCCCTCGCTTCCCGCCCATCCTCCCGCAGGCAGCTGCTTCCGGGTTCCGCGCGTGAAGCCGTTTGAAATCGAAAACATCCCGGCCACCGCAGTGCAGCCCCCCTTCGATCCCGCGCACCCTGTGACCGCAGCGGTGCGTGGCAATAATGTGCTCGAAATCTCGCGCAGCGGGCGGCCGGTGGCCGTCTTTCCCATGGGCCGCGCCCGCCCCGGTTTGAAGGGGAGGGGAGAGTGGAAAATTCTCCATGCGATCGCCCGCCCCCGCCTTGCCACTCTTCAGGAGCCGCGGGTCCAAGTCGTCGAAAAAACAGGCCCCTTCTACCGAAACCCCAACCCCACCCCCACCCCCGCCCGGGCCATCCTCGGCACCGAGCAATTCCTGCCCGCCGGACCGAACAACCCCGCCGGTGTGGCTTGGATTCATCTGGCCAAGCCGGGCTCCACCGAGCCGCTGCCCTACGGACTGCACGGGGCCTCGATGCCCGAGAGCCTTGACACTGCCGAGAGCCTTGGCGGGTTCCGGCTTTCGAACCCGGATATCCTGCGTGCGATCGCTCTGCTTCCCGAAGGCACCCCCCTTTTGTGGACGCCGTAAAATAATCGCGAATTCCTGCTTGCATTTTCTTCCGAGGCGAGGATGATGACCAACCCTTTCGGGGACTCATTTTATGGCATACGCAGTAATTCAAACCGGCGGGAAACAATACCGCGTTGAGGCAGGCTCTGAAATCGATGTGGAAAAACTCGATGTCGAACCGGGGTCAACCGTTCAGATTTCCGAAGTCCTTCTTGTCTCAAACGACTCCGCACTCCAGGTCGGCGCCCCCTATATTGAAGGTGCCACGGTGAGCGCAACAGTGGTGGACCAGTTTAAAGACGACAAAGTGATCGCTTTCAAATTCCGCCGACGCAAAGGCTATCACCGCACAGTCGGTCACCGCCGCCGTCTCACCACACTCAAAATCGATTCCATCTCCACCAAATAACCCACCATGGCCCACAAAAAAGGACAAGGCAGTGTCAAAAACGGACGCGACAGCATCAGCAAGCGTCTCGGCGTTAAAAAGTTCGGCGGCGAATCTGTAGTCGCAGGCAACATCATCCTCCGCCAACGAGGCACCAAATTCCAACCTGGTCAAAACGTCGGCCTCGGCCGGGACTACACAATTTGGGCACTGGTCGATGGTCATGTGTCTTTTGACCGCAGTGGTCGACGCGTGAACGTCGTTCCTTCCGCCAACTAAACACTTCCCACCAAGTCAAAGCGCGTTCCTGTCACCGGGAACGCGCTTTTTGTTTTGTTCCGCCGAACGGCAGAAAGAGAGGCAACAAGAAATTTTGCGCAGGAAAGAAAAAGGCGATGCAAGTTGCCACCGTTGACTCCAGCGCCAGGTCAGGACACACGGAAAATCGACCATCAAAACTGGGGGCCTGTTCCCTGATTGAAAAATCGATCGCTCTTCCAGACAGGTTTGGCGCCCGGGGGCTTGCCTCCCGCCCGCAATCAAGGCTAAAACATGGCATGGATATCCCGTCTGTAGTCCGAATCGCCGTTTTGGCGGGCGATGGCATCGGCCCCGAGGTCATGCAGGAAGGCCTGAAGGTGCTTCACAAAACAGCTGCCCGCTTTTCATTTGCCATCGAAGCCGAGACCTGCCTTGTGGGTGGAGCCGCGATTGACGCGACGGGTTGCGCCTTGCCTCCGGAGACCCTCTCCGCTTGTGAGGAGGCCCAAGCGATTTTATTCGGATCGGTGGGGGGCCCCAAGTGGGAGTCTCTTCCCGCAAATGAGCAACCCGAGCGCGCGGCTCTCCTGCCGCTGCGCAAGCACTTCGGCCTCTTTGCCAACCTCCGCCCGGCGGTTTGCCTGCCCGAGCTCACCCACGCCTCGCCCATTCATCCCCGCCTTGTCGAAGGCGGCTTCGACGTTCTCTGCGTTCGGGAGCTCACCGGAGGCCTTTATTTCGGAGAGCCCAAGTTTCTCAAAGAGGAAAATGGAGAGCACATCGCGGTGGACACCATGGTCTATCGGGAATCCGAGATCCGTCGTATCGCGAGGGTCGCCTTTGAAGCCGCGCGCAGCCG
This sequence comes from Chthoniobacter flavus, assembly GCA_945883435.1. Classification (GTDB taxonomy): domain Bacteria; phylum Verrucomicrobiota; class Verrucomicrobiia; order Chthoniobacterales; family Terrimicrobiaceae; genus UBA967. The sequence goes on along the minus strand of CAMCXK010000078.1, from coordinate 8,730 downwards.
CCGCGGACAGGTGACATCGATCGACAAGGCGAATGTTTTGCAAAACGGAGTGCTTTGGCGCCGTGTCGTGTCCGAAGTGGCCCGGGAATACCCGGACGTCTTGCTGCGCCACCTCTACGTGGACAACGCCGCCATGCAGCTGATCAAAAATCCCAAGGGATTCGACGTGGTTCTCGCGGAAAACCTGTTCGGCGACATCCTGAGCGATGAGATGGCGATGATTGCCGGCTCGCTTGGCATGCTCCCGAGCGCCAGTCTGGGTGCGGAGACGGGCGAGGCACGCCGCTTTGGCATGTATGAACCCAGCGGCGGCACAGCGCCGGACATTGCGGGCCGGGGCATCGCCAATCCGATCGCACAAATCCTTTCGGTCGCCATGATGCTTCGCTTCTCGTTCGGCCATGTCAACGCCGCCGCCGCCATCGAGGACGCTGTCCGTCAAACGATCGCGGCGGGCTTCCGCACCGGCGACATCCACACCGGTGAATCAACGCTCGTCGGGACAATCCGCATGGGCGATGAAATCGCCAATCGCATCTGACAAAACCTTTGAAGAGAGCGTCCAAGTCGATTCTCGCCACCTTCGGCCTCGGCATCGGACTTTTCCTGGCTGGAGTCTACCTTTTTGCGTCGCTGGCAAGCTACGATCCCCTTTCCGTGCCTGGATGGGCCCCGCTGATCAGCACCCAAGCGGTGCCAATCGGGGGCACCCCCAACCTCGGAGGAGCCGTGGGATCGCTGTTGGCGGGCTACACGCTGTTCCTGTTTGGCGGGGCCGCCTACCTGCTGGCGATGGCCCTGGTCGGCTATGGCCTGGCAAAGTGGTTTGTTCCCGACTACGCCCTTCGCACCAAGGCCCCCTGGGGGGGCTTGATGGTTCTTTTGGCCGCTTGCCTGCTTCAGCTGCAGCCGTTTTTTCTGACCCAGTGGAAGGAGGACCTCCGCATCGAGGGGCCAGGGGGGTTCTTTGGCCTCTGGCTTGGGGAACGCGCACTTTACCCCCTTATTGGCACAGCCACGTTTCCTGCCATTCTTCTGGTCTACTCGGCGGTTCTTGTCATGGCAGTCACGTCCCATCCCGCACGGGACACCATAAGAACTTGGAAGTCTCTTCAGGCCTGGTTGGCGGCCCGCCGAAAGGCACGGCTTGAGAAGCTCGATCCCGAAACGCGCACCAAGGAACAAATCGCCGCCGGCAAAAAAGCCCTCGGACGGCTTGCCAAGGAGGCCAGAAAAAAGGGCATCGAACTTCCGGATGAGACAACCTCCGCCCCCGTCCCCGAGCCGGAGATCATCGACGCCACCGCGACCCCTTCCGCCGCCAAGCCGGAGGAACGCGCCTCCGCGGCCGTTTTGGAGGTTTTTCCGCCCACCCTTTCCACCGTCACTTGCGAAAACTACATTCTTCCCTCCACGACTTTGCTCGATGAGGCGGACGATTCCGACCGGGAGCCCCTCGACCGGGAGGAACTCATCCGCAACCAAACGCTCATTATCGAAACCCTCGCCCAATTCGGCATCAAAGCGGCACCGGGAAAGATCACCAAAGGTCCGACGATCACCCGCTATGAGGTCTATCCGGATATCGGTGTGCGCGTGGATAAAATCGTCGCTCTCGAGCGCGACATCGCCCGCGCCACCTGTGCGGAGCGCATCAACATTCTCGCGCCCATTCCAGGCAAAGACACCGTGGGCATCGAAATTGCAAACTCGAAAAAAGTCAAAGTCACCCTGCGCGAACTTTTCGAAAAGGACGAGTGGCGCAACTCGTCGGCCAAACTTCCCCTCGCACTTGGCATGGATGTTTATGGCACCACCATCATCGCCGACCTGGCAAAAATGCCCCACCTCCTCGTGGCAGGCACCACCGGCAGCGGCAAAAGCGTGTGCATCAACTCGATCATCGCAAGCCTGCTCTTCCGCTACACACCGGACGAACTCCGCTTCATCATGATCGATCCCAAGGTGGTCGAAATGCAGATTTACAATGCCCTCCCCCACCTGGCCACGCCGGTTGTCACCGACCCGAAAAAAGTGCTGCTCGCACTCCGCTGGGTCGTCGATGACATGGAAAAGCGCTACCGCATTTTTGCCCACTGCAAGGTGAAAAACATCTCGGCCTTTAACGACCGGCCGAAACCCAAATCCCAAGCCGAACTCGATGCCGAGCGCGACGCAGAGCCCGCAGAACCGGGTGACTCCGCCCCCGCCGAGGACATGCCGGAATCCGATCCCGCACAGGAGGAGGAGCCCGACGAGGAGCCGGAGGCCCCGCCCATCCGCGTGCCGCGCGATGCCGATGAACTTGTCATTCCCGACCGGTTGCCATTCGTGGTGGTCATCATCGACGAATTGGCGGACCTTATGCAAACCGCGCCGGCCGATGTCGAAAGCGCCATCGCCCGCATCACCCAGATGGCCCGGGCCGCGGGCATTCACATGATCGTCGCCACCCAGACACCGCGCGCCGATGTGGTGACCGGCATCATCAAGGCGAACATCCCGAGCCGCATCGCCTTCCAGGTCGCGTCGAAAATCGACAGCCGCGTCATTCTGGACGAAAACGGGGCCGAGAAGCTGCTCGGACAGGGCGACATGCTCTACCTCCCTCCCGGAACCTCGAAATTCACCCGCGCCCAAGGCGTTCTTGTGACCGAGGAGGAGATTCACCGCCTCGTGGAATTTGTCTCCAAGCAATCGGGCACACGCTTCGACCCGGACATCCACGCACAACTCAACAGCACCCGCATCGACGAGAACGATGTCAGCGAGGAGGACGAGGACCTGGCCAGAAAATGCCTGGAAATCATACGGCAGGAAAACCGCGCATCGACCTCGATGCTCCAGCGGCGCTTGAAGCTGGGCTACACCCGCGCCGCAAGGGTGATTGACATTCTCGAATCACGCGGGATTCTCGGACCCAAGGATGGTGCCAAAGACCGCGAAATCCTCGTCGATCTCAACTCGGAGGACTACCTATGAAGGACCACGACAGCGATTTTTTCATCGGAGCACGGCTCGCCGCCCGACGGCAGAAAAGCGGCATTGCCCTGGAGAAGGCGGCACTTGACATCCGCATCTCCGTCGAGAGGCTCCGCCAAATCGAATCCGACGACTTCTCGAGCTTCGCCCACCCGACCTACGCCCGCCTGTTCCTCGTCGATTATGCGAACTACCTGCGCGTTCCCTTGGATGAAATCCGCGACTATCTTCCGGGCAGCCGCAGTCTGGGAGGCGCCGACAACAACTATCTCCAGGTGCTTCTGGCCCGCCAAAGCTTCCTTCACGGCGAACAATTCCAGTCGCTCCGCCGGTTGCTCTTCGCCAGCGGCGGGGTCTTGGCACTCGTGATCCTGGCCGTGCTTGCGGTCTTCGGCTGGCGCACTTGGAAAAAATTCGAGCGCGTGAAGCCCCCGCCCGCCCCGCCAAGCGCCGTTTCATCCACTCCGGCGCCCACTCCGCGCGCAGCGCTGCCAGTCCCGTCACCGACGCCCCGGGCCACCTCCACGCCGGTTTCCTCGCCGACCCCGTTGCCGCCCGCGTCCACTCCACCCGAGCCGAGGGTCCGCGACGCAAGCGCCTCGCCCACCCCTTTCACCCTCCCGCCCTTCCAACCCTCCTCCCGGCCGAAACCGCCTCAATGACCGCCGACTCGCCGCAGCAACCGCCCCTCGTGGGTATGATCAGTCTCGGGTGTGCAAAAAATCTTGTCGACGCCGAGATCATGCTCGGCTCCGCCCGCTCCCAAGGCTTCGAAATCACAGCCGACCCGTCCGTCGCCGACGTCCTCGTGGTCAACACCTGCGGCTTTATCGACTCGGCAAAGCAGGAGTCGATCGATGCCATTCTCGAGGCGCACCGCCAGCGCTCCGAGGGACTCAAACCCGACGCACGCATTGTGGTCAGCGGTTGCCTTTCGCAACGCTACTCCACCGAGCTGGTGGCCGAACTCCCCGAAGTGGACGCGTTCATCGGCCTGGACCAGGTGGCGGAGGCGGGTCCGATTTTTCGCAAGGTCCTCGACGCCCCCCGCGCCGGCGTTCTTGACCTCGTGACCGCGAAGTCGCGCTACATCCCCGACTTCGCCACTCCGCGCTTCCGCCTCACACCGGGCCACTCGGCCTATGTGAAAATCGCCGAGGGTTGCAACCACCCTTGCAGCTTTTGCGTGATTCCCCAAATGCGCGGCCGCCACCGCAGCCGGCCGGTTGATTCCATCGTCCGTGAAATCCGAAGCCTGGTCGCCGAGGGGGTCAAGGAAATCAACCTGATCAGCCAGGACACGACCTATTACGGAATGGATCTTTGGGAATCCAAGCCCGGCCCGCGCCAACCGGTGGATTCCTCCCGCGGCACCTCGCTGGTGCATTTGCTGGACGAGATCGCCGGGATCGGCGGCGAGTTCTGGGTCCGCCTTCTTTACACCCATCCGGCCCACTGGAGCGACGAACTCATCGCCGCCATCGCGCGCAATCCCCATGTGGCCCGCTACGTGGACATGCCCCTTCAGCACATCCACCCCGAGATGCTCCGCCTCATGCGCCGCGAGACCTCCCGCGAACACATCGAAGACCTCATCGCCCGTCTCCGCCGCGGCATTCCCGGCCTCGGCCTCCGCACCACATTCATCGTCGGCTTCCCCGGCGAAACCGAAGAACATTTCGAAAGCCTGCTCGCCTTCATCGAAGCCACCCGCTTCGAACGCCTCGGCGTGTTCAACTACTCCCAGGAGGACGGCTCCCGCGCGGCGAAAATGGACAATCAGGTCCCCGCCCGCATCAAAAACCGCCGCCACCGCCAAGCCATGGCCCTCCAACAAAAAATCGCCCTGGAAACCGCCCGCGCCTCGATCGGTCAAACCCTCCGCGTTCTCGTGGAATCCCCCACCTCGGGCCGCACCGCCCACGACGCCCCCGACGTCGATGGCAAGGTTTTTCTCACCACCCCGGCAACGCCAGGTTCCTTTGCCCATGTGCATATCTCCGGCGCCCGCACCTACGACCTCGTGGGATCGGTGGTTTGAGCATCGGTTCCAATGTTACGAAATCGTCACATAACACAGCCGATTTTCTTGAAAAAATATCTTGTCGCCCCAGCCCCAGCGGACGATGTTTGTTGAAGCATTACTTTCTACCATGACTCGAAAACTCTCCACCATCCTCGGAAAAGCCACGCTCGTCGGGGCGGTCGCATTGGGCTTCGCCTTTACCACTCCGACTGCGCGCGCCGGACAAGCTGACGACCAGATCGCCCTTCAACTCGGCGCTCTTCAATTGGGACTCACCGACGGAACCCAAGCATTCCAAGTGGACGACGCAAATCTTGAAGAAGCCGCTCAGGCACTCGCTCAAGGCCGCATTATTCTCAAAGCCACATCCAAGTCGAAAGGTGATTTCGGTGTCCAGGGATACACGACCAACAACACGACCATCCAATCCAGCGACCTTCGAGGCCAAATCTACACCGCCACATTGCTGGCTGTCCAATCGCCCCAGAAGTTTGCTCTGAAGTCCCAACCAGTGACGGTTGTCAATGCCGGGAAAACTTCAGTTCTCAAACTCACGGCTTCTCTGGATCCCAAAAAGACCACCGCCAGCGCGATTTTCAGCTATGCAATCTCCAGATCGCGAATTCCGAACTTCGCCCCGGGAACCATCTCCGATGCGATCACCTCGGCGCTTACGACTAATGATGAGGGCGCATACACATTCAGCTACAAGGATCAGAAAGCGGCTCTCGCTGATGTCAACAAAATTGCGGCCGCCGCGATGAAAGCAGGGCTTACCGCTTACGCTCGTGGAACAATCAACTGGGCAGGCGTTCCATCCACAGGAACGCTTCTGGGAGCTACTTATCTCCCGAATTTCGGTTCCAAGCCCCTCCCTAGCACCAAGGTTTTGGTGGGCCAGCAACAAGCCATCAATCCGCGCGGCCTGGCCAATGCCGCCTCAGCGATTTCGGCTGCAGCCACGCAAGCTCTGAATGCAGCTCTACCTGACACAGACACAGCCGAAGTTCTGGCGAAAAAGGCTGCTTTCTCAAATTTGGCAGCGTCTCTTGTCAAAGGTGCCGCCACCTTTCAAAAAACATCGCTCCTTCAAACCTCTACGGATTCTTCCAAAAATGGCCGACTCGGAGGCGCTGTTGCTGCAACTGGCCTCGCGCTCTCAAGCGAAGTCGCCGGCGGTGAAGCAAATTTCAACGACAACACAATCGACAACGCCCTCCTCACGGGGATTATCGAAGGAGGAGTCAAAGGTTCTGCGGCAAATGTTCCCGCATTCGCAACTGGGGTCGCAGGTGGATTTGTGGCCGCCTACCACATCGGGGGTAACGATGTTGACGCCTTCGATATTACCCTTAACACCCAAGCCATTACCAACGCTTTCATTGCGGCCAAGGCGAAATCATCCTACACAATCGACAAAGTTGCGACCCAACTATCCACGATCGTTACCAATGCGATTAACACCATGATTGCGGCCATCAAATCCGGGGACTATTCCTCTATTGCAGGCTCCGAAGGTCTGAATCTTGAGAGCGGGTCTCTCGACCCTGTCACTGACACAACCGGACTGTAATTGGTCCCGATCAAATTCAACTTTGAAACACCGCCCGGATTCCGGGCGGTGTTTTTGCTTTCTGACCTGCTCAATCGTTTTCCTTGACACGCCGTCGGGAGAATGGATTGGGGGGCTGGAGGATCGGCACAGACCGCGACTCAGCGCGATCCCCCTTCTGGAGAATCAAGAAACCAGCCCCCTTTCCAAAAGAGCAGATCTGAAAGCAACCTTAATCGGCTTGTGCCATCCAGGATCAGAGATCCAGATCATCTGCAATGTCCCATCTGGGGAGGACCGGTGCCGAGTGTTGGCGCAGTGAGAGGCATGGGTTCAAGTTGGTGTCGTTCATGAGGCGCGACCTTGTCATCAACGGAGAATTTTGGCCCGCAGGCCAGCGCTGTGGTCACTCGCTGCATGAGATTTCCTACCGCGCCTGCTTCAAGCCTGAACTGGCCGGCTATTTCATCAACCGATTCAGCAACCCCGGCGAGGCGGTCCACGATCCATTTATGGGGCGGGGCACCACGCCACTGGAAGCCGCCCTGCGCGGACGCATCGCTTGCGGATCCGATGCGAATCCCCTTGGCCGGATGCTGGCTGCTCCGAGACTCGATCCCCCGTCCGCCGAAGAAATCGCCGATTGGCTCAAGCTTTTTGACTGGCAAAAGAACATCGACACCCCGGCCGAACTGCTCGCGTTTTTCCACCCCGAAACGCTTCGGCAAATTTGCCTCCTGCGAGCCGCATTTTCAGAATGCATGCCGGATCGAACAGCCGCCTGGATCCGCATGGTTGCCCTGACGAGGCTCACCGGTCACTCACCGGGATTTTTCTCCGTCCGCACACTCCCGCCGAATCAGGCCATAAGCGCCGCAGCCCAACTCGCACTCAACGCCCGCCACCGATTGATCCCGCCTCCGCGCGATGTGGCCGCGATTATTTTGAAAAAATCCCGCTCTCTGCTCCGGCATGCCGCAAGACCTGATCGGAGTCTTTTGCAATGTCACCGACTCTGGTCAGGGCGTGCGGAATCTCGCGGGCCACTCCAAGACAACTCCATCGCCTTGGTTGTGACATCCCCGCCCTTCTTGGATGTCGTGGATTACCGGCGCGACAACTGGTTGCGCTGCTGGTTCGCCGGCATCGATTCCGAAATCGTTCCGCGCTCCACCCGGTCTTTGGAGGAATGGAAGGCCATGCTTGCTGGCGCAATGGTTGAAATCAAACGCGTGCTCCGCCCGTGTGGACACGCTGCGGTGGAAGTGGGGGAAATCCGCCGTGGAAAAATCCTCCTCGAAGAACATGTCCTCGCCTGCGGCCAAGCCGCTGGACTCGAACCACTGCAAATCTTCATCCACTCCCACCCCTTCACAAAAACCTCCCGCTGCTGGGGCATCGAAAACAACAAAGGCGGCACCAACACCCACCGCGTCGTAGTCTTCCGAAAAAGCTAATCCCGATTACTGGAGGGCGATGCTCCGTCAGTGCCCATTTTTCCCGAGCGCCAGCGCGGCCTTGTCGGCCCTCGAATTTTTATTTTCTGCCGCTTCTAAACATGCAAAAACTCACGCCCATGGATACCGTCGGACGACGTCATCCCGCCCGTCAGGATTTGCGAGAAATCTTCTACCGCCCTGCCATTCTTTTTCTCACCGTTTGCACCAGAGACAAAAAACCGATCCTCGCCAATGAAGCCATTCACAACACCCTTCGCGAGGCTTGGAAGGCCGCGGATTCCTGACTTGTAGGCCGGTATGTCCTCATGCCCGACCATCTGCACCTGTTCTGTTCCCCGATAATGGACACTTCGCTGCCCATCATCCAATGGGTGTCCTTTTGGAAATCCCACGCCGCACGGAACTGGCCCCCTCGGGAAGATGCTCCGGTTTGGCGAAGGGACTTTTGGGACACCCAGTTGAGAAAGGGAGAAAGCTATTCCGAAAAGTGGCTATATGTGGCAGAAAATCCGGTTCGGGCGGGTCTGGCCACAAGGTCGAGCGATTGGCCATATCAGGGAGTGATCCTGCCTCGAAAACCCGTGAGGGGCTTTGTAAAAGAAAGCTCCGAAAATGGAAGAAACACAAAGCAGGTATGCGCGGCGGTATGACCGCGAGTTCAAAGAAAACGCCGTGGCGCTCGTTGAGAGCGGCAGGGAAGTCAAGGAGGA
>CAMCXK010000077.1 GCA_945883435.1 Chthoniobacter flavus | reverse complement strand
AGTTCTCGATCGAGCGGTCCGCAAACAAGCCGGCCAGACGGCTGGGAACCGCCTGCTCGCTGAGCGAAGGACGGTTGCTGGGAAGCGTCGGGTCGGTTTGGCCGCTGGCCGCGTAGGAAACACGCTCCACACCGGTGCGGAAGTCCATCGGAGAAGACGGGGTGGAGATGGCAGGCATGGGGGTGTATTAAACGCTGTCGGCGAGATTGTGAAGTTTCGTCATTTCATCCAGCGCGGCCAGCAAAGCCGAGGCCCGAAGAGTTTCCTCCGGCAAGACGGTGTAAAACACATTTGTGCGGCCGAAATCCCGCCGCCGCACATGAACCGGGGGACCGGAGGAGTTTGTGAAACGGGTCAGCTCCAGCAAGCGGGCGGCCGAGGGAATTCCCGGGTAGGCTTGGCTGCGCGCGAGCGAAACGACCAGTCCGCCGGGGGCCGACTGAAGGCAAAGCGTGTCAGCCGGCTCGATGTCAAGGTGCAACACTCCATCCACCGGCCATTCCAACCCCTCGACGCCAAGCAGGCGGGCGAACTCCTCGATTTCGTAGGCGATCATTGCAAGGAAGCCTCCTCCTGGTCGATCAAGATGTCCACGCCGCGTTGCATGGCCTCCAGCAGGCGCTCCCTCGCCTCGGGTTTTTCAAACGTGCGCGGCGGGAGGTCCCTGGCAATATCACGGAACTGGGTGAGAAAATTGATGGAAGGTTCGAGAGGCGGCACTTGAAACTCCATCGGCAGTGCGGCAAAGCGCGATTCGGTGACCCGTTCGCCCTTGGCCCCCTCCAGCAGGCAATCCATGAGCCGCCGGGGATCGACCGGCACCGATTGGCGCGTGGCCGCGTGAAATTTTTGCAACAGCGCCTGGCAGGCGGAGTGCGAGTCCCCCAGAAGGCGCACGTGCTGCAATCCATCCACCACCTCGCGAAGCTGGGAAGGTTCGCTCGAGGGGCGCGCCGCCGCCAAGTCGGCAGCCAGCGACCGGGTGAGGAAATCCAGAGCGGCCCGAAGCGAGGTTTCAAAATCCGCCCCCGCGACGGCCCCCTCGAAGGCTCCGAGATGAGAGGTCACAAATTGGTAGGACTCCGCGGGTGTGCGATAACCGAACACTGCCTGACGGTAAAAATCCCGCACCTCTCCGGCTTCCTGCGGACGACTCGAAGTTGCTTGGTTGACCTCGTCGGCAATATTGAACCCCGCCCGAATGTCCGGGCCGTGGGCGGACTCGAGGCGTTTGGAATATTCGGAGAGGGCCTGTTTAAGAGCCTCCTCGGAGGAGTCCCCTCCCCCGCCCTCCATGTCGGATTCCAGCGATCGGGCGACGGCAAAGCGCACGCTGGGATCGGGGAACAAGACCTCCATTTCCTCCTCGAGCCCATCAAACCGCTCCTCCCGCTGCATGCGACGCAACAGGGCCATGAACCGCAGAAGGGCGGCGGAATTTTGCAACTCGGGAAAGTTGCGCGCCAGCGTCGCCCTCAAGCGCTGGGCCCTGGCATCGGCTGCCTGGCGGCCTTGGCTTTTCAGCGGAACGGGCGCTTCCGACTCGGCGGAAAACCGGGTGGGGTCGTTCAAATCCAGTGCCGCCTCGGAGGGCGCTTTGCCACCGGCGGTGATTTTGCGGCCTTGGTAGGTGCCCATCACATCGTCCAGTGAGGTCTTCACCGCCGAGGCCATGACGTCGGCCGCGCTGGATTGAAAGGTGGAGATCGATGGAGTCATGGTGGAAGGAAAAGGAAATCACTAAGCCTCGCGCAGGCAATCTGCAAATGCACACCCCAAGATGAAGCACCGTCGGCTTACGTCCATCACAAATCGGCAAAATTTCCGTCACCAAAAATGCATTGCGGCCGATCCGGCTTTTGATTGATTGGCGGCGTGTGTTCCATCGCAAACAACCGCGTGCTCCAGCAGCAACCGCAGGTTCTGCTGAACCCGCCTTCGGCACCCGTTCAAGTTGCACCGGTCGTTTCAGCGCCAGGCGCCGCCGGGACAATCCAAGATACCATCGAAAAACTGACCGCAGCGATTGGTCCCACGCGCGAGAGTCTTCTGCGTGACAAAGCGGCCTTTCCCCAGGGATTCAAACAGGACTTTGGCCGCCGGGGCGGGATCGATGCAGGCATGCTTCGCGAACTCACTGCCATTCGCGAGGTCCGCGGCCAAAAAAGGCCGATTGAAAACAAACTTGTTAAAAACCAAACAGTTGATCCCTCGGCGGACAACTATCTGAAATTGGAAGCTGGATCGACCCTTGTGGATTTCGCGGTGGATTTGGTGCCGATCATCACCGGCGACCCCACGGGAATTGAAACCTTCCGCGGCGATTTCGTAGGAGCATTCGTCGGTGCCGTCCCTGAAATCTACCTGCTGGTCGCAAAATGCCGCGAGATCAGCTCGGGCAAGGTTCGCTTTTCCACGGCTATCGAGACGGTTCAAACGCTCGACAATTTGCTCGGGAAATTGCAAGCGTTTCGCGAACAAAATCAGGGACAGTTTTCAGATTCCGAGGAGCAAAAACTGGACGATTTGGAATCGAAAATTTCAAAGTTCAGGGGCGGCTTGGAAGCCACACTCCAGCTCAACTCGCAAATCATCAACGAGGCACGCACGGAGAAAAAGCACATCCTTGTTGGTTTCGTTGGAGGTGCCGTCGAATTGGGCTCCGCAACGGCTCTGACAGCCGGCGAGCACGCTGCCAATGCCACGCTCACCACCGCGGGCGCCTCACTGGGGCTCTTTGCCGGGCCCCTGAGCATGTATTTCACGGGAAAAATGATCAAAGAGGAGGTGGAAAACACCGGCGCCTACCGTGAAAACCAAACCACTGCACTGAATACGCTTGAAAATAACCCGGGCTACCGCACGAGTTCCTCTGCCGGCGAAACGGAAGGGCTCACCCGGGCACTCTCCAAAATGGCCGCCGAGCGCAGCCCGGTCAAAGAGTCGCGATTCAAAACCGGTCTTTTCGCCACAGGTTTTCTCGCCACTTTGGCCGGCACCGTTGGAAGCGGACTCCTCTTGGGCGGAGCATCGACTGCGGCTGCGGCCGCCACTGTCGGATTTGTGGCCAGCGGACTGGGGGTCGCCGCTTTTTTAGGCTTCGTGGGCTACGGCATTTACAAGCTGGCCACCTCTAAAGCCTCTTCCACAAAAGAACTCCAAAAGGCCGCCTTTCAAAGCGATGGCACAGCCCCCCCCCCGAAAAAGCTTTTGGAATTGGCCCGTATCCAAAGCCTCAAGGCAAAAAACGATATCACCTCCGTTGTCCTCCGCGAGCGACTGCGCATCGCGTTGCCCCGGATTCTGGAGGAGGTGGACAAAAAGTCGGCCTTGAAAAGCGAACTCGAAAAATTCGGGGGCACTTTTGCGGGCGAATTGGCCGATCGCCTTTTGGAAAATCTTCCCTCCCAGGCGGAGATCGATGCAGGTTTTCAGCTCCAGCAGAACCCCTACGTTCCAGATCCGGATTTTCAACCCCGCTCCCGCGCGGAGGTTTCTCAATCCTTGCTCGAGCGTTCGCTCGATCGCACGCTCGAGTCGTTCATCGCGTCCAAAAACAAGGCTCATATGAGCCTCGTGGATAGTCAGGGATGGGCCGCGATGATCTCGGATGAAATCGCGACCGGTTCCTCACAAATGCTCGACGAGGCTTTGCAACGGGCTCTTCCGGTGCCTTGCGAGTTGCCGAGTCCAGAGGTGGTGATTCAAGCAGTGCGAGGTTGCAAACCAAAGTTTCGACAGATCGGGGTCGAGGCCAATGCCACCGATTCCATGCGACGCATCCTGGCGGAGGAGTTCCGCGGGACTTACAGTGCGGAGACGGCCGACCGTCTCGCCGGCGTCGTGACCACAAACCTGTTTCCCCACATCGACGGAGTGGAATCACTCTATGATTTGGACCGCCTGCTGGAGGGATCCAATGATCTCAAAAAGAATATCGCCACCAGTAACACGGCGGCATTTGAAGAGTCCCTTCGCAACTCGAGCGTCGAAATGGGCAAGCTCGCAGCTGCCCGCAAGCTTCTACGCCGCGACCCCGAAATGCTGCTTTACACGATCATCGACGCCATTCAGCGGGCCGATCAGGAAGGCCGCACCCCGGACTCCGACACGCTGAAAGAAGAACTTTGCCGCTACGGCGCCTCGCCGGAGATTCTCGCTACGGCGCTGACAGCCGAGTCCATCAATCAGCGCCTTGATGCCGCCGCCCTCCTCGCCAAGTCCCTTAATTTCCTCTAATCCATCCATCCCATGCCCACCGCACCGATCGAACTCCGCCTGCTCGCCGACCACTTCCAATCCATCGGCATCCCCTGCGAACTCGAACTTCCTCCCGAAGGACAGGATGACGGGGTCTCGAAACTTTCGTTGTCTCTGGAACAGGCCTTCGACGGCCAAGATGTCGATGTCACTGTCCTCGTGATGCAATCTCTCGAAGAAACCGATTCCGAGGAGGACACGCCGGCCCTCTCGGTTCTGCGCCTGGTCGCGGCGATGCCCTACGACTGGTCCTCTGCCAGCCTGCCAGTCATGGTGGGCGTGTTGGAAATCCTCAACCCGCTTCTGCCCTTTGGATGTTTCACGCTGCACCCGGCCGAGTTTGGAATGACCATTTCCCACACCCATGCGGCGGGTGAGGGTGCATTCGACACAAACCCGCTTGTTCGCATCCTGGACACCTGGTCGTTTTACTTTCCCATTGCCGCCCGCCCGCTCCGCCAAGCCGCCACCGGCACAATGGACGTGAAGGAAATCCTGGAGGACTTCTCGCTTTTCATGGAGGAAATCGACCGCGAGGGCGCCGAATGAATCCCCGTGAATCCATTTCCCGCTTCTTCGAGGCTCTGGAAGAGCGTTCCGGCACCGCCCTGCCCCGCCCGGGATATGACGGCTGCGTTTCCCTCGCCTTCGGCAACGATATGGAGATCACTTTGGAGCACGACGGTGACTCTCCGTGGATTCACCTCCACGCGGTCGTTGGAGCCCTTTCCGAAGCCCACACACCCGCCCCGGTTTATCGCCGCCTGCTGGAAAAAAACCTGCCGGGAGGAGCCTTGCGGGGAGCCTCTCTCTCACTGGACACCGCAACAAACCGCATGATCTTGAGCCAGTCGCTCTGGATCGACGCGCTTACCCCGGAGACATTTTGCAATGCGGCGACCAACTTTGCGGTGACGGCATCCGAGTGCCACGACGATCTCCTCTGACGCGCCATGCCGCCCGATCCCCTGTCTCTTCGAAGCCTTTTGGCGGGGCAACGCCAGGCCGCTTTGGCTCATGCCGCTGAAATAGAGGAGGCTCCCGCAGCGGGGGCAGGCATTCTCGCGGCGCCGCCTCACGACCTCCCAGCATTTCAACCGGGCCGCAATGCCCCATTGGCCCTGCTTTCCGGGGGCGCCCGTGCAGGCCTGGAGAAGCATCTGAACGCGGATTACGTCCTTCCCCAGAGTGCCGGGAAAAACTTCCGTGCGGCCTTAAAATCCCCGTTCAAGGCGTTCTGGAATTGGATCACCCGCAAGAGCTCAAAAACCTCCATCAGCGAGGGGGCCAGCGCACTTTCCTCGGGAGCCAAGACCGTGGGTCGCCTTCCGCGCTTTGCAGCCAAAGTGGGTGAGGAATTCGTGCAGCTACCCGAGGACATCCGTGATCAAGGAGTGGTAACAAATCCCGCCCTCCACCACCTGCATGTGACCGACGTGGTTGGCGAGACCATCGGAGCCGGTGAACACATCTTCGGACTGGCGCGAAATCTGAAAGAACTGAAAGACCGTGGCTCGGAGAAAAAAAATCTAGAGGAGTTACGGCGAACCCAAGCGTTTCTAAGGGACCTGCTGGAAACCCAGCCCGCACCAACCACCCAAACTCTCCCAGCGCGACGCGCGGAGTTTGGCGAATCGCTTCAAATGCAACTTGACCAAATCCTGGAAGCACACCAAGCGCATCTTGAAAATCTTCCCCGAGACTCCGAAGGGTTTGCAGACGCGTTCGATCCCACGGATCTCAACCAAACTCTCAAAAACCGCCTCGCTCTGGTCGAATATCAAATTCACCTGAAATCCTCGGGGCTGAAATCCAAGGATGCGCTGTGGGTTTCCGAACGCTCGGCCAATTCGGCCCGCTATGGCTTTGGCATCGCCAACACGGGCACAAGCATCGCCCTCGCCGCGGGGTCCACGGCGGCCACCTCGGTGGCCCATGGATTGGCTCATCCGATCGGCGTTTTGAACATTGCCGCCGGCGGGTTTTCCACCCACCGCAGCGTGAAGGCGGGGCAAGACGCGGCCAAGGCCGCCGAGGCCCAGCATGCGGCTGGTCTGAAAATTGCCGCCCAACTGGCCCCGGCTGATGATAAATCCGCTGACCTAAAATCCCTGCTCCTCGAGCACAAGCGTCGCATCGAAAAGAATGTTCACGGCGAGAAATCCTCTGAGAGGAAATCCCAAGCGCTCCAGGCCACGGATTACTTCATTCGCGGAGCGTTGTGGATCGGAGGGATTGTGGCGCTGGCCACGGCTGCGCCCCTGGTGTTCTTTGGACTGACGACCGCCGCACTGGTTCTCGGCGGCGTGGGCGCGGGACTCTCGCTGTATGCGGCTTATTCAAAATTTCAGCGCGATGCCGCCTTTGCCAACAAGACGTCGGGGTTGCAATTTCTTTACGCCACGATTAATACCGCCGCAACAGTCCAAGAGGCCCGCGCAAACCTTATGGAGGTCTCGGCCGACGATGACAGTGATCCCGCACATCGCAAATCCGCCCGTCACGCGCTCAAGATTCTGGATGCCATTAATGGCTCCGACAAATACGAGTCGTTGGTAGGCTCTCGGATCCCTCTCTCGCCGGAGGAAGTCCGCCCGGGGCACCGGCTCTCCTACAGCAAGGATCAGCTTCTTGAAATTGCGACCTACAAACTGGCCGTGCGAAACAGCCGCGCGATGGCCGCCGCGTTTTGCGACGAGGTGATACAACAGGGCACCCGAATGGATTGTGAAAGTTTGGATTTTCTCAAGAACCAGATGGGGTGGACGCCTGCGGATCAGCAGCTCTTTTTGGATCTGCTTGCCGCCGATCGCCGCCAAGCCGAGGACTTTTTCTGCCATCGCAACAAACTCCCGATGCCAAAAATACAAGAATGATTTCCGCCCCCCTTCAGCAACTCGCCTTTGACCTTTCCGTGCTTGGCCGACCCTCGCTCTTCGTGGAGGGGGCGGAGGACAAAATACCCACGGTTCTCAGCCAACTCTCCTCGGATTCGACCCGGGTGGCCGAGTTGATTTTTCTCGACGACGCACTCGCAGCCCTGGGCGGACCGGGGGACACCTCTGTGGCACTGCAAATCCAAATCCGCCTCGACCTCCATACTCATCCCGCAGCCCGCCCCGCACTCGCCTGTGTGTGCAACCGTCTGAACCAATCCCTTGGCCGCATCGGCGTGTTCCCGCACTCCGAGTCCGGCCTGGCAGTCGTGCGCGGTCTTGTGGCTTGGACCGACCGCGCTGTTCCCGCGATTCTGGCGGCCTCGATATTGGATTCCATGGACGAGTTGTTGGAGGTTGCGGAACCCATCCTCTTTGCCATAGCCCAGGAACGCATGGGGCCGGACGAAGCGGAATCCACCTTGGCGACGCAAGGTTGGAGTGTTCCAGAAATGCCTGCCGCCCCGTGGCAAAAGTCCAGCCAGCCATGAACACCTCCCTATCCCTTCGCTCCATTGCCGCCCTTCTGGAGGAAACCGACTTTGATTTCCGCCTGGAGCAAAAACCCGGCCTCCCGCCGGTCATTCTGCTCGACCTGGACTGCGATAGGCTTGTCTGCGAAATCGTACTCGCCTCCGACCTCGTCCCAGGCTCCGGTGCCCCCGGGGACGATTTGCTTCTGCTCACGCGGTGCGCCTTGCCGGTCGAACCTGCGGCAACCAATGACTTCGTCAGTTTGTGCGGTTTGGTTTCAAGCCTTTTCGGATTCGGAGCGCTCCTGTGGTGCGAGTCGACCGGGGTGGTTTTCCACCGCTCCCTGATGGCCATTCCAGTGGGCGGAGCGGATGCCGATGTGATGGAACGGGTCTTGAGCCAGATCCAGCTCACCTTTCAAGCCACATGGCCCCTCCTTCGCGAGACAGCTGCGGGAACGCGGACATTTACCGAGGCAAGGAGCCTGCTTGCCGATATCGGCTTCCCCGAGCCGGCCCTGGAAGCATTCCCCGACCCACCCGATCACCTGCCATTCGCTTGAGCAGGCTCCCGCAATTTTGATTTTCCCGAACGCCGGCATGCCGGTAGCCTGTTTCGGGATGGTCACTGTGGAAAAACTCAGCAAGCGCTATGGCAGCTTGTGCGCCGTGAGCGAGGTGGATTTCGAGGTCGGCAAGGGCGAGATCGTGGGCCTTCTGGGACCGAATGGCGCCGGCAAAAGCACGACCATGAAAATGCTTGCAGGATACCTGCCTCCGACATCGGGACGCGCGACCATCGCGGGCTACGATGTCTTTTCCCAATCCCTCCAGGCGAGGCGCCGCATCGGCTACATGCCTGAAAATGTGCCGCTTTATCCCGACATGAGGGTGAGGGAATTTCTCTCCTACCGCGCCGCGCTCAAGGGTGTGCCGGGCCGCCGCTTGCGCGAGCGCACAGCCGATGTCATCGAACTTTGCGGACTCCAGGAGGTGGCCACCCGCATCATCGGCCGCCTGTCGAAGGGCTACCGCCAGCGCGTGGGCCTCGCCGATGCGATGAGCCACGAACCCGACCTCCTGATTCTCGACGAGCCCACCATCGGCCTCGACCCGAATCAAATCCGCGCCGTGCGCGGCATGATCCGCAACCTGCGACGCCACCACACAATCCTGATCTCCACGCACATTCTTCCCGAGGTGGAAATGCTCTGCTCGAAGGTGGTCATTTTGAAAAATGGACGGGTTCAGGCGGCGGGCACTCCAGCTGAACTGCGGGCGGGGCACGGACAGGCGGGACTGGTTGAGTTTGACGCCGTGGTCCCCGATCCGCTCGCGGCGGCGGCTCTTCTGCGGGCGGATTCCTCGATTCAATCCGTGACCCACCGCCAGGATGGCGCTTGGACGGTTTTTTCCATTGTTCCAAAACCGGCCCACGATCCCCGCGAGAACCTTTTCCGGACAGCTGTGGAGAACCATTGGAGGGTCCGCGAGATCAGCCGCCCCGAGGCAAGCCTGGAGCATGTGTTCGCCGAACTGACCGGCGGGGAGGATTGGGAGCGATGAGGACATTTTTCATTCTTTGGCGCCGCGAGATCGCCTCCGCGTTTCATCAACCCCTCGCATACATCGTGCTTTTCTTTTTTCTGATCGTCACCGGGTTCAACTTTCAGGCGGCTGTGACGTTGCTGAACCATTCTCCGGGGAGCGTTACCACACTGGTCGAGGCGTTTTTCAACACCGTGTATTTTTGGTTTCCATTCGTCCTTGTCTTTCCGCTTCTCACGATGCGGGTTTTTGCGGAAGAGGTCCGCTCGGGAACTGTGGAGTTGCTGATGACGGCCCCTGTGGGCGACGGGCAAGTGGTGCTGGCAAAATTCGCCGGATGCCTGTTTTTCTTCACCGTCCTTTGGGTGCCGAGTCTGCTTTACTTTCTTGTGTTCGGGCAAGTGACCGGCGTGCAGGCGGCCGGTGCGATGGGGAGCTATCTGGGCGCCTATTCGATGCTTTTCCTCATGGGCGCCTTTTTCACTGCCGTGGGTTGCTTCGCCTCCGCGCTGACTGACAACCAGATTGTGGCGGCCGTCATCGGATTCTCGGGAATTCTGGCGTTTTTCTTCCTCGGGCTTCTCTCGTTTTTGCTGCCCGCCACAGGATCCGCCCTGCGCGAGGCCACGTTTTATTTTTCCCCCTTGGAGCATATGATGGCGTTCTCCCAAGGGCTCTGGGACACCCGCCCTGTTGTTTTTTACATCA
The DNA here is from genome assembly GCA_945883435.1 of Chthoniobacter flavus. Classification (GTDB taxonomy): domain Bacteria; phylum Verrucomicrobiota; class Verrucomicrobiia; order Chthoniobacterales; family Terrimicrobiaceae; genus UBA967. The sequence goes on along the minus strand of CAMCXK010000077.1, from coordinate 2,187 downwards.
GCAGCACGGTGGCGGTGTTGTTTGCCACCTTCCACATCTTTCAATACCGGAGGTGGAGGGCATGAAGCCCGCGCGCACAGGAATCCGGATCGGTGTCGGCATCCAGTTGGTGGCTGCGGGGATCCTCTGGGTGGTGGCGAACTACCTGGGGTTCGTCCACTTTCTTCGCATCGACCACTCCCGCTCCGGGAAATTCAGTCTGGCCGGACAAACCCGCAGTGTTTTGAAGGAATGCAAAAAGCCCCTGCACATCACGGTGGTGGCATCTCCGACCTTTGCCTCGCACGCCACCCGCTTGTTGGGTGACGTGCGAGGCCTGTTGACCGAATACCTTTTCAACAAGCGCAAAGGCCTCGTCGTGGAATATGTCGACCCGACACGCAACACCGCCCGCGCCCAGGACCTTCAATTGCGATTCCCCGGCCGTCCGCTCGACCAGGTGCTGATCGTGGAATACGATGGCCGCCACCGCATCCTTGAATTGGCCGAACTCGGAGACTTCGACCGCACGGCTGTTGCCAGCGGCGGGGAACCGGTGTTGATCGCCTTCCGCGGTGAGCAGGTGATCACGTCCGCGATTGTTTCGCTCCTCAAGCCCGACCCGGAAAAAATCTACTTTCTCCAAGGCCATGGCGAACCCTCGCTGATGTCCACCTACTCGACTTGGGTCGAGTCGCTACTCGCCCAGAACACGGCTGTGCGCGGACTCAGTCTCGCCTCCGCAGATGCGATGCCGGAGGATGCACGGGCCGTGGTGATCGCCAGCGCGCGGTCGGATTTGGATGAGCGGGAAATGGGCATTCTTCGCAAGTGGCTTGAGGCCGGCGGCAAGATGCTGGTGCTCTTGGACCCGAATAGTCCGACCCCGCGTTTGCTGGATCTTCTGAGGGAAAACGGCATTCAGGCGAGGGACGACCGGGTCCTGCGCCTTGTGAAGCTCCCTTTTGCGATGGGAATTTTGCGTGACGTCACTGGCGAGGTCCTCCCCGGCGCGGATATCACACGCCGGCTCCAGGGAACCAATCTGGTTTTTCCCGGAGCCACTCAATCCCTGGCCTTGGATATGGAAACCGCCGCCCGGCGCGAAACCCGTCTGCGTCCGCTTGTCCAGGCCGCCGAGGAATTCTGGGGTGAAACCGCCTATCTTCCCAACCAACCCGGCGGCGTCGCCTACGAGGATGGATTGGACAACGGTCAACCGCTTGTGATCGCCGCCACTGCCGATCGGGGAGCCCTCTCCGACGACCGGGTCGATGTGCAGGACTCGCGCCTGGTGGTGGTCGGATCCTCGCGCTTCGCCGAAAACGATGCGCTCACAAAGCCCGGTCTGGATTTTCTGACCGGAGCTGTCACCGCACTCATCGATCGTGAAGGCCTGACCGGAATCACTCCCAAAAATCCGGCCCGATTCACCTTGCGCCTGACCGATTCGCAGCTTTCGGTGCTCTCACTCGTCTCGCTGGGCCTCATCCCCGGCATGGCGGCACTCGCCGGATTGGCCGTCTGGATCCGGCGCCGGGCATGAATCGCGCGGCGACCATCGCACTGGCGCTTCTTGCGGCGGGAGCTGTTGTTTTCGTTCTTCTCACCGAGCGGTGGCGATTTTCGGCCGAACGGACCGTTCAGCCGGGCACCCCGCTCTTCGTCTTCGACCCCGGGGAAATCACGAGTTTCCGCCTGCGCAATGGGGATCTCTCGATGGAAGTGGAAAAAACGCCAGGTGGCTGGCGACTGACCAAACCACTGAACGACGCCGCAGCCCCCGAGATTGTCGATGCCCTTTTCCAGGCCGCCCTTCAATCGGAAGTGCTCGACCGTATCGGTGCCTCCGAGGTCCAGGATGACAAAAAACTCGCCTCTTACGGAGTTCTCAAAAGCACCCAGCAACTCGATTTCCGCGGGGATGCCCCGCCCGCCCTGCTCATCGGAAAAACAACCCCCGACGGACGCCGCGCCTACGTCTCGTTCAAAAATTCCAAAACTCTCTATTTGGTCTCTGCCGATCTTCTCAAGTGGCTTTCACTCGACCCCCATTCCCTGCGCGACCGCCGCCTCACCACCCACACTCCTGCCAGCCTCGATCGCATCGAACTCCGGCAAGGCCGCTCCATCCTTGTCCTCGAGCAACGCGCCGACGGATGGCATGTCACCAAACCCGCGCAGTTTCCCGCCGATCCGCTGGTCCTC
>CAMCXK010000076.1 GCA_945883435.1 Chthoniobacter flavus | reverse complement strand
CTCGCCCTTTTTCGTCAGTTGCTACCCGAATGCCGGCCTGCCGGACCCGCTTTCGCCCACCGGATTTCCAGAGACCGCAGAGTCACTCGCTCCGCAACTTCAAGAGTGGGCCGAGCAGGGCTGGCTGAACATCATCGGCGGCTGCTGCGGCACCACCCCCGCACACATCCGCGCCATGGCAGAGGCGGTTCGCAGTCTCGCTCCACGCCGGATTCCCGCCCGAACCACCACACTCCGCCTGAGTGGATTGGAGCCTTTCGTAGCCCGGCCGGAAATCCCGTTTATCAATATCGGGGAACGCGCCAATGTCGCAGGCTCGAAAGTTTTTAAAAAACTCATCCTGGGCGAGGACTACACGGCCGCTCTTTCGGTGGCCCGTCAGCAAGTCGAGGCGGGTGCCCAGATCATCGATATCAACATGGACGACGGCATGCTGGACGGGGCGGCTGCCATGACGAAGTTCCTGAACCTCGTCGCTGCCGAGCCCGATATTTCCAAGGTGCCGATCATGATCGACTCCTCGAAATGGGAAGTGCTCGAGGCCGGACTCCGCTGCGTGCAGGGCAAGTGCGTCGTCAACTCGATCAGCCTCAAGGAGGGGCCGGAGAAATTCAAGGAACAAGCCGCCCTCATCCGCGCCTACGGCGCCGCGACGATCGTTATGGCCTTTGACGAGCAAGGCCAGGCCGACTCGTTCCAGCGCAAAACCGAGATTTGCGCCCGCGCTTACCGCATCCTCGTCGACGAAGTGGGCTTCCCGCCGGAAGACATTATCTTCGATCCGAACATTCTCACGGTGGCCACCGGCATCGAGGAGCATAATGAATACGCCAAGGCCTTCATCGAGGCCACCCGCTGGATCAAGGAGAATCTCCCGTTCGCCCGCGTGAGCGGCGGCGTCAGCAACATCTCGTTTTCTTTCCAAGGCAACAATCCGGTGCGTGAAGCCATTCACGCGGCGTTTCTCTACCACGCCATCAAAGCCGGGCTCGACATGGGCATCGTGAACGCCGGGCAGCTCGGCATCTACGAGGAAATTCCCAAGGACCTCCTCGCACTGATCGAAGATGTCCTCTTCAACCGCAGCCCCGACGCCACTGAGCGCCTCGTTGCCTTCGCCCAAGGATTCAAATCTGAAAAATCCGGCGCCACTGGCCCGACCCAAGACCTCGCTTGGCGCGACGAGCCAGTTGAAAAACGTCTGGCACACTCCCTCATCAAAGGCATCGCCGACTTTGTCGAAGCGGATACCGAGGAGGCCCTGAACAAATACGGCAAGCCGCTCAGCGTGATCGAAGGCCCGCTCATGGACGGCATGAAAATCGTCGGCGACCTCTTCGGAGCAGGAAAAATGTTCCTGCCGCAAGTCGTCAAAAGCGCCCGCGTGATGAAAAAATCCGTGGCCTGGCTCACCCCGCTCATGGAAGCCGAGCGCGCCGCCAATCCGGACGCCCGCACGCAAGGCCGCATCCTCATGGCCACCGTCAAAGGCGATGTTCACGACATCGGCAAAAACATCGTCGGCGTCGTCCTCGCCTGCAACAATTACGAGGTCATCGACATCGGCGTGATGGTGCCCTGCGAGAAAATCCTCGCCACCGCGAAGGAGAAAAACTGCGACATCATCGGTCTCTCCGGACTCATCACACCTTCGCTCGATGAAATGATCCACGTCGCCAAGGAAATGCAGCGCCAAGGATTTACCATCCCGCTCATGATCGGTGGTGCCACCACCAGCCGCGCCCACACGGCGGTGAAAATGGCCCACTACTACAGTGGCGGCGTGGTGCATGTCCTCGACGCTTCACGCTCGGTCAATGTCGCGAGTGCGCTGCTGAATCCCGATCAAAAGCCCGTGTTTCTCGAGCAACTCGCCACCGACTACGCCAAGCTCCGTGAAGAACACGCCAACCGCCAAACCACGAAAGCGATGCTGCCCCTCGCAGAAGCCATTGCCAACGCCCCGCAGCTTTCGCACGACAACATCGCCACCCCCGCACAAACCGGTGCCGTTGTTTTCGAGTCCACAAAACCCTCCTACTCCTTCCCCCGCCGCATCGGCGGACTCGAAGTCACCTCCGAATCGGAACTCAAACAAATCTTCGCCCTCGACTGCCCGCCCACCTGGTTCAGCACCGACGACACCCCGAAAATGGTCGAGGAAAAACGTGCCCTTAAAGCCGCCTCGTTCGACGACGAACTCGTCCGCGAATTTCTCGTCAAATACTGCCATCCGCTCGACTACGCCCCCGCCTTCGAAGGCGAGCGCCCGGTCCTTCTTGTGGCCCCATCGACATCAGGTAAAAACAAACTCCCGTCCATCTTCGCCGAGTGGCTTCTCCAGCATTTTCCGGGAGACCTCGACGAATCGCTCCGCGTTTTTTCCAAAGAGGAAGCCAAGAACCGGATCGGCTATCTTGGAAAAGTCGGCAGTCCCACGGTCATTCATGTTCCCGAATCCGCCAAAGCCAAGTTGGCCTCGCGCCGTTTGATCCTCGTGGATGACATCCTCACCAGCGGTGAAACGCTCAATGCCATGCAGGAAGCCCTGGAGGAGGCCGGTCTCAAGGGTGCGGGCGCGGTTGTCATCGGAGCCGCGATGAAAGCCAAGCCAGCCCACACGAGCACCCTCAATCAACTCGCCAAGCAACTCGCCAAAGCCACTGGCGGCGATTGGAAGGCAGTTTACAAGGATTTTCAAGTGGCACACGGCCACGCCTATGCTAACCTCATCCGCAAAGCCAAAAACGATGCCGCTCATCTATCCAGAGACATTGCAACACTTGTCGCCGCAAAAGCTGCAACGCTACGCGGAACTGCACGAGCACATGTATCAGGAGAGCATCCGCCTCAACCGCACCCCGATTCCGGAGGAACTCAAGGATCCCCAGGAGTGGATCAACTTCTGCACTTGGAGAAACGACAACTGGCGTCGCCTGTGCCGGGAGTCCTCTCCGAAAGTCGTGGAGATGCTTATGAAGGGCGAGGCCGCGCAGGCTTCCTGCCTGCTCAACGAAGAACCGTCTCGCTCCGCGACCTGATTCCCTACATCGACTGGTCGCCGTTTTTCCACACTTGGGAACTGCGTGGCCGTTACCCGGCGATCTTGGACGATCCGCACTGCGGTTCCGAAGCAAAAAAACTTTTCGACGACGCCCAAAAACTCCTCGCCGAAATCGTCGAAAAGGAATCCCTGCGACTCCGCGGCGTTTGCGGCCTTTTCCCTGCCAATCGCGATGGCGAGGACATCGTGGTTTTCACCGATGAGACCCGCACTGAAGTCGCTGCCCGCCTCCACTGCCTCCGCCAACAAGCGAAAAAGCCCGCTGGTCAATTCAACCACTCGCTTGCCGACTTCGTCGCCCCCGCGCCCGCGCAAGACTATGTCGGCGCCTTTGCTGTCACCTCAGGTCATGGCCTCCCGGATTTGATCCAACAATTCAAGGCTCAGCATGACGACTACAACGTCATCATGGCCGAGGCCCTTGCCGATCGCTTTGCCGAGGCGTTCGCCGAATACATGCACAAGTTCGCCCGCGACGTTTGGGGGTTTGGAAAAACCGAGAACCTCTCGAACGACGACTATATCCGCGAAAAATACCGTGGCATCCGCCCCGCGCCCGGCTACCCCGCCCAGCCCGACCACACCGAGAAACATGCCATCTGGAAACTCCTGGATGTCGACCACACCGCCGGCATCACTCTTACCGAGAGTCTGGCCATGTTTCCCGGCAGCAGCGTGAGCGGCCTCTATTTCGGGCATCCGGAGTCGAAATACTTTGCGGTCGGTAAAATCGAGCGCGACCAAATCGAGGACTACGCCCGACGCAAGGGCATGTCAGTGGCCGAAGCAGAAAAGTGGCTCATGCCCTACCTTAACTACGATCCCGACAGTTCACTGGTCCGTCCGTGCCAACCCGGCGCGGTCTCCGCTTGATTGCGAATCATTCCCTCCGGGGCGATTCACGTTTTTGAAGCCAGTGCGTCATAAACGGGTTCGTCTTTCGCCAGCGTGGCCAACAGGTAGGCGCCAAGGCAGCCGGCGAGCATGGGAAGGAACAAGCCGAAACACGCTGTCATTTCGAGGCAAATGACCATTCCGGTGAGCGGTGCGCGGATGCAAGCGGTGAAAAAAGCGACGATCCCGACGATTGCAAACGCCACGGGCGATGGAAAAACATCGGGCAGGAGCACGTGAAGGAGGATCCCCGCAGCGCCTCCTGTAAGTGCTCCCAAGGCCACGATCGGGGCAAAAATTCCACCGGGCGTGGCAGCCGCGTAGCATAAGGGGCCGAGCACGAAACGGGCGACCGCGACCGTGATTAAAAATGCCATTCCCCCCTGTCCCGACAGGACCCGCTGCGTCAGATCGTCCCCGCCGCCGATATCGGAGGGGAGAAACCATCCCACCGCCCCGACAAGCAACCCGATTCCCAGTGCGCGCGGAACGGCGGGAAGGCGATGGGCGAGACCCTTGGAACCTGCCAAGGCAAGGAGGTAGCGGTTGTAGACCACCCCGAGCGTCCCGACGAACAGCCCGAAGATCGCATACACCGGCAGGTTCCAGGCGGGTCCCGCAGGGGACGGCCCGACTTGAAATCCCAGCCCCTGACCGAAAATCCCCCGTTGCACAAAAGCAGCTCCCGCCGCGGCGGTGCCGGCCAGGACAAATCCCAAGGGGGTCACTTTGCGCAAAACCTCCTCCAGGATAAACAAGGTGCCACTCACGGGGGCGTTGAATGCAGCTCCCAGCCCTGCACCCGCTCCGGCGGCCATGAGGGGGCGCCAGATCCCGGAAACACCACGGATCATCTTGCCTACCCGCTCGACGATCACCGCTCCCATCTGAACCATGGGTCCTTCGCGGCCAAGAATCATGCCCGATGAAAGCGCGAGCAGACCACCCAGAAATTTCACCGGAAGAACAAACTCGTGGCGCGGAAATCCCGTTCCCCTCAAAATCTTTTCGACATACGGCACTCCGCTGCCGACCGCATTGGGAGCGAGCGATTTCACCATCCAGGCAGCCAACCCGACAATCAGCGACGTTCCGAGCATCATCAGGCCGAGGCCGACGCCTGCAGGCCATCCGCGCAAGGCCTCGACCAGCGCGAGGCGAAGGCCGTTGGCTTCGTCGAGCAAACGCAGAAACACGACGCCGAGCAGCCCGGTCAGGGCCCCGACGAGGGCCGCCGCGCCGACCAGAATCAAGGTTTTCGAAATCCCGGGCGGCAGCTCGCTTGGGAGTGGCTCTGCCTCGGCGGGATCGGGGCCGCAGCCGGTTTTCATGCCATCTCCAAAAGTTGGACTTTTCCGTCCGTGTGGCCGATGGCCAGACGCGGGGCGGTGGGATGCCATGCCAGTGTGGAGATGCCCGTTCCCAGTCGAGCCCGCTTGCGGCGGAACTGTCCTTTTTCAAAGGTCACGACCAGAAGCGTGCCTTCGGTGTCGCCGGTGGCCAAGCGACCATCCCGTGGTGAAAAATCCATGGCCACCACTTCGGAGGCGCTTCCCTCGACTTGGATCGGGCGCGCCCCTTCGGGACCGCGTGCGCCGGTCAACGGCCATACTGTGAAGACCGCGCTCCCTGCGGTGGCCAGTCGCTTGGAATCGCTCGAGACCGCCATCGCGCGCACCTTCCCGTCGAAGCCTTCCATGTGAAGGGGATTGTTGGCGGGAATGTCGAAGATGTGAACGCTGGGCGTCTGGTCGGCGGTGGCAAGCCATCGCCCGTCGGGGCTCCACACAGCCTCCAGACTGGCTCCTCCCCAGTCGAACCTTGCGAATGGTTCGGCCTCGCCGATCCGCCAGAGCAGCGCTCCGCCGGCCCCGCTGGTGGCCAGTTCGCGGGGCGCGGCAGGATTCCACCGCAGATCGGCGACAGGCGAGGGGAGGGCGATGGAAGAGTCCACCACGGCTCCCGAGCGGTCGAAGAGCAGCAGGTTGCGGCCTTGCGTGGCGGCGAGAAGCGAGTCGTCTGCATTTGTCCGCACACGTTCGATCATTCCCCGTCCTAGGTGAATGGGCGCTCCACCGAGACGGATGCGGCCATCGAATCCGCACGTGGCCGCCTGTCCGCCGAACCACGCGGGAGCTCCATTCCCCATGCCATGCGGAGAAAGCGACTCCCGCACCGCGCCAAGGTCGTCCGCGACAAGCACTGGACCGCTCGACGGGCAGACGATCCATCGATCGCCGCTGCGGTTCCAAACAAGGTGGCTGACGTGGTCTCCCGCCTCCAGTGTGGCGAGGCATTTCATGAGGCCAGGCAGGAACGCAGTCCGCTCTCCAGCGCCGTGCGGTCGAGGTGGCGGCCGATGAATACCACGCTGTTCGTGCGCGGACGTCCTGCCCAGGGTCCTCCGCTGGCGGCGTCGATCAGCATGTGAACGCCCTGGAACACGACGCGGTCGGATTGGTTTTTTACCGCAAAAACCCCCTTCATACGGAAAATGTCCTGGCCTTGTTCTTTCACCAGTTGGGAGATCCAGTCGTTCAACCTCCGTCCGTCGCAATCCCCGGGGATTTGGAAGCCCACGCTGGAAATCTCCGAGTGGTGGTGGTGATGATGGCTCTCGGGTTCGAGAAAATGGGGATCGAGCCCGGTTGCGCGGGTGAGGTCGAATCCCCCGAGATCGAGCAGCGCGGCGGGATCGGTTTCAGCGCGGGTGGTGCGCACGATGCGGGCCAGCGCGTTGATCGATCGGATCGCCTCCTCCGCCTTGCGCAAGGCCGCCTCCTCGACCAGATCGCATTTGTTGAGCAGGATCAAATCCGCAAAGGCGACCTGCTCGCCGGCCTCGTGGGTTTCCTCAAGATGCCGGATGAAATGCACCGCATCAACCAGGGTCACCACACCGTTCACATAAGTTTGTTCCCGGAGTTCCTCATCCACGAAAAACGTCTGCACCACCGGGCCGGGATCCGCGAGGCCGGTGGTCTCGACCAGGATGTGGTCGAACCGGTCCCGGCGCTTCATGAGGTTTCCCAGAATGCGGATCAGATCCCCGCGCACGGTGCAGCAGATACAGCCGTTGTTCATTTCGAAAAGTTCCTCCTCCGCGTTGATGACCAGTTCGTGGTCGATCCCGATCTCGCCAAATTCATTTTCGATCACCGCAATCCGCAGCCCGTGCGGCGCTGTGAGAATGCGGTTGAGAAGCGTGGTTTTTCCAGAACCAAGAAAGCCGGTGAGAATTGTGACAGGAGTTCGTTTCATACCCGCCGATTCAACGCGAAATCCTTCCCGGGGCCAAGCGGGATGCCGCAATAATGATTTTTCAAATTGCCGCCCTCCGTTTCGCCACTGTCTGTTCGGGCTCCATCCGGTTTTCACCAGTAACAGCTTTGTTCCGTTTCCTTATATCGATCCGAAAACACGAGTTGTCACCGAGACAACAGCAGTCATGAAATTCGACGACACAACTTGCCTCCCGGCTACCCGCACACGTCGTGAGTGTATTGCTTCAGCGTCAATTGGAAAAAACCGTGGTGTGAGTGACGGAATGGGCGTGTTGGTTTTGACGGTTGATTTTGCGTTGGAGCCTGGCCGAGGCGAGTTTTTGGTCACGGGCGGCGAAGATGGCCTGTCTTTGCCGAGAAGTTGGTCTTGGGGAGTTCGAGCATCATGAAGGTGAGGCGGCGGTAGCCTTCCAGGGGGAACTTGTGCTGGAAGTCGATGATGGCGCGGCGTTCCCAGTCTTGGAGCCAGTGGTCGCGGGGGATGAGGCGGTTGTATTCGTTGGCTTTGCCGTAGCGTTCGCGCCAGTCGTAATTCTTGGAGCGGCCGATGCCCAGCCAGTCGACAATCTGCAGGGCCCAAAGGCCGCTGCGCTCGCCGCCCCATGTGTTGATGAGGTCGATCACTTGCTCTCGGATGTCGTGCGGGGTCCAGGCATCGGATTTAGAAACATTTATTTAAAATCCAAATAACTTCGATCTATTCCAAATTGTGCTGCCCCTCTGCATGGAGCGGGGGGCGCGGGAGATCGGCATGAGTCAGAGTTTCGTAGTTCAGATTCCAGTCGGTCCTTGAGGCCCGAGGCCTGATTTGCTCAAGAATCAGCTTTCGTGTGTTCGGCAAGGCGACCCCGGCACGATTGTGGTAATGGTTGTAGCCCACCTCCCACGTATTGTATCGGTCAGCAGTCGGGATGTCATTGCAGCACACGCCTTGCATCGAGCCAGTGAGAAGCTGAGTGGCGAGGAGTTCCATCGCCGCCGTGAATCGCTGCTGATTCTCTGAATACACGTCCACGCCCTGATGCCAGGCGACTTCAGCCGCGTGCAGAGCTGATCCTAGTGCAAACTGGGAATGATGCCCGTTATCGCGACAAGTTTCCTGGGTCAAGCCGTCAACCCACTTCGTGGGATTCGACCAGAACCTGTCCAAGTCACCACCGTCGCCCGCAATCGATTTGGGTTTGGAACCGTCTTTTTTTAGATAAAAATAGGCGGGGCTCCTGATCTTCAAACGCTCAAGCCCTTGGTGGAACAAAGTTTCGTCTTCGTTAAAAACGGAAATCGCCATCATTGCGTCAATTTGGGTCAGATCCACGTTGCCGTTCCAGGAGCTCGCCGTGGTCAACTGTGGATAGAAAGCGCGCTTGAACATGGCTTGAAGATTCGCAATCTCGCTTGGGGACCATCCCGGGTAAAGGCGCATAATTTCAGCCGCTGGAGCAAAAACCGCGCCGATCCAGCCGGCCTGCAACCGATCCTGATCCGAGCCGCTAGTGAAGGCCTGCAGATCCGCCCAAGAATTGAGAATCGCGATGGCTCTCATCGCATAGATCGCATCGTCCGTAAAATACCACAAAAGAGCTTGCGTATAAGCCGCAATGGCGTCCTCTCTAGAGACTTCAGCATCGTGATTCTTGGAATTAATATTCGCCAGCCCGTGCGGGCCTCGTGTGGCATGGCTCGAATTCTTGATTAGATCAAATTCGCCTTTCCATGGTTGGGCTCCTTCCTTGATCTTGGCCTTCACAAAGTCTAGGTTCGTCCTTGAATCAAGCGCTCCAGGGTGGACAAAGTTTATGGCAGAGGCGATGGAGCCCCACATCCCTATAGCTACGAACAGAGATGCTGGAGATTTCATAAATTGCTGTTTTCCATAATAGAGCGACGTGCTACATGCGTAGCAAAATTACTCATAAAGGGCGATCTGAAAATTTCAAGATTTTACGCTTCTTTGCTCCAAAAAATATGGATTTTTAAAAATCAGATTTCAATTTGTTCAGTCTGACATTCGTTTGGAACAAACTTTTCATACCTCGATCCGTCTAAAAACACACTTTATTAATTTTTTAAAAAATTGTTTTTTAATTTTTAAAAAAGCACATGCCCTAGCGTAGTGCAAGTCTTTAAAAAAGTTCATAAAAAAGGGACAGCTCTCACTTTGGCACATCTTCGGACGGAGGCGTAGCATGCCATTACGAAAAAGGTTCCCTGTTCCGGCCGGCGTGTATTCCTGGATACGCTCTCGGAGAAATTGTTTTCGCCCTCGGGGAAATTGTGGAAACAAGTCAAAATCTTAATTTGTCAGCGGGAGCAATTCCAAAATTTGACCCGCCTCGGCACCATTGGGTCTACGCGCCCTTTCGATGTCGCAACGCATGCAACTTCAAACAAAAAATGGATTCAGCCAAGAGGGCAAAGACCATCGCCTGGCCAGGGCGGATGGTGACGGAAACGGATTAGCGGCGATTGATTTTTGAGAGCAGGCGGAGGATTTCGAGGTAGAGCCAGATGAGAGTCACCATCAGGCCGAAGGCGCAATACCACTCCATGTAGCGCGGCGCGGCGGCTTCAGTGCCTTTTTCAATCAGATCGAAATCCATCGCCAAGTTCAGCGCGGCAACGATGACAATGACCACGCTCACACCAATCCCGAGCGGACTGCTGTCATGCAAAAATGGGATTGAAGCCCCGAAGAAGCTCATGACGAAGGAGACCAAATAAAGGACCATGACGCCGGCAGTGGCAACAAAGACGACTGTGCGAAAGGTGTCGTTCACTCGAATGATGCGGGTCTGGTAGAGCAGTAACATGGCGGCCAAAGTGCCAAACGTGAGCATCACAGCTTGAAGCACGATGCCTTGGGACTGGGCATTATACACGGCAGAAATGCCGCCGATGAAGAGGCCTTGAAGCAGGGCGTAGATCGGGGCTGTCACTGGCGCCCAAGTCTTTTTGAAGATGGTAATCATGGCGAAGATCAATCCGCCGATGGCCCCGCCGATCATGAGCATCTGTCCGAGGCCGGTCTGGTATTGCTGCCAGGTGAAGGTCGTGCCCAGGATGACAAGAAGGAGCAGGGTGGCCGACCTGAGAATGGTGCCGGAAAGGGTCATGCGGGCCCCAGAGGCGGCCGGCGCGAGATTTTCAAAGGCGGCAGGTTGCAGAGTGGGGTTGCCAGAGTTCATGATGTCGCCTGCTTTAGGCGGGTTTGAAAAAGCAAACAAGCTCAAATGCGCGAAGTTTTCCGGCTCTGGATTGTAGAATATTGTGAGGGCTGGCCTGTCAATTGGTTGCCGGATGCAGTGGAGACAGGGGCGGCTTCCCAGCAAGATCGGGGCAACTCCGAGAGTAAATTTGAACTGTTCCAAAAAATCCGTCTCGGGTGTGGCCGGATTCCGATCCAAGGTGCGGGCTGAGTCCCCTGCCTTTAATGAAAACCCTCCCGATCGCTTGCCTGCTTGCCTTTGTCCTCTCTGCCATCGCTGAAGACGCCTACTGGTTGACACCCCGCGCAACCGGCTTTTCCTACACCCCTTCGCCGACCGATTGGAGGGACACCAATATCTACCAACTTTTCACCGACCGGTTTGCGGACGGGGACGACACCAACAACCCGCGCTCACAGGGTTGGTATGTGGAAGGCAAAAACCATCCGCAAAATCGCAACTACCACCACGGCGGCGACTGGAAGGGTCTGCGAAACAATCTCGACTACCTTTCCGGCATGGGAGTCAACGCAGTGTGGATTTCCGGTGTGCAAATGAACGATCAGGGACGCGACGCATCCTACACGCCCTACCACATGTATCATCCCACGGACTTTTTCCGGGTGGATCCGGTCATGGGCACATTCCAAGACTTGAAGGACCTGATCGACGCCTGCCACGCACGGGGCATCTATGTGATTCTTGACGTGGTCATCAACCACACCGCCGACAAAAACGGCATACTCGATGTCAATCAAGACAAACAATACTTTGCTTGGGGCAACGGGAATTTCGGCTGGTGGCACACCAATCGCCGCCACGCCTGGCCGTTCGACGATCTGCAGTGGTTTCACACCAATGGAACCATCAACAATTGGGACTCGTTTCCGGAATACATCTACGGGCAATTCAAAGGCACGGACGACCTCGCAACCGAGAAGGAGCATGTGAAATACTGGCTCGGCGAGGCGTTTAAAAATCTGATCTCCGCGACGGACTGCGATGGATTCCGGGTGGATGCCATCAAGCACGTTGACAAGGACTGGTGTTTGAAATGGGCCGACGACATGCGCCGCCACGCGGCATCGCTCGGGAAAAACGACTTCATCCTCTTCGGCGAGTATTTCACCTACGATAACGGCAAGCTGGCCGAATACGTCACCCCCGTCGGGTCCTTCAACTCCGCTCTTTTTTTTCCGATGAGCCAGACGATCAAAAGTGTCTTTGTCGATGGCGGCTGGACAGGCCAACTCACCCAGGCTCTGGGCGCGAAAAGCCAGTATGGTGAGGGTGAGAACCGCTTGGTGACTTTCATCGACAACCACGATGTGAATCGCATCGGGCTTTACATTTCCCCGTCAGGCGACGCGGGTCGCATCCAATGGGTGATGCGGCCCGCACTTACGTTTCTTTACACCGCCACTCCGGTTCCCTGCCTCTACTACGGCACCGAGCATGGATTCAACCAAGGCGGGCATTTCAACGGCAGCAGCCGGACCACGGACAATCCCGACGACGGGGATTGGCAGCGCGAAGCCATGTTCGACCGGGGATTTCAGCCCGGACTCGCCGCCGGCAACCAACTCGCGCGCACCGATGCTCCTCTTTACCTGCATATCAAAGCTCTGAACGCAGCTCGGAAAAGCCACCCGGCACTGACACGCGGCACCTTCAGCGAACGTTGGCAGAACGGCGGAGCCGGGCCCTACGCTTACAGCAGGGTGCTCCAGGACCAGGAGGCACTTGTCGCATTGAACACTTCGGACAATCCCGTTTCGATCACTCCTCAAGTCGGCAAACCCAACGGAACGGAATTTACAAATATTCTCAATCCCTCGGAAAAAATCAACGTGGCCAACGGACGTCTCCCCGTCCCCCTGGCCG
>CAMCXK010000075.1 GCA_945883435.1 Chthoniobacter flavus | reverse complement strand
TGAAGAAAAATGGTATTCTTGGTGGACGGAAAGGGATCTGTTCACCGCAGATGCGGCTTCGCCCATTGGCGAAGGGCGATCGAGACGGCGAAGTGGCCGATGCCCGCGTGGTCGGTGCCGGGAAGCCAGAGAACTTCGCGTCCGGTCTGACGGGCGCGGCGGGCGAGGATATCCTGGAGCGTGTTGTTGAGCCCTCGAATGATCGCCACCGGCATCGGCTACGACGTCCACCGCCTGGTCGCAGGGCGCCCGCTCGTTCTCGGCGGCGTCGAAATCCCCCACCCCCTGGGCCTTGAGGGCCACTCGGATGCCGATGTCCTCAGCCACGCCATCGCCGACGCCATCCTCGGAGCGGCGGGCGAACCCGACATCGGCCACCTCTTTCCGAATACCGATCCCACAATCCGCGGCATCTCGAGCCTCGAAATCCTCCGCCGCGTCCGCTCTGTCTTGGAGGAAAAATCCATCCGCCTCCACAACATCGACGCCACCCTCATCGCCGAGGAGCCAAAAATCTCCCCCCATCTCACCCTCATGAAGGAACGCGTCGGCGAGGCCCTTGCACTCCACACTGCGCGCGTGGGCATCAAAGCCACCACCAATGAGGCCCTCGGCTTCACCGGCCGGGGCGAAGGCATGGCCGCCCTCGCCACCGCCTGCGTGGACCGCCCGGAATGATCGATCTTCATTAAAAGACATCCGCTTGATGTTATAACTTTTGGCGCAACATTTGCCCCATGGTTATCGATCTCAAAATTCGCAAAGCCGGAAACTCCTTGGGCGTGATTCTACCGAAGGAGGCCCTCGCCAAAATGAATGCCGCCGAAGGCGATTCACATGTTCTCACCGAGACGCCGGAAGGGGGCTTCCGCATGACGGCGAATCGCCATGGATTGAGCGAACAAATGAAAGTCGCCGGGGAAATCTCGCGCCGCTACCGAAATGCTTTCAGGGAACTGGCCAAATGAATGAACCTGTTTGGATCAGGCAAGACGTGATTCTTGCCTTCCATGAACGTCTTCTTTCGGAACACGGAGGTTCTGCGGGGCTGAGTGATCCGTGCCTTCTGGAAGCCGCCATGGACCGCCCTCGCAATCTTTTCGCTTACGCAAATCCGACACTTTATAATCTCGCGGCAAGCTACGGCTACGGCATTGTCAAAAATCATCCCTTCATCGACGGAGACAAGCGGATCGGCATGGGCACGGCGGTTCTTTTTTTGGAGGTGAACGCCTTTCGATTCACCGCTACGGAGGAGGACGTCGTCCTGCGCACCCTCGCACCCGCCGCCGGCGAAATGAGCGAGTCCGCCTTCGCCGCGTGGCTCGAGGCGAATTCCCATCCGGCTCGATCGGCGCTCCCCTGCGCGCGCTCGCGGATTGAATCCCGCGCGATTCCCTGCACAATCCCGCGCCATGTCCGAATTGTCGAAAGCCTACGAACCGCAGTCCGTCGAAGAAAAGTGGTATTCCCATTGGATCGATCAAGGCCATTTCACCGCCGACCCCGCCTCGCCGAAGCCTCCCTACTCGATCGTCATCCCGCCGCCGAATGTCACCGGCGTCCTCACGCTCGGCCATGTCCTCAACAACACGCTCCAGGACATTCTCGCCCGCCGTGCCCGTCAGACCGGACACGAAGTCCTCTGGCTTCCCGGCACCGACCACGCGGGCATCGCCACCCAGACCGTCGTGGAGCGAAAGCTCCGCAAAGAGGAAAAGAAAACCCGCCACGACCTTGGCCGCGAAGAGTTCCTCAAGCGCGTCTGGGAGTGGAAGGAGAAGCACGGCGGCATCATCATCAACCAGCTCAAAAAACTCGGCTGCTCCTGCGATTGGACCCGCGAGCGGTTCACGATGGACGAGGCCTACGCGCGCAAGGTTCAGGAGGTTTTCGTCGACCTCCACGCAAAAGGCCTCATCTACCGCGGCAAGCGGATGGTGAACTGGTGCCCCGTCTCGCTCACCGCGCTCAGCGACGAGGAGGTCATCCCGAAAACCCAGAAATCCTTCTTCTACCACTACCGCGTCGAGGTCGTGGAAAAACCCGGCACCTTCCTCGAGATCGCCACGACCCGTCCCGAAACGATCATGGCCGACACCGCTGTGGCCGTGAATCCCAAAGACCCGCGCTACGCCGCCCTCATCGGCCTCCATGTCCGGCGTCCTCTCCCCGCGAATGTCGAAGCCCTCCTCCCGATCATCGGCGATGAAGCCGTCGACTTTGAATTCGGCACCGGCGTCCTGAAAGTCACGCCTGCACACGACAAAACCGACTACGAAATCGGCCTGCGCCACAACCTCCCGGTCATCGACATTTTCAACCCCGACGCGACCCTCAACGAACTCGCCGGCGAGGAATTCGCAGGCCTCGACCGCTTTGAAGCCCGCACCGAGGCCGTTGCCAAACTCCAGGAACTCGGCCTCCTCGTTAAGGAAGAGCCGCACGAAAACAATGTCGGCTTCAGCGAACGCGCGGATGTCCCGATCGAACCGCGCCTCTCCGAGCAGTGGTTCCTCAAATACCCGAAAACCGCCGAGGCGCGCGACGCCGTCCGCCAGCACCTCATCCGCTTCTTCCCCGACCGCTGGGAAAAGGTCTACGACCACTGGCTGGAAAACATCCAGGACTGGTGCATCTCCCGCCAACTCTGGTGGGGCCATCGAATTCCGGTTTGGTATCGAAACGACGCTCTCCTCTGCCAGATCGACTCCCCCGGCGAGGGCTGGATCCAAGACCCCGATGTGCTCGACACCTGGTTCTCCTCGTGGCTCTGGGCTCACGAGACGATGGAACCCGCCGCGCTGAAAAAATTCTTCCCGACCAGCGTGCTCGTCACCGGTCCGGACATCATCTTCTTCTGGGTCGCCCGCATGATCATGGCCAGCCTCGAATACACCGGCCAAATTCCGTTTCGCGATGTCTACTTCACCGGCATCATCCGCGACAAACAGGGCCGCAAGATGTCCAAGAGCCTCGGCAACTCGCCCGACCCGCTCGATCTCATCGCCAAGTTCGGCGCGGACGGCATTCGCTTCGGCCTCCTGCGCATCGCCCCGCAAGGGCAGGACATCAAATTCGACGAGCAGCAGATCGTCGAAGGCCGCAACTTCTGCAACAAGCTCTGGAACGCCTGCCGATTCCGGCAAATGCAGGGCCCGCTCGACCCGCAGGCCGATCCGTCGAAACACGAACTCTCGCTTTTCGCCCAAGACCTCCTCGCCCGCCTCGACGCCACCATCCGCCGCGTGAACGAAGGCTACGAGGCCTACAAATTCAGTGACATCGCCCAGGCGCTCTATGACTTCGTCTGGGGCGATTTCTGCGACCGCTTCATCGAGGTCGCAAAATCGGACTTCACCACTGACTCGCCCCGCCGGGCGGGCACGCTGGCGACTCTCGATTACACCATCAAACGCGTCCTCCAACTTCTCCACCCCTACGCGCCCTTCATCACCGAGGAACTCTGGCACGGCCTGGGATTCGGCAACGAATCCATCCAATTCGGCGGTTGGCCCGAACCCGCCAACTTCACCGCTGACCCCCGCTCCGAATCCGTCTTCAGCGCCGTCTCCGCCGCCCGCAACCTCCGCTCCACCTACGGCATCCAGAGCAACCGCCGCCTCCCGTGGCAACTCGCCCCCACCGCCGATTGGGTGAAAAACGAACTCCCCGTCCTCGCGATCCTGCTTCATGCCGAGACGATTATGGTCTGTGAAGCCGCCCCAGTCGGCCACGCCGCCTGCCCGACCGACATCGGCACAATCTACCTCCCGCTGGAAGGCATCATCGACCCCGCCACCGAAGCCAAACGCCTCGACGGCGAAATCCGCAAAGTCGAAGCCGAGATCGAAAAGGTCGCCAAAAAACTCTCGAGCGAAACCTTCGTTCAAAACGCCCCCGCCGAAGTCGTCGCCGACCACCGCCAACGGCAGCAGGACTGGATCGAACGCCTCACCGAACTCAAACGCGCCCTCTCCAGTTTGGGCTGATACCGGTCCGGGAGTTTGCTTAGCGGGCGGGCGGGAAGCTCGCCAAGGTGCGGAGCCCCCTCACCTCGTCCGCGAGTTCCTCCACACGGCAACCATATATGCGTGTCAGCAAGGCCGGATGAAGAGTTGTTTTTACCGGTCCCTCCCTGATGACACATCCATTTTGCAAAAGGATGATCCGGTCAGCGTGATGGGCGGCGAGGTGCAAGTCGTGAAGGATGGCCAACACCGCATGCCCTTCGCCGGCGAGGGCGCGGGCCTCAAAGAGCAGGCTGTGCTGGTGTGGCGGATCCAGATTCGAAACAGGCTCGTCAAGCAGGACGACTGCGGGATGCGGGCAATTCCAAACCTGGGCCGCCGTTCTGGCAAAGCAGGCCCGCTGCCACTCGCCTCCGGAGAGGTTCGCACAATCGCGGGAGGCCAGCGGCTCCAAATCCATTCGGCGGAGCATTTCATCGGCACACTGGTCGATTTCCTCCGAGGAACCGCCGGCGGCGAGGCGACCGAGTTCGACCGACTGGCGCACGTTGAGTCCGGTTGGTCGCGCCGTGTCTTGGCGCATGACCGCGCATCGCGCGGCCCTCTCCCTCGCAGGGATCGACCCCACAGGACATCGATCCAAAACAACCTCTCCAGCATCCGCCGCCAGCCAACCGGAAAGCACATCGATCAAAGTCGATTTTCCCGCGCCGTTGGGGCCTAGAAGAACCGTGAGAGAGCCTGCGGGCAGGTGCATGGTCGCTCGATCCAAAATTCGCTTGTTTCCCCGCGAAACAACCAATTCATTGGCTTTAAGAAGGGGCGGCACTTCCATGGTTAAAAGAGGGCCCGGGCACCCGGGCGCTTGAGAAGCCAAAGGAAAAACGGGCCGCCTGCGGCCGCGGTCAGGATTCCGACCGCGAGTTCGGCGGGAGCGACCAGAGTGCGGGCTCCAAGATCCGCCAAAACCATCAGGATCGCGCCCGTGAAAACCGCACCCGGCAAGAGATGGCGATGCAGCCCGCCAAGCAGAAGCCTTGAAATATGGGGAGCCACCAGTCCGATGAAACCGATCATTCCGGCAAAAGCGGTGGCGGAACCCACCAGCAATGCCGTGCCAAGAATGACTTCGCCGCGCACACGGGAGGTCGAAACCCCCAAATGGGCGGCCTGCGCCTCACCGAGTTGCAAGGCGTCCAGAGACCGCCCGTTGCGAAAAATCAAGAACGATCCCACGGCAAAAAAGCCGAGCAGAACGGCATTGCGTGGCCAGTCCGCGCCCCCGCAGCTGCCGAGTGTCCAAAAGGTGATGGATCGAAGGGCGCTGTCGCTGGCGGAGAAAAGGGCAAATCCCAGCACGCTGCCCAGCATGGCATTCAGCGCGATCCCGGAAAGAATCAAACGGGCGGCTCCGCCGCTTTCAAAGCCTGTTTGAAAAAGCCGCAAGAGGCCCACCGCTCCAAGTCCGCCTAAAAAAGCCATGCCGGGCAGCATCCATCCACCCCAGAGGTCCTGCCAGGCAAGGACATGGCAGAGGACCGCGCCCACAGAGGCTCCGGCACTCACTCCGATCAAACCGGGATCGGCAAGCGGATTCCGAAAGAGCCCTTGGATACCCGCTCCGGCAAGGGCCAGTGCGGCTCCCACCAATGCCGCCAGCACAACGCGCGGCAGGCGAATTCCCCAAAAAACCGAGGCCTCCATCGATCCCGAGCCCGGATTTCCGATCACGGATAGCCATTGCGAAGGAGCGATCGCCACAGCACCCAGCATGGCGCCCACCACAAGAACCAGGGGAACAGCGACTCCAAGCGCCAGCAGGCGGTGCCTGCTCACGGCCCGGCGAAGCGCGTTGCCACAGCCCGCGCGGCAGCGGCACTGCGGGGACCGAATCCGAGAAACGCCGCATCCTCGACGCGAAGGATATGGTTGTTTCTCGCCGCCGGTGTTTGAGCCAGACCGGGCACTGATTTGAGAAGGTCGTCGTCCGAACCCAGCACGCTCTCGGAAACGAGCACAAAATCAGGCTTCATCGCAGCGAAGGATTCGGCCGAAAGTGGCTTGTATCCTTGGAAGGCGGCGCAGGCATTCGTCCCGCCCGAAGCTTGAATCATGGCATCGGCCGCCGTGCCGGAGCCCGCCGCCATGAGGTTGTTCCCGCCGCGCGCATGCAAAAAAACCACCGAGGGACGTGACGGCAGCGCCCCCACCGTGTTGCGAAGGCCTTCCAAATCGGAAGCGAAGCGACCCAGTAGCGGAGCCGCCTCGGATTCCCGTCCTGTCGAGCGGGCGATTTCCAGAATTTTTTCATCGATTTGTTCCAGATCGTGCTCCGAATTGAGCACCACGACCTCGACTCCCGCCGCACGGATTTGTTGCAAGACCTCCGGCGGCCCCGCTTCGGAGCTTGCCAGAACGAGGTCCGGGGACTGTGACAAGACTCCTTCGGCGCCGAGGGTTCGCACATAACCGATGTCTCTTTTTTGCTCCATTCCCGGCAAGTCCCGGCTGGAGGTGTCCACCGCAACGAGTTGATCACCGAGCCCAAGGGCCTGAACGATCTCGGTCACCGCGGATCCCACCGTCACGATGCGCCCGGAGCCGGCAAGGACCGGAGAAGCCGCAGCCCAGAGCATAAACAGGGCGACAGCGGTCTGAAATCCCCCACTGTTCATCCCTCGTGAATCTCGTCGTCCAGAGCCGAGATCGCTCGAAATGTGTCCTTCGCCGCCTCGACCATGGCATCCTGCTCGGAATGCGACCAATCGATGGCATTCATATCCTCGCGGAATTTCATCCAAAGCCCGCGCTGGGCCTCCCCGTGCGGGTCCAGATAGCGAAGGCCGGACAGGTCGGATTTTCCCCAAGCCTTGGAAAGCGCCTTTGCGATAAAGCGGGCGCCATTTTTGCTACCCTCGAAAACATAGTAAATCCCCATGAGGACAGCCGGACTTTCAGCAGATTGGATGCGTTCCAAAAGCGCGGCGGCGCCCTTCATCGGCTGGATGGCCCGCGTGTCGGCTTCCAGAAATTCCAAGTCCGCAACAAGGTTGTCTGTTTGATACAATCCCGGCAGTCCGAGACCCGCGAGGCGGTTATCCTGTGCCAAAGCGCGATCGGCTGCGGCTTCGAGGGCGCGGTGCACGATCCATCGTTGCTCGAGATACTTTTTGTATTGGTCGTGGTTGATGGAACCGCCGATCAGCGCCGCTTCAAGCGGCTTGGATTCGGCCTCGGCGTGTTGGGGGGCGGTTTCGGACTTGAGCCGGCCCATGATGCCGGTCGGTGCGGTGGCAGTGGTCATAGATGGTAAATGTTCGGGTGGAGTTGGAAAAATGACTATCGCAAGCCGTTGGAAGCGGGGTTGTCGGTCTCGGCCGCCTTGTTCGACCAGCGCCTCATGTCATCGGCCTGCGTGCGGTTGATCATTTCCACGTGACCATCCAGGCAGGCGACGACCGCTTTTCCATTCCAGCGAAAATCCAAATTGTTCCCGTCCCCGGGTCGCACCCGGGGGGGCATCACATAAAAGTTTCCCGCCTGGCGGCCATGCAAAGTATGGAATGCCGAGGCAAAAACAATCAACTGGCTGGGCTTGACCGCCTGCTGCAGATGCTGGAGCACGACCCCGCTGCCCGTGCGGGGGTTCTGGGCGTCTACATAGCCACCCCCTCCAAAGTGGCCACCGACAAACGACGTGTTCATGCCCAAGGGAGTGTAAACGCTTACCAAGTAGTGGAACATCGGGTCGGTGGGCGGGGCGTATTTGGTATTCTGACCAAGTAGCGTGGGCAAACTGTAGTCCACGTAGGGAGCCAATCTCCAGGCGTAACGCTGAAGAGCAGCCGGATTGCTGATCTCGGCGCCCTCAGGTCCGTCCGTAATCACCGTGCCGGGCTCGGGACTTTTGAATCCCGGCAAAAGCTGATTGTTATTCTCGGCGGCGTGGTTCAGGTAACCCGCAATAAGCCCCTTGGCGGCGGAGACTTCAGCCGTTTGCTTCCCGCTGTCCATGATACCTTTCACCATGGGGACCACAAAAGCCGTCAAGATCGCCAAGACAACGATCACAAAGGCCAGCTCGATCAGGGTGAATGCCTTATCCGGCGAATGAAAATTGTTCCCCAAACTCATCACGGAAGCCTCGTCGAAACCACGCGGTAAAATCGCTGCCTTGTTCCCGCAGCAGGAGCATCCAGATACTCCAAAGTGCTTCCGGTTCCATTCAAAGACGCGCTGATATTGCTCCAAGCTCCTTCCACCAGACTGTCGCGTGATTGAACCACATACGAGAAGCCAACCTGACTGGTGAATGTCACACGAATGCCGGGGGGAGCATTTTGCGAGATGGTAACGATCGGACGATGCGCGGAGGGCGCAATGACGGAGACGTCACCCTCCAATTGAGCGGCAAGGAAAAATCCATTCGCCGGGTCGTGAAAAATGTTTTCCTTGGTGTAGAACGATGGGAATCCCCCGGCGGCTCCTTGGTCATCCCCATAGGAGTAGCCTAAAAGTGAAGTCACCATGAACTGCAAGCGACCAGCATGGAGAGCTTCTTGCAGATAATTTCGAACTGCGGGACTGGATAGGTCCAAAGCAAATTCCACTACGGATTCGAATGGCACAAAAGCCCCGGCAGAAAGGGGGTTGGGAAGAAAATTGGTGGATTCGTCGAGTTGACCGTTGATTTGACCAATCGCCCAAGGGGATACTTCAAAATTCTGCTCCACATTGTTTGAGACATCCCTCGCGGTGCCGTTCACGAAATCCATCGCAAAGGCATTGCGCACGTTTTTGTATCCCGTTGCGTTGACAGATTGATAGGGCGAGTTTTCTCGGAAGGTCTGCAATGTCCACCCGTTCCGGTAACCAACGCCGAACAACTCCAATGGGCGCCCCAAATCCGAATCTTGCACCAGACCCGTGTATGACCCGAGAGGATCATGCGTCGGATCATACACAAAACTGTCGGCGAGGTTGACCACAACGGAAACCGTTAGCGCAGAAACCGTGTAATTTCCCACTCCTTGGCCGGGCGGAGCCAAAAGCGACGTGTCGAACTCCAAGAGCATCTGCGCATGACGGTCATCAAAGTCATATCCATATGCCGTGTAGTCAAATGAACCATACGCACCATAAACAGACGCCGACTCACGCTTCCCATCGTGATCCCCCATCCAATACATCCATCGATCACCGGATGGTTGGGCGACCAGCACACTGGCAGCCAAGGCGGATTGCACCCCGAGAGCCAGAACACAAATGAACAGGCGCGTATTCAAAATCACCGACGACGCTTTCAGAAAATTTGTTTGTCTCGAGCGCGAACGGCGCGCCAAGCGATGACGGTCACCAACCCCAAAATTCCCAGCGCCCATGTTTCTGGCTCTGGAACCGCTGAGACGTCCGCATAGCCGGTGGCCGACCAGTAGGCGTCAACCGTGAGGCCTGCAATGCTGATTGGAGTCGTGCCGCTTCCACCGGGAAAGGTCAGACCGATCGAGTAGCTCGGCGCGTAGCCGGGAATTTCGTATTGAGCCCACCATTGGCCTTGGTTGGCGGCATTCCCGGTGATCACAAAGCTTGGACTCACTCCGTTGATGGATGAAAAGACGGGGAAGTTGGAGATCAGGCTCTCGATGGTTGAAAAACCACCCGCCGTGGTCGTGCGCCCCTGAATCACGATGGTCGAGTAGCCATCGACGCCACCCACAGGCATGGGAGCCACCAATGTGGCTGCCGCCTGCTTTCCAACGGGACCGCTACCCGTGTAGATATTGCCGACACTGGATCCAATCATGGTGAAATTTCCACTGGCACGGTCGTTTTGGTAAAGCTCGACACCGGTCAGGCCGATCGTCCCGTTGCTGGTGGCCGGGTTGTTCAGGATGCGCAAACTTGGACCCGGAACCGGACTGCCGAAAAATTGCCCTTCATTCCAACCGAACCAGGTCGTGTCCGCTTCGCCCCGAAAAGAAGGCGCGTAAAGCGATGTGGCCACGGTCAAGTCATAAACCTCCGCGCGGGCGGTGGTAGCCGCAATCAGGATGGAGCAGGTCAGCAGGAGGACACATGGAATTTTTTTCATTGGTTGGTCAGGATGGTAGATTGAAGTTTGATAATCCGCAAACGAAGGATTGAATTTTCGCCGCAGGCTTGTCCGTGATTACGTCCCGAAACCTGCCCGCGTTGCAAACGTTATTGATACTCGTTCTCACTTTCAAGATATTTTTGAGACTTGGTCTCGTTAAGAAAAAACGGATTGACGGAGGAGGAAATTCCTGCTGGCCGGGATGCCAGGGAGCGGCGTAAGATTGGAGGAATGGCGAACAATGTTTTGGGCACCGAGTTGCAGCCGTGCTGTTACGAACCGGTGACGGGATTTTACCGTGACGGTTATTGCCACACCGGAGCGGGCGACTACGGGGTTCACACGGTGTGTGCGGTGATGACCGAGGATTTTCTGGAATTCTCCTTCGAGCAAGGAAACGACCTCACCACGCCGCGGCCGGATTTTCAGTTTCCGGGTTTGAAGGCCGGCGACCGCTGGTGCCTGTGCGCAGGCCGCTGGAAAGAGGCTTTGGATGCGGGGCGGGCTCCCAAAGTGGTGCTGGAGGCCACCCACGCCTCGACGCTGGAGTTTGCCACTTTGGAGGAACTCGCCTCGCACGCGGCCGGGCGGGATTGAGGCGATGCGTTGACCGTGGGAAGCGGGGCTGGTAGTCCTGCCCGACCTGCCATGAGCGCCTACAAGCACACGATCAACCTCCCGAAAACCGAGTTTCCCATGAAGGCCGGCCTGCCCCAGCGGGAGCCGGAAATCCTGGCCCGATGGGAATCGGAGGGCCTGTATCAAAAAATCCAGGACCGCCGCAAAGACGCCCCGCTTTACCTGCTGCACGACGGCCCGCCATTTGCGAATGGCGACGTTCACATGGGCACCGCGCTCAACAAGATTCTCAAGGACTTTGTCGTCAAGAGCCGCACCATGGCGGGTTTCCGCGCGCCTTTCGTGCCAGGTTGGGATTGCCACGGCCTGCCGATCGAGTTCCGGGTGGTCAAGTCCTCCGCCGGCCTCGCTCCCGCCGAGGTGCGCCGCCGCTCGGAAGATTATGCGCGGGGGTTTATCGAGACCCAGCGCCGCCAGTTCAAACGTCTTGGAGTGCTCGGAGACTGGGAAAACCCCTATCTCACGCTGGATCCCGCCTACGAGGCCGACATGATCCGGGCATTCGCCACACTGGTTGAAAAAGGTCTTGTCTACCGCAGGAAAAAGCCGGTTTTGTGGAGCACCGGCGCGCACACAGCGCTGGCCGAGGCGGAGGTCGAATACCAGGAGCGCAACGACCCGGCGGTTCATGTGGTTTTCGCAGCCGCGCCCGGGGCGTTGGACGGCGTGAGCTTCGTGATTTGGACGACGACCCCCTGGACCTTGCCGGCCAACCTTGCCATCGCGGTGCATCCCTCCGAGCGCTACTCGATCCGCCGCGTCACCGGCAACGACGGCCTGGAGCGGCGACTGATCGTGGCCGAACCTCTCTGGGAGGCATTTCTGGCTGAAACCAACTCGACCGCCGGAGAGGCCGAGAGGAACTTCGCCGGAGCCGAACTCGCGGGTCTCAGCGCCCGCCATCCCTTTCTCGACCGCACGGTGCCGGTGATCGCGGCGGACTTCGTCACCATGGAAAAAGGCACCGGGCAGGTGCACATCGCCCCGGGACACGGAGCGGACGACTATCTCGCCGGCCAAGCGAACAATCTGGATGTGCTCTCCCCGGTGGACGATGCCGGTTGCTTCACCTCCGAGTGCGGAGTCGAGTCGCTCATCGGCCTGCCCGTGCTCGAAAAAGGGAATCCGGCCGTCTTGGCAATTTTGGGTGCCAGGGGGGCACTGCTGGGCCACAGCGATTACCGGCACGACTACCCGCATTGTTGGCGATCGAAAACTCCGATTCTCTTCCGTGCGGTCGAGCAGTTTTTCATTCGGATCGATGGTCTGCGCGAAACCGCATTGCAGCAGATCGACGCCACCACATGGATTCCCCACTGGGGGCGCAACCGCATCCGCGGCACCGTGGAATCGCGGCCCGACTGGTGCATCTCCCGCCAGCGCACCTGGGGTGTGCCCCTTCCAGTGTTTTACAACGCCGACGGGGCTCCGGTGCTCGATGCCGGGGTGATCCGCAAGGTGGCGGAGGTCTTCGGAGAACGCGGGACGAATGCGTGGTTTGAACTCGACGATGCCGCCTGGTGTGGACTGGTCGGCCTGCCTGCCGATTGCACCCGCCGCAACGACACCCTGGACGTGTGGATCGACTCGGGACTGAGTCACGAGGCCGTGCTGCGCCGCCGTCCCGGGCTGTCGTTTCCCGCAGACCTGTATCTCGAGGCCACCGATCAA
>CAMCXK010000074.1 GCA_945883435.1 Chthoniobacter flavus | reverse complement strand
AATTGATGCCCGAAGGTCAACCTCCGGATCTGGATGCCTTCCTTGACGTCAAACCCGAACGGAGTGGATTGGGAAATGCGGTGCTGTATCGTGCGCAGGCACTGGCCTTGCTGGAGGTCCTCCATGCCGACAAGGCCGGCTTGGAAAGGTTGCTTCAACGAGGAGCCGAACCGCTCGATGCGGAATCCCTGGTTCAGCTATTTCCCGGCCTGGGGGGCATTCCCGGTCTATCGCGCCGATGGACTCTTGCGCTGGTCAAAAACGCCTCACCTTCAGGCCTGGCCTCCCTCGACCTTGCGGAAACCAACGCCCGCCTCACCGAAATCCTCGGCGGAGAGGGGGAACCGCTGGTGGAACTGCTCACTGAAAAAGCGCGCTCCCGGGGGGGGGCTTATGCGATGCGGCTTGCCGCCGGCGCCATCCTGCAACTCGAACTCCCCTCCCACCCGATACTGCGGCCATTGCTGGCCGACTACCGTGCGATCCTCGATGTTCTCTCGCGCAAGCCAAAGAGTGACATGCGCGAACGCATCTTGGCAAATGAGGCCCTGCGCCTCGAGTCCCTTGCCCTTGGCCAATCGGCCTCCGAATTGCTCGACTGGGCGGAAATCGAGTTGCAACCACCAGCCCGGCCTCTGGTGCTCCCGCCGGAATTCGAGCCCGCACGGAGGGAGGATCCCTATGCGCGTGTTCTCGACCGTATCGAAGCCGTTGGTTGGTAAACCGTCGGTTTCGTTGAGGGAAATGTTTTGATCAGGCGACCCCAATTTGATGATTAGTTGGAGCCGTGATCCCGACACCGCCGAAAACGTCCCGTGAAATCCTTGTGGAGGAAACCAAGACCACCATTGCAAATGGAGTCCGTCAGGAATCGGGGACCGTGCGCACGACTCTGGATGTCAAGATCGAGGAATATTCGCTGAAACTGGGTCAAGCCAACGCCCATGTTTTGGGGGCCGTTGTTCAACTGCTCACCCGCGGAAAAGTGCGCATCGACTTCCGCGATTACAGCGAGCGCTTGCAACTGGTCTCCCAATCCAACCGCATGGACCGCACCGAAGCGGTCATGGTTTTCGATGAACATATTCTCAACCGGAAGGACGGCGAGGAATCAGCGGGCATGGAGCTGACCCAAAAAATCATGGTTCAGCCCCCGCGCGTTACATTGCCGCGCCCCTGAAATCAGCTGCGCGCCGCGGGTTTCCGGGCTGTTTGCCCAAGCATTTCCTCGAACGACTTAGCCGCATCGTCGGCTGTTTCTGTGCTTCCAGCCAGCATCGCCTTGCGGCAAACGACTTGATGTGCCGCGGGGTCCGCCAGCCAGTCGAGAATCGCCCCCGCCAAATCCGCCGCACGCCCCGGCTCCACCACCACACCGGCACCGTGTTCTTTGATCAACCGCGCGGCCTCACTCGAGGCCGGCCCGGCAAAAACCACCGGACGTCCGGACGCCAGTGCCCCGTAGACCTTGCTTGGAACGACCAACCCGCAGAGGGCACTGCGCAGGCTCACCCAATGAGCATCGGCCGCCGCCAGGCTGTCGGCCAGGCCTTCGGAAGGCTGGGAAGGCAGAAATCGGATGTTCGCAAGCCCCCTCAACCGGGACGCCTCGATGAGTTCCGCAAGCCGCGGTCCCGATCCCACGACCAGAAAAACCACCGGCTGTTCGCGCAGCCGGAAGGCGGTCTCCAACAGAGTGTCGAATTCGTGGGCCAATCCCAAGTTTCCCGAATACTGCACCACAAAATCCCCTTCCAGGCCATGCCGGGCACGGAAGCCGCTGCGATCGGGCGATTCGAGCCGTGGCGCCCAATTGGGAATTTCATGAATACGGGAAAAAGCAACACCCCGGTCCCTGAGGCGCCGCGTCATGCAGCGCCCGATCGAGACCACCGCATCACAGCGGCGGAGGGCGTAGGTGGAAACGGTTTTGAGAAGACGGGTGACAGGATTTCCCTTCGGGAGAACGCCGAGCTCCTCGGCAACCTCGGGGTAGAGGTCTTGAGCCCAATGGACAACCCGGCAACCTTTGAAAGTTGCCAGCATCGGCCCGAGAACAGCCAACATCGGCGGGTCGGTTTTGGTCACCACGAAATCATGGCGCGGCAGCCACAGCGCGCGGATCAAAAACCGGGGAATCATGAGCAGATAGGAGAGCGCCCGGTGAAGGAAGCCGGCCCTTGAAAAGGCGGCAGATATCCTCACCACCCGCACTCCGTCGAAGACCCCGTTGCAAGGGGCCTTTTCAAACGAGGTGGTCAAAACGGTGATTTCATGGCCGCGGCCGATCAACCGCACGGCGAGATCGCGCAACATTTCGCCCGTGGCGCCGGGAGCGGGCGGATACACGCGGTTGATGAAAAGAACCGAGGCCATTTCAATCAGCTCGAGTCCAAGGCGGAATGCCATGCACCAGCCAGTAGGCGGGAATTTTGAAAAACTCGATCATCGCCCAGCGGTCCTCCTGACCCCGCCCGACAGGAGTGTCCCACCATCCGATCCGCGAAGTGGCCACCCCGAAATCAATCCCGGGCAGGCGCCGCTGGAAAGTCGCCAGTGCGCGGCGGGCATGAAACGACGAGGTCACCAAAAGAGCCTTGCGAACTCCCAGCGATTCCAGAATCGGCTTGGCAAAATCGGCGTTTTCCAAAGTGGATTCGGATTTCGCCTCCACCACGATGCAATCCGCCGGGACACCGGATTTCAACAAGGCGCGCCGGTTGGTCTCGTGGTCGCCTGTGCCGATCACCAGAATCCGCGGAGCCACGCCGGCATGAAACAAACGCGCCGCCTCGACCGGGCGCGCCTGGGATTCCCCCCCCAGGACCAGGAGGGCGTCCGCACGGGACATTGGAATTTCAAGCGGTAAAACCGCACGCCAGAACTTCGGAAACCACACGGAAAATCCCGCCACCCCGGCCACCAAGGCAAGCCAGCCCCCCAGCGAAAGGAAAAACAGTGTGGAGCGTTGATTCATGGCTTGGCAATGTGCGCAAGAAGACGCTCGTAGTCGGTGACGCGCTCCGCAAGGTCGAAGTCCACCGCTTTGATCAAAGCCGCCCGCCGCATTCCCTCCAACCGCGCGGGGTTCTCGAGAAGACTTCGCAAGGCCCCGGCAAAAGCAACCGGAGTTTGCTCGCACAAAAGCCCGTTGAGTCCGTCGGCCACCACATCCTCCAATCCACCAATCCGGCTGCCCACGATGGCCAGCCCGGTTTTCAAGGCTTCAATTCCTGCCATCGGCAGGCCCTCCGAGCGCGACGGCATCAGAAAAATCGAGGCGTTCCGCATTCGCTGCGCGACCTCAGCGGCATCCAACCACCCGGTCATGCGCACCCGGTCGCCAAGACCGTGACGGGCCACCGCCTCGCGAACCGCCCCGGCCAGCGGGCCGTCGCCAACAATCTCAAAGGCCCATGCACAATCTTTCAAAAGCGCCAGCGCCTCAACCGCGAGGACTGGATTTTTTTGAATGCTCAGGCGCCCGACTTGAAGAATCCGCGGGGGATCGACGGGAGCGGGTGTGGCAGGCTTTGATGCCATTTCCACCCCGTTCAGGATGACCTCGGGGGCGATCCCGTAGTGGACCCGCGCGAGGTTTGCCACAAAGCGGCTCACGGCGGTCACGGCGGCTGCCTGTGTCCAAACCGGCCGAATGGCGGGGTCCAGAAATCGAAACAGCCCGCGCGTTTGCTCCGGCACGCCGCCGGGAACATCCCCGAGATGCGCCGTGAGGGCATAGGGAATCGAAGTGCAAACGTTGAGAGCGAGTGCCAGGACACCGGTGGGCACGGCAAAGTGGGCATGGATTACATCGGGCTTCCAGTCGAGACACTGGGCCATCGCGGCAGGAAAGGCGGTGGCCAGATAAAACGCCATTTCCGGAACCGTGCAGGTATCCTCCCTACGACGTCCCGATCGCGGCCGGATGATTTCCACACCGGCACGAAATTCCGATTCCGGGAGATGGGAAAGCCCGGCAGTGACAACGCGAATCTCATGGCCCCGGCGGGCGAGTTCCTCCGCCACCACGGCGGCCACGCGCCCCCCGCCGCCTCCGACAGGAGGATATTCGTAGCACAGAACCAGAATTTTCATGCGAGAAGCCGGTGATACACGGACTCGACCGCCTGTGTCATGCCCTCCACCGAGTAACCAGCCTCGATCGTCAAACGGGCGGCACGTTTGATGGCCGTGGCAAAAATGTCATCCTCCAGCAGGCGGGCCACAGCGGCTTCGAAGCCCCCGGTATCGCCGGAGGCGACCAAAAGACCGTTTTGGCCGTCTTGAAGAACCTCGGCCATACCATCCAGGCGCGAAGCCACCACCGGAAGATCCATCGCCATCGCCTCCAGGAGCGTCATGGGAAGCCCCTCGAACAAGGAAGGCATGAGCAGGACATCGGCAGCGCGGT
Organism: Chthoniobacter flavus; assembly: GCA_945883435.1. Taxonomy (GTDB): domain Bacteria; phylum Verrucomicrobiota; class Verrucomicrobiia; order Chthoniobacterales; family Terrimicrobiaceae; genus UBA967. Next base: position 7,996 of record CAMCXK010000074.1, on the reverse strand, counting down.
AGACGAGCCGGGAGTCGGCCACATAGCCCGAAAAGACAACCCGGTCATGAAGACCAAGCTCGCGCATCCTGCCTTTCAGGGCGGATTCCTCGGGACCGTTCCCCGCCAGCAGGAACCGCACATCGGGAAACCGCCTTGCCAACCGCGCCGCCACATCGAGAAAAAGAGTGAAGTTTTTTTGGGGATTCAAACGCCCCACCCCGGCCACCCAGCGGCCATCCGGCAGCAACCCCAGCTTTTTCCGCGCAGCGCGACGGTCGATCAAGCGGGGATCGAAGCGGCGAAGATCGATGGCATTCCGCACCACGCTGATCCTTGCGGGTTCGATGTTTTCGTGACCCACCAGAAAATCGCGGCACGATGTGGAAACCGCTATGAAATGCCCCGCAAACCGGTTGGCCCACCGGTCGAGCGCCAAGAGCGGCTTGGAGTCGAGCCGCCGGGAATCGTTGGTGTGATCGTGCGAGACCACGGCAGGCACCCCCAGCGCCACAGCCAGTGGCTTGGACAGGATGTTCGAGGGAATCAAGTGGGCATGCACGACCTGCGGCTTGAGACGGGCGAGCAGTGCGGGGAGCGTGGCCAGATAGAGTGGAAAAAACTTGTGCGGGGCGAGCGAGTGAACCCGCACTCCCGCTTCGCGCAGGCGCTGCCGGTAAATCCCCCGCCCGTGAAGTGCGGCGACCTCGTGGTGGAATTCCCCGCTGCCGCAGGTGGCGAGATTCAGCACGACCTCCTGGGCGCCGCCGAGGTCGAGGCTGTCGATCACGTGAAGAACGGTTTTCATGCGCGGCCGGCACGACGTTTTTCCCACTCCTGCCAGACCGTCTCACACCAGAGAAAGAGACGCTCATCGGCCCGGCCCTCGCGGTGGGCGGATTGTTTTTCGCAAACCAGCCCGGATGTTGGCTCCGGACCGATCGCTCCGGAGCGGAACCACAAACCCGTCGGCGAGCCAAATCCCTTCTTGCGGCGCCCGATGATCTCCGGCGGCAGAAGCGGCCCGAGAGCGCGTTTGAGAATGTATTTGGTGCATCCGCCACGGAGTTTGAGCTGCCAGGGGAGGCGGGCGGCAAAATCCGCCACGCGGATATCCAGAAAGGGGCTGCGGACCTCGATCGAGTTCATCATGCTGGCCCGGTCGGCCTTGGGAAGGATACCGTCTTGAAGATAGAGATCGGTGAAGAATTGCAGCGTCCGGTCCACGGGATGCGGCGAGGCGCAGGAATCCCAGGCTTCGATGGCTTCGCTGAAAATTTCCTCCACCGAAAACCGGCCATCCGTGAGCCGCTGCAACTCGGCAGGCTCGAGAGCGCCCAGCCACACGGGATTCCAGAGCCGGGGCGGATGGTCGAGTCCGCGCAAGGTGCGTTTGATTTTGAAATCCCAACTCATGTTGGCATGGGAGACGGGCATGCGTCCCGCGAGCAAGCGCAAGGCGGAATGAACCGGCCTTGGAACAAGCTTCCGGTAGAGCTCCGCGGCTTGAAGAGCCTTGAACGGATCATATCCCGCGAACAACTCGTCACCGCCGTCACCGCCAAGGGCGACCGTGACCCGGCGGCGGGCGAACCGGCACAGCAACCACGTCGGCAGCAATGAGGCATCGCCTTGGGGTTCGTCCAGACAGTCCAGAATTTCCGGCAATGCCTCCAAGGCCCGGTTCAGATCGAGAATTTCGACATGGTGGCGCGAATTTAGAAACGTCGCCATGCGGGAGGCATGGGGCGATTCGTCGAACGAGGGCTCCGTGAATCCCACAGTGAAGGTCTCGACCGAACCGTGCGAGCGGGTGGCCAGCGCAGCCACGGCGGATGAGTCGATGCCACCGCTTAAAAAAACGCCCACAGGCACATCGGCCACGAGGCGGCAATCCACAGCCCGTTGCAGAATCTCGAGCAACTCTTCGGCCAACCGCTGCTCGCCGCGCGAGTCGGGAAGTGGCCCGGGCCGTGGTGTCCAGCGCCAATAACGACGGGGGCTCGCTTGCACACTATCCGCCGTGATCGTGAGATGATGCCCAGCGGGCAGCTTCCACACTCCCTCGACAGGCGTGTGGGGCGCGGGTAGCAAGGCATGGGCGAGAAACTTCACCCGCGCCAGCGCGGATTCACTGCGCGGGGCCTGCGGATGCTCGAGCAGAGCGGTCAACTCCGAGGCAAACGCAAAGGTTCCACCCCGCGCAAAGTAATACAGGGGCTTTTTCCCGAATCGATCCCGCGCCAGCACCAGTTCCCCGGCGCCTGCCCGGTAAAGCGCAAACGCCCACATGCCATTCAACCGTGGCAACAGGTCGTATTGCCATTCCTGCCAACCCTGCAAAAGCACCTCGGTGTCGGAATGGTCGGTTGAAAAGACGCGACCGCATTCGATCAACTCCCGACGAATCTCGCGGTGGTTGTAAATTTCGCCATTGAAGACCAGCACGTCCCGCCCGTCCGCGGAGACCATTGGCTGCGCGCCGCCCGCGAGATCGACAATCGACAACCGGCGGTGCCCGAGAAACAACCCGGGCTTTTCAAAAAAGCCCCCGGCGTCCGGTCCCCGGTGATGCAGGCGCGCGGTCATGCGCTCGATGTCGCCACGCCCGCCTTGGCCGAGGAATCCGGCGATTCCGCACATCAGGTCGTGGCGCGGGGCAAGTTGCGCGTTTCCCGGACAAGGTAGATGTCCTTGTTTTGGGATTCGTGGAAAGTACGTGTGGTCATTTCAGCCAGCAAGCCCATCAAGACACAAATCACTCCGGTCATGAACGAAAACACCGCCATCATCGGCAGCGGGGTGCCAGTGAAAAAGTAGCCTAAAAAGCGCATGTAAACCGCCCAAGCGCCGAAGCCAAAAGCAGCCATGAAAAACAGGAATCCCCAAAATCCGAACAGATACATCGGCTTCAGCATGTAGCGGTCCAAGAAGCGCACGGTCATGAGGTCCATGAGGACTTTCAGCACCCGCTCCAATCCATATTTCGAGTGCCCGGTTGTTCGCGCATGGTGGTTTACCGGAATTTCCGTGATGCGCGCGCCATGCCACTTGGCATAGATCGGCAAAAAGCGGTGCATCTCGCCATACAGGCGGACGCCCTTGATGACTTCGGCGCGGTAGGCTTTGAGCGAGCAACCAAAATCGTGCAGGCGCACCCCCGAGACGGTCGAGATGAGTTTGTTGGCAAAAATGCTGGGGATGTTGCGTTGAAGGGCATTGTCCTGACGGTCTTTGCGCCACCCGGAGCAGACGTCGAATCCCTCACCGAGCTTCGCCACCAAACGCGGAATATCCTCGGGATCGTTTTGCCCGTCGCCATCCAAGGGAATGATAATTCCGCCTCCGGCAAAATCGAAACCCGCCATCATTGCGGCCGTTTGGCCGAAATTCCGCCGAAAGTGAACCACCTTGACCTCGGGATGCGCATGGGCAAGCCCGTCCAGAAGGTCCGCGCTGCCGTCGTGGCTGCCGTCGTTGACAAAGATGATTTCCCAGCGACCCGGAAATTCCCGGCTCATCACACGATGGACCTTCTCAAACAATGGCTGAAGGGCGTCTTTCTCGTTGAAGACGGGAACGGTCAGGGAAATCATGAGAAATCGACCCGTCCACTCAAATGGCACCAGTGCCATGCAAGGCGGACAGCGAGCGTTTACAAATCCGGGTAAATCCGGCCGTAGTCATAGCGGGTTTCAAATCCCAACTCCGGCGGGAACTCGGAATAGCCCGAGTTGATCCATGGAATATCGCTGCGATACGGAGGGTAATAGGTGCCCTTCTGCATCGGGAATGGAAAGAGGGCGAGTTCATAAAGTCCATAGCCGATCCGCGCCAGAGTGCGTCCGGTTCCTCGCACGAGTCCGTAGCTGAAGGCGGCCGCATTTCCTTCGGCATCATTCACTGCGGACCATTGAAAAGGAATTTCCGAAGCACTGTAAGCCAAGTTGGCAATGCTTCGTCCGAGCTTCCGCGTGGGGCCTTGATCCGAAGCTGGCGGAGCTTGGATGTCCGCATGGCCAACCAATGTCGCAGCCATGCTGAGCAAACCAATCAGGAGGGTTGTTTTCATTGATGTCATGCATAGCCAATTCAGCGCCCGCCAGCAAGCCGAAATCCGCTCCCTTCTCATTTCTTGAATTCTTTGGGCCAACACAAAGGGCCTTCCTCTCGGAAGGCCCTTGTTGATGGGTTGTTTCGGCCCGGATCAGGAGAGGAGACGAACGATCGACTCCTGGCTTTGATTGGCTTGGGCAAGCATTGCCACACCGGCTTGTTGGAGAATGCTCCAGCGGGCGAGTTGTGAACTTTCCGTTGCCACGTCCACATCGATGATGCGGCTGTTGGCAGCTTCGAGGTTGGTCTTGTTCACCGCAAGCATGTCGGAGGCGAAGCTCAGACGGGATTGTTGGGATCCATTGGTGGCACGCAGTGTGGCGAGGTCTTCGATTGCCGCGGTTACGGTGCTAACAGCAGCGGCTGCAGCGGTGTTTGAGGAGATGTCCAGACCATTCAAGTCGCCATAAATCGTAGCCAAAGCGGCTTGGTCGATGGAGACAGATTGGCCAGCATCTTCAGAGGTGTAAACAGTTAGCGTTCCGCCACCAAAAAGAGCTTGACCATTAAATTCCTCGGATGTGAGGTCATCAAGAGCCGAGATCAACTCATCGGCCTCGGTTTGATAGAGGGCCAAGTCGTTGGTGGTTTTCGTGACGTCGGTCGCCAGCGCGGAGAGTTCCGAAAGGCGGGTGATGATGGAGTCGGCATTGCGCAAAACCCCGTCTTGAGTTTGCAGGAAGGACAGCGCGTTTCCGACGTTTGCGCTGGCCGCGTCCGTGCGGCGGATGGCAGCGCTGAGTTTCATGGAGACGGCGAGTCCACCGGCATCGTCAGCCGAGGAGTTGATGCGCAGTCCGCTCGACAGCCGATTCAGGCTGCGTTGCAGATTGCTGTTGGTTTTGTCGAGGTTGTAAGCGGCCACTGTAGAGGCCGAATTGGTATTGATACTGATCATAGTATTCCTTGATTAAGTTGCGGCGTCCGTGCCGCGGGCGGACCGGTTTTAATAAAGTGTCCGGCCACACTTTTCGGGCATCCTTGCCCAAAATGGGTTGTTAGAATCCTCAGAGGAGCAGACGCAGCACGGATTGTGTGGCTTGGTTGGCCTGGGCAAGCATGGCAGTGCCGGCTTGCTGCAGGATGTTGAAGCGAGCGAGTTCCGAGCTCTCTTTGGCCACGTCCACATCGATGATGCGGCTGTTGGCTGCTTCGAGGTTGGTCTTGTTCACCGAGAGCATGTCGGCCGCAAATGTGAGGCGGGATTGCTCGGAGCCATTGGTGGCACGTTGACCAGCAAGGGTTTCGATCGCAGCTGTGATCGTGGAAATCGCGGCCGCTGCACCTGTATTGGAAGCAATCGATAGCGGATCAACGGCGTTGTAGAGTCCTTTCAAGTCGGACGTGGTGATAGAAACTGTTTGGGATCCATCTTCGGAGGTGCGAACAGTGAGCGATCCGCCGCCATTGGCAAAGAGGTCGATCCCGTTGAACTGCTGGGTAGTCATGCTGTCAAGTTGGTCCGCCAGAACGTCAAACTCGTCTTGGTAAAGCGACAAGTCACCCGTGGTTTTGGTAACATCCAAGGCCAAAGAAGCCAATTCGCTCATGCGGCTGAGGACCTTATCGGCCGTTTTGAGAACGCCGTCCTGCGTTTGGAGAAACGACAAGGCATTGCCGACATTGGCGGAGGCAGCATCCGTGCGGCGGATGGCGGCGCTCATTTTCATGGAGACGGCCAAGCCACCGGCGTCGTCCAGAGAGGAGTTGATTCGAAATCCGCTGGACAGCCTGTTCAGGCTGCGTTGCAGATTCGTGTTGGTATTGCTCAGATTCAGCGCCGCAATAGTGGACGCCGAGTTGGTGTTGATGCTGATCATTGGATTATTCCTTGCTACTAAGTGCAGCTTCCGCGCTACGGACGGGCCGGTTTGGTTCAGTGTTCGACCTCACTGTTGGACAAAATTGTCCGAAAGGGGTTGGGATAGGATCAGAAAGTCGAGGATCAATCAGGCAGTCGGGCCTGTATGGATTTCATACAGTATGTTTTTTCAAGGATCGGTCTAGATCATCAGAAAGTGGTTGGGCTCGAGGGAGGAGGATGGAACTCCTCCCGGTGAGCGTGTTGGATTAGAGTAAAAGTCGGAGGACGGATTGCGTGGTCTGGTTGGCTTGGGCAAGCATTGCCGTGCCAGCTTGTTGTAAAATATTTGCTTTGGCCAATTCGGAGCTTTCCTTGGCCACGTCCACATCGATGATGCGGCTGTTGGCGGCTTCGAGATTGGTTTTGTTGACCGCAAGCATATCGGAGGCGAAACTCAAGCGGGACTGCTCCGATCCGTTTGTGGCACGTTGTGCGGCCAGGGTTTCGATCGCAGAGGTAATCGTGGAAATCGCGGCCGCTGCGCCCGTGTTTGATGTAATGCTCAACGGATTGACGTCGCTGTAGATGGAATCCAAGTCAGACGTTGTGATATTCACTGTTTGGCTTCCATCTTCGGAAGTGCGCACGGTGAGCGTGCCTCCGCCAGCCTCAAATAAATCGATCCCGTTGAACTGCTGGGTCGTCATGCTGTTGAGTTGCTCAGCAAGAACATCAAACTCATCTTGATAAAGAGAGAGGTCGCTCGTTGTTTTTGTCACGTCCAAGGCCAGCGTTGCCAACTCGCTCATGCGGGTCAGGACTTTATCGGCCGTTTTGAGAACTCCATCCTGGGTTTGAAGAAGCGACAAGGCGTTGCCGACGTTCGCACTGGCGGCGTCAGTTCGCCGGATTGCAGAACTCATCTTCATAGACACAGCGAGGCCGCCCGCGTCGTCCAGTGAGGAGTTGATACGCAATCCGCTAGACAGCCTGTTGAGGCTGGACTGGAGTCGCGTGTTGGTGTTGCCGAGGTTGAGCGCCGCAATGGAGGACGCCGAGTTGGTATTAATGCTGATCATATCACTATTCCTTTGATTTGATTGCAGATTCCGCTCTGCCTTCGGGCCGCTTTGACCGGGTGTTCGACCTCACCCTGATGGGAATTATTCCCAAAAATGTGCATGGGGTGCCGAATTTCGCGCGAAGAAGGCAATTTGAAATAAAAGTGGGGGAAATTGGCCTCCTTGGTGGATGCGCTGGGTTCGGCGGGCGGGTGTGTTACATAGGCTACTCAGTTGAAATGAAACTTTGGGGGATCGGGCGGATGTTGTGACTACACTTCATCCGCCCCGACAAATGTTAGCTGATGAGGCGCAGGATCGACTGGGTCGATTGGTTGGCCTGGGCGAGCATCGCCGTGCCGGCTTGCTGCAGGATGTTGTAGCGGGCCAGTTGGGTGCTCTCGGAGGCCACGTCCACATCGATGATGCGGCTGTTGGCTGCTTCCAGGTTGGTTTTGTTCACCTTCAGCATGTCGAGCGAGTAGCTCAGGCGGCTTTGCTCGGCGCCATTCTGCGCCCGGCGCTGCGCCAGGCTCTCGATCGCCGCGGTCACCGTTGTCACCGCCGCTTGGGCTCCCGTGTAGGAGCTGATGTCGCTGGCCGCGTAGGTCGTGTTGATGCCGTTGAGATCGGTTTGCGAGATGCCCACCGTCTGGGTTGTGCCATCCTCGGAGGTCACCACCGTCAAGGCGTTCTCGCCGGCTCCGAAGAGGGCGATGCCGTTGAACTTCTCGGTTTCCATCGCGGTCAACTCTTCACGGAGGACGTTGAATTCGCGCTGATAAAGCGAGAGGTCGGTGGTGGTCTTGGTCACGTCGAGGGCGAGGGTTGCCAGCTCGCTCATGCGGCTGAGAACCTTGTCGGCGCTCTTGAGAACTCCGTCCTGGGTTTGAAGGAACGAGATCGAGTTGCCCACGTTGGCCGAGGCGGCGTCGGTGCGGCGGATGGCGGCGCTCATCTTCATCGACACGGCGAGACCGCCGGCGTCGTCGAAGGACGAGTTGATACGGAATCCGCTCGAGAGCCGGTTCAGGCT
>CAMCXK010000073.1 GCA_945883435.1 Chthoniobacter flavus | reverse complement strand
AGAAGTTGACCGGAGTCATCGAGGGTCCGGAGGACTACTGGCTGGCGAATGCCTCGCTTTACTGGCGCATTCGCGAGTGGTTGGCCTGGCAGAACACGTTCACGCTCTCCACGGGCCAAGCCACCAACACCGACATGCAAACCCGGTTCACGACAAGCATGAACATTTCGTTTTAGTCCGTGCGGTGGGACTGCGACGCCCCGAATTCGACTGCGGGATTGAATATGCCGACCGATGAGATCATGGTTGCTGAATGACAGCCCTTTCGAATGCGGGTCTGAGGAATTTCCGGGCCGGTTTTCTGTTCAATTTCAAAATTTTCTGCACTCCCGTGACCGCCACAGCGCAACAACAAGGGGTGACCACGGACTTGATCGGATCCCCTGTATTCCCGGAATTCCTGATCGGCGAGGGATGACGATTTTTTGCGCCGGCCTCACCCATCGCGAGGCCTCCATCGAGTTGCGCGAGAAATTTGCGATTGGAGAAGCCGAGTTGGAAGAAACCTTTGCCGAACTCCGGCAGATCGAAGGGGTCGAGGGGGTTGTGGTCGTATCGACCTGCAACCGGGTGGAATTCTACGCATCCGGACCAACGCCGCGGCAGACGTTCCACGCCATCCTGGCCTACCTGACCCGGCGCTCGGGTTCCGTCGAAGCCCCCTTCCGGATGATGGACTCGAAAGCCGGGGTCCAGCATCTGTTCCGAGTGGCTTGCGGCCTCGACTCGATGGTGCTGGGGGAGACCGAAATCCTCGGCCAGATCAAGCTGGCTTATCAAGACGCGGCCCGGCTGGGAGCCACCAATCCGCCGTTGAACAAGCTTTTTCAAAACTGCTTTCATGTCGCCAAGGAGGTCCGCAGCCAGACCGACATCACGCGTGGAGCCACCTCGGTCGGTTCTGTCGCAGTCGAACTCGCCGCCCGCATTTTCGGAAACCTCGGCGGGCGCAAAGCCATGTTGCTCGGAGCGGGCGATACCAGCGAGCGGGTGGCGCGGAGTCTCGTTTCCCGGGGCGTTGAAACCATTGTGGTGGCCAATCGGACCTTCGAACGGGCGGCGGCCATCGCCTGCGATATCGGCGGGCAAATCGTGGACTTTTCAAACTGGTCGGCCGCTTTGGACGGAGTGGATGTCTTGATCTGCTCCACCTCCGCACCACAACCAATCGTCACCCCTGAAAAACTGGCATCCCCGCTGCGCAAGCGAAACGGCCAACCGCTTTTCATCATCGACCTTGCTGTTCCGCGCAACGTGGCTCCGGCTGTGGCAGGGCTTCCGGACGTCCACCTTTACGATATGGATTCGATCGAGGAAATCGCCCGGCAGTCTGTCGAAATCCGCCAAGCCGAGGTGCGTCGATGCGAGGATTTGATCGAGGGCCATGTGATTGATTTTCTGGAGTGGCTCCACCGCCACCCGGCGCACGCACGGTGAAGACACTCCGCCTCGGAACCCGTGGCAGCCGCCTCGCATTGGCGCAAACCAGCGAGGTGGCCACGCGCTTGACGACACTGCACCCTGGCTTGGCCATCGATCCGGTGATTGTCCAAACCAGCGGAGACATCCATCTCGATGCCAATCTGGCCTCGCCGGGCCCGCTCACAAAGGGCCTGTTCACCAAGGAACTCGAAGCCGCGCTTCTGGATGGATCAATCGATGCCGCCGTTCACAGCTTGAAAGACCTGCCAGTGGATTTGCCTCCGGGATTGGTTCTGGCGGCGATCCCCGAGCGGGCTGACGAAGGCGACTGTCTTGTCTCGAAGCTGCCCGGCGGCTGGCGCGAACTTCCCCCGCGAGCCACGGTGGCCACATCCAGCCCGCGCCGCCGAAACCAGCTTTTGCACTTGCGGCGGGATTTTCAAGTTGTGGACATACGCGGCAATATCGACACCCGCCTGGAAAAACTCCGCGTCACTGCCGCGTGGGATGCTCTGGTGGTGGCCGCCGCCGCCATCCAGCGCTTGGGCGCGGCCACAATCCCTCGGGAACTCCATGTGACGCGGATCGAAGAAATGCTTCCCGCACCGGGACAGGGGGCCATTGGCATCGAGTGTCTCGGGTCGAATCACGAAATTCGCCAGTTGTTATCGTCTATCCACCACCCTCCCACCGCGGAGTGTGTTCTCGCCGAGCGGCGGGTTCTGAAATGCCTTGGTGGCGGTTGCGCGATGCCATTGGGTGTGCGGGCGCGAGTGAGCAACGGCCTGCTGGACATCAAAGCCGCCCTTTTCCTGCCTGACAGAATCCGCCCGATCTCACTGGCAGAATGACGGGGAAAGTCGAACGATTTTCTTTTTATCGGGCATCTTCCGTTTAAGATCGCGGATGTTTACATTTTCCATGATCAAGAAATTCCTCATTTTACCCGTGCTGGTGTGCGCACTGGCCCGGGTGGTCCAAGCTCAGAGCGCCCCGGAGAGTTTGCCAACCCCTCCTCCACTCCCCCAATTCACTCCACTTCCGATGCCCAGCATTCCGGCGGAGCCGTCCCCTTCAGCCACCCCTTTGCCGGATGGCACGATGCCATTGCCAGTCCCCGCCATGCCAACTCCTCCTCCCCTTCCGGACCAACTTCCGGTCGAGGGAATGGTCCCGCCGCCGGTTCCCGCCCAATCCCCCGAGGCGCTCTCCACCTCGCCTGAGACTCCGACTCTGAAAGCCAGCGAGCAGGAAGCGATGAAGAAGAAAATGGCCCGCACGGATTTCTACCGCCAACTGGACGAACTTATCGCCAAACAACACAACCCGAAAGTTCCCGACCTGACAATTTACCAAGCCATTGAAACCGGTTTGAAAAAAAACCCGGAGATTCTCGCGGCTGTCCAGCGATTGAGTGTGACGTCCGGGCAGTTCATCAGCGTTCGCTCGCAACTGCTCCCGCAGGTTGTCGTCACATCCGACTACGGCTACACCTCACGGGATGTCGATCTGGTCAATTTCGGCGGGGCCAATGTCAATGATCAGGCGTGGGACATCGATATCGGCTTCAAGCAACTCATCTATGACGGCGGGGAGGTTGTTTCCGGGATGAGGGCCGCGCTGGCCCTTGAGACATCGGCTTACTACGAGCTGCGGGCTATTATCGACCGCGTCATTCGCGAGGTGAAAACCAATTTTTTCGAGGTGGTTCTCAACCGCGCCTTGATCATCGCCAACCAGCAGTCGGTCGATTTGCTGACCGAGCAGCTGAAAGACCAGCAAAACCGCTATGAGGCAGGCACTGTGCCCCGCTTCAATGTGCTTCAAGCCGAAGTGGCACTTGCCAACGCCAAGCCCCCGCTCATCCAAGCCCAAAATGCGTATCGCATTTCCATGTTCAAACTCGTTCGCCTCCTCGGCATGGATTATCCGACCGGAGCACCGAGCGAAGTGCCATTCAACATCGTCGGCAAGCTTGACTACGCCCCGCGCACATTCAATCCGGACGACTCGATTCGCACGGCTGTAAGCCGCAATCCCGCGCTCAAGGCCCAGCGCCAGCTCATCCTCTCGGAAGCCGCCAACATCACGAAACAAATTTCCGGCTACCTGCCGAAAATCCAGGCGCGGGCCACCCAAACGAACGAAAGCGATCTTCTCACCACCAATCTCGGCGATCTCGTGAGCGGCTGGTTTATCGGAGTCTCCGGATCCTGGGCCGTCTGGGACGGATTGCTCACCTACGGCAATGTCAAAACCGCAAAGGCCCGCATGCAAGAGGCGAAAATCAACTACGACAACGGTGTTCGCGAAGTCATTCTGGAAGTCCAGCAGGCGATCTCAAATCTATTGGAAGCCCAGGAAACCGTCGACAGCCAAGAGGCCAGTGTGGTCCAAGGCGTCGAGGCCCTCCGGCTCGCCCAGGAACGCCTCGACGCGGGCGCGGGCACCCAGCTTGATGTTCTCAACCAGCAAACCTCGCTGCTGCAATCCCAGACGTTCCTCCTCCAAGCCTACTACAGCTACATCATCGGATTGGCGGAATACGACCGCACGCTGTCTTTGGACACCCGCTTCCAAGATATCTTCGACGATCCGCTCACCGGCCCGCAAGCCAAGCGGTTCCGGATTTTGAACGACCCCGAGCGCCCGCAAGCGAAGCTTCCCCGCGTGTATCGCAAGCACGACCCGGTAAAAGCCGTTCTGGCCCCCTCGCCCACTCCCGCTCCCTCCAAAAAGGCCGCATCCGCTGGACGTTGATGCCGCCGGCAGTCGAGCGTTTTCCCGCGCTGGAAGGGGTTCCGGGACTGGTCGGTGGGTTCGTCCTCCGCGATCCATCGGTCGATGTGGCGGTCGAGAGGAACGAGGCCCTGAGCCGTTTGGCGGCCGGGCACCGTGCCGCCTTGGACAACTGCGGCTTGGCCGGGATGCCGCTGGCCACGGTAACCCAAGTCCACGGGGACAGGGTGCTCGCTTGCGACGATGCCAACTTCTCCTCCGCCTGTGAAGCGGATGCCCTGGTGACAACCACCCGTCATCGGGTTCTGGGAATCCACGTGGCCGATTGCGCAGCCGTTTTCATCGTCGACAGGCTCGGACGCGGGATTGCCTTGGCCCACTCGGGGCGTCAGGGCACCGCCTTGGGGATCGTGACAAGGACCATCGAGTCCCTGTGCACACGCTGTGGAGCTTGTCCGGCCGATCTGGTGCTGCAAATCAGCCCGTGCATCGGACCTCCCGACTACGAGATCGATTTCGCGGCTGAGATTCTTTCCCAAGCCATTGCTTGTGGAGTCCACGACTGCATCGCTCCGCCAGCCTCCACGGCAACCAATCTTCAACGCTATTATTCCTACCGCATCGAAAAGGGCCGCACGGGTCGCCACTTGGCCTTCGCTGCGCTCGTCAGCCGATAATCGTCTTCCAAAATCCGCGGCGCCCGTTTGCGCGGAACGGATCTCCATGCGAGGTTGGGTTGTATGCTGGTGCAGACCCTACAGGTGGCCGTGCTTTTGGGAGCGTTGAATGGATCAACGCCGATCTTGGCTGTGCCGGAGGCGTTGCATACCGCGGAAAGCGAGCCCTGCTGTTGCCAACCATCTCCTCAAGCCGTCCCACTCCACGATCAAGGGGACCATTGCGGGTGCGAGGCCTGCCCTGCCGGAGCAACCAGTCTCTTCGCCGTGTTGCCTTCGGAATCCACCGCCCCGCGCCGCTTCGCGGAGTCTGCCGACTTTGGCAAACCGGCGCACCTCGTGGCCGATTCCTGGAACCAAATCCCCCGCCCTCCGCCTCCGCGAGCTTAATGCCCATTCCGCGATAGACCCTTCCATTACGGCCGGGTGAAACCAATCTCCATTTTAAAAAAGGATAATCATCATGAAATCACTGATCACAGCCTTGGCAATTGCCCTCGTGGCGGCGGCCGGTTCGGTTCAAGCGGCGGGCAAGAGTTGCCCGACCTGCTGTAAGAACCAGGATTGCGCCGCCTGCTGCAAAGACAAATGCGCCGACTGCACGGGTTGCAACAAGTAACCAGGCAGCCACTCATGACGCGGCCCCCAACAAACGGGGGCCGCGTTTTTTTTACCGCCCGTGGTGACCGCCCGCGACTCGCAAATCGAATCCCTGCGGAAAAACGAACTCCTCAGCGTCCGCCCCCAGAAGCTTGCTTTGGCCTGAGCGGGTCCGATCTGCCAAGCCGCTTGAATTCTGGAATGAGCAGTTAATCAACCTATGGACTTATTGTCATTTGTCCATAGGTCAGCGGGGATGGTTTGCGGGTGTGGCAGAACAGGGAACCTGTTTCGACGAGGCTCGCCGAGCGCATGGGAACGCCGAGTCCTCCTCGGCCCTCGGTGGGCATCATTGCCAACGAGGACGTTGGCGCTCCTGCACCCCCTCGGGCAATTCCGCTCAAACGCCTCCTGCAAATATCGAGCCAGTTCGGGCATGGGGAAAAACTTCTGCCGCCTTTCGCGCGGCAAAGCAGCGACAACTTGGTGAACAGCGATCATTTTTACGGGATGCGAGGTCCGTTGAACCGATCGTGCCATTTTTGGCCCGGTTTCCACTGACATCCGGTTTCCTCATCTCCCAGAACCGGCGCGAGAAATTCGGCCAACCGCTGGATCACTGCACCAAGTGAATCCGCTTTAAGATCGTTCTTCCTCAAAAATGCGGACCACTGCGTGAGCTTGCCCGGATCGCTTGCAAATTCCGGCGTGAGCGCCACAGGGATTCCCTTCGGCATCGATGTGCCACGCCGCGCAAAGGTATTGCGGACGGCTTCCCGCAGAATCGCGAGATCGAAAACCCTGTGGCGGCACAGCCAATCCAGATCGAAGAAATCCTTCATCCGGCTGTTTGCCAAACCAAGCACCGTGGCGGCTTCCAGTTTCTCGGCGATCACCGTCTCCGGCGGATACGCCAAAAGCCGCGCCTCGGGAAAACCAAGCACCTCCCGCCACTCCACCTCCATTGGTTCCGGGGTGACGGCATCTCCAAATCCCACATCGATCTGCACCCGCACCACCGCCCCCGCGAGCGTGGCATGCGTGACCACCCTCACACCCTGATATTGCTGGTCCTCACGGATCGGAGCCGCCTCCACCTTCCCCCATACCAAACCATCCGCTGGTTCGACCGGGCCATCCAGAAGCGCCTCAAAAAACACCTTCAAGCTCTCCGGCGAAGCCTCTCCCGTTCCCAACAAATCCACATCGCGCGTGGGACGGTGCGGCGCCTCCGCCCAAAGCGTAAATAACTGCGCCCCCTTTAAAATGAAACGAGCCACCGAAGCGCTCCGGCTCAACCTCCAAAGCAAACGCCCCAGCGCGAAACGCTCCATCAACGCCGCCAGAGGGACTCCCGTTTCCCTCGCCAAGTTCGACAACCGCGCCCGCACGGAGGCCGCCACATTCTTCATGACAGCGCCTCCAGATACGGCTTCATCACGCGCCAGGCTCCCAGCTTGCGGGCGTAATTTTCAAGCACCGTCAGGCATTGCCGCCGATTGCGCAGCCTCTCGCGCAGAGCCTCCAGACACACTTCCAGCGTCACCGTTCCCCGGTGGCGGAAGCAATCCACAATCGTGCGCTCCGGGTCCGTGATCCGCACCGCGTGGCCGGCGATCCGATGCGTCTCGACACCCAGCGTGAAAGCCTCCGGCTTGCGGCTGCGAACGATCCGCAGCGGCGGATGCCCGATCTTTGGTGTCGGATAATTCGCCGGAAGCTGCATCCACACTTGCCGTGCGGTTTGTGTCCCGATGCCATGGAAAACCAGCGCGCTCAGGAGCACCACCACGCCCTTGGGAACGCGCACCGCCGCTTCGACCAAATCCGGATGTTCATAGCCCTCGCCCTCCGCCAGACGGTAAAGTCCGCGCCCCACCCGCTCCACCACGCCCGACTCCGTCAGCCGCACAAGCGAAGTCCTCGGTATCCCCGCCCGCACGGCATCCGATGCCCGCACCACCGGAGTGCGGCGGCCGAGGGCTTTCATTTTCTGAACTTGCGAGACAATGGGCATGCGTCTTTTTTAGGACATTAAAATTAATGTTATAGCATTTGCAACTAAAATTCCGCCGTTTCGATATCAAAAGACACGGCTCCCATGAAGTGCAGTTACTTGGAATGGGGCGTGGTTTTGCATAGCCAATCCTAGGGTAAATCAATCAATGGACTTATTGCCATTTGTCCATATGTCAGCGAGGTGGGTTTGCTTGAGTAGCGGAACAGGGAACCTGTTTCGACGAGGATGTGTTCGGAGCGCATAGGAACGCCGAGGTCCTCCTCGGCCCCTCGGGGGCATCATTGCCAACGGGGACGTTGACGTTCCCACCCACCCGCCACCCGCCACACGCAACTCCCCCTCCCTCAATATCCCCACAACGGTGCGGTCAGCACCACCGGGATCATTCTAAAAGAAGCGACCAGGCCTCGGCCGGCGTCAAAACTTGAACAACTCCACGACATTTTTGCGGGTAATGCTTGGTGTTTCCCGTCACAAGAACCCGATCGCTCGTGGCATGCGCCACCTCCAGAAAAATCAGGTCGTCAGGATCCGGTAGACTTCTTTTGAGAGGGACGGGATTTGCGAGATGTTGATCTTCAACGACCTGCAAGAACCCGCTCACTGCCAGCGAGGAAATGCCAAACTTCTTCCGCCCAAGAACCTCCCGGTATTCGGCAAGAATTCGAAAATCATAAGCCATCCTCAAACGCCGCGCATAAATCTCGCAGAGCAACCTGGCAGGCACACCGAAAGGGGAAAGGTGCGCGGACACAATCACATTGGTATCGAAAACCCAAATTCTCATCTCTTGCGGGACAACCGCGTGGCTTTTATTTCCTGGTCAATGTCATCAGGCGACAAATAGTCCAAGCCCTTTGCGAGGGACTCGATTTGCGCCTTGCCCAGCAAGCGGGAAGCTCTCGCATACATGCAGTCCCGAAGGTCCTCAACCAGGGTCTCGTCAGAGGTCGGAATCAGAATCGAACGAGGTTTCCCGTCCTTCGTTACGACCAAAATTCCCTCCGCTTCGAGTTCCTTCATGACGAAACCGGATTTCGCGGCGAGATCACGCGTGGCTATCATTTTCATGCAGTTAATCTGTTGTATGGATGTTGCAACTGCAAGATTTTTTTTAAAAATGGAACCACTCGAAGCCAACTCCACCCAAATCCTCCGTCCCGTCGCCACCTCCTGCAGCACTGGGTTCTGCCCTCCGCCACTGGACCCGTTACTCTTTACTCGCTACTCGTTACATGCAATGCATCTCTGCCACCCCCTCGGGCAATTCTGCTCAAACGCCTCTTGCAAATATCGAGCCAGATAGGGCATTGGGGGGGGTGGCTACCTCTCAAATAATCCCCAGAGCTTTCGCGCCGGCCATTTGTGGGTCGGAGAAGAAAATCGGGTCGACTTTTTCTGCTATGTCTCCAGACACCTCGAGGAAGTTTCGTTTGTTGCCGAGAGGGATCAAGGCCTTGCGTGCTCCGTTTTCCATGGCCACTTGGAGAGGCTCGGAGAGTGATCCGACTTCTTTGATGTTTCCTTGGATACTCAAGTCTCCAAGGATCACCATGCCGGGTTGGACGGGGGCTTTTTTCAAAGCGGAAATGATCGCAACGAGGACGGCGATTCCGGCTTCGCAACTGATCCGGTTCGTGAGCAGATCAATGGCTTCGACATGAAAGTCCGTTGTGTCAAAGGCGCTTGCGATGCCGAGGCCTACCTTGTGGCCCTGTAAAAATCCGAATGCCCTTGTGATGGATTCCTTCATGGAGGAATTGGCCCCGCCCGCATGCTTGAGCTTGCCGGTGCCAGCCGCAGTTCCGACCTCGATGCGATACAGGCCCACTTTTCCCTCGTCGTTTACCGAAGCGGCGTAGACCGATCCCGGAGCGAGAGGATCAGTTGCAATAAGGTTTCTGCCTCCCTCTTCGGGAACTCCGACAAATCTTTCCTCGGTGGTTTGGACATCCCGGTAGGAGAACGAAGTTTGGTGGTATTCGAAGGAGCCCATTTTTTTGAGTTGTTCCTTCACTCGGCGGCGGCCCTCCATCGCCACATCCAAGAGTTCGGCGATTTCATCTTTGGTGAATTCCCCGTGGGGATAGAGCAGCTTGACCAAGCCCGAAACCGTTTTGCGCACGGCTTTCACATCCCGGGCGTTGAGATGCGAGCCGAAGGAAAAATACCGGTCGCACGCGTCGGTGAAAGTATGCTTTCGCAGCTCGCGAAGCGCCTCGGCGAGGTAGTCCACCACAAAACCGTAGTGGTCTGTGAAGTATTCGATTCGCATTTTTGGAATCTCCCAGCCGGGGATGTAGTGGTGGATGCGGTCGAGAAACGCCATATCCTCCCTAATGATTTCCGGCATGGAAATGAAGAGATGCGAAGACCGAACCATGGTTTCGACCGGCTGGTTCGTATTTCCAAACATCGCGATCGAGGCCTTGCCAGTGAGCGAATCCTTGCCTCGGGCAAAGGTGCCCGATTCACAGTAGGTTTTTAGCGTGGTCACCACCTCCTTGGGCATGTTGGCGAGGTCGGCAACTTCATCGAAGGCCACGGCATCCCACAATCCCACGAGGCCGATTTTTCCGCTGGAGATGTTGTAAAACAAATTTGCAACGGTGGTGGGACCAGTCAAAAGAATCGCGTAGGGGCTGAGTTCCTGGAATCCGTAGGATTTTCCCGTGCCGCGCGGTCCCAACTCGACAAGATTGTAGTTGGACTCGCAAAGAGGCACGAGACGAAGCAGGAAAAGGAGTTTCAGCCTTCTGGAAAAATGGGAGGGCTCCATCCCGATGGAGCGTATCAGCACATCGATCCACTCCTCCGTGCCAAAGGCGGCGCGCCCCGCGCGGTAGGAATCCAGATTGAAGGACGCCAATTGGACGGGCGAAAGTTTCTCGATCCAGAACGGGCTCTTTTTTCCCTTGGCCTCCTCGTCGTATTGGTGCCGGATTTCGACTTCGGCCCACACGCCTCCCATGAGCAGGCGGTCATACTCCCGGACAAACCTCTCGGGGATGTGCACATGCTTGCTGCCGAAATTCAAACACTGGGCCCAATACTTGTCGTCATCCTGCAAGTAACGCACTCCGACCTTGTCGATAAAAGTGTGGCGCTCTTTTTCCTTCACGAGAGCCTGGGCCTTGTTGCCTTCTTCCGAGCGGATAAAACTTTCGGCCAGTGTGTTGTTGACGACCCGAAGACCGGCCTCGATGGCTGCCTCGTCGTCCGTGGCGCAGTATTTTCCGAGCAGGTATTCGAGAACGAAGACCGGCACATTGGCGCCGACTTTGATTTTCCGAACGAGGTCCTTGCGGACGACTCGGCCCGAGAAGGCATCCGAGAGTTTGCGGTCGAGGGTATCGGTGGTCATGGTATGGAATTTAGAGGGCTAGGTTGACGGGAATATCCTTGAGAGTGGCGAGCGGGTTTCCGGATTTGCTGTCGATTACGCGCAACGAAACTTTTTCTGGAGGGGGAGACATCGAGAGCATGAGAGTGACGGAGTTCGGCTCTCCCGGTCTCACACACACCTCTTTGGTCCCCTCTTCGAATCCATACGAGGCCACGGCGGCATGACCGGCGATCTCCCTGCCGACCAGCAACTCGAGTGCGACGAGTTTGGGCTCCGGCTCGAACATTTCCTGGGCCTCCAAACTGAGCGTAACGGAGAAAAACCGGTTCGTGATCTTGTTTCGGGGCATTTGAACTTGGAGTGCCGTGGCGGCATTCTTGCCCTTTGCCGCTTTCCGGTTCAGGCGCACCACGGGCAGAATCTGTTCCTGCAGGCTGGCTCCGCCGTGAAAATAGGCCTTGGCTCCCGCTTTGTTTTTGAAGGTTCCGAGTCCGCGCGGCAAAGCACACTCCAAGTCCCCACCGAGTTCCAAGCCGCTCGCGGCCACCCGGAAAAATCCATCGGCATTTTTGCCACCGTTTCCGACCCAGCATCGGGCGTGCAATTCCAGCGTCTCTCCACCGGGGGCGTCCATCTTGAGGCCTGTTTCGAAGCCTTCGGCAAAAATGAATCCGTGATCCGCCGTCACGATAATGTCATCGAATCCGAGAGTGGCGAGATTGCGGATTCCGCGCCGAAGTTTTTCCAGCACATCCTCCATGTAGATGCGGGCTTCCTCGTCGCCATTTTCCCCCTCGCCAAGCCGATCGATCTCCTGCGAAGTCACCACCAGCAGGCGTGTCGAGGCGAGCGCCTCCTTTTTCTTGGGTGTCAACCGGACCACATCCCCGAGCTTTAAGCTGGCAGTATCTTCTCCAGATTTATCCTTGAGCCATTGCAAGCGGGCGGCACGATCCGGCAAACGGTTGCCGGCGACTGCCACGACCAGCTTTCCTCCATGCTTTTCCAAGGCCATTCCATTTTCAGCCTGCGGCATCAAGGCCGCCATGCCCACCGGCGTGATCCCGGGCAATTGACCCATCACTGGACTGGTCTCCACAGTGAAATCCCCGCCCAAAACATCGACCATTTCGACCGCCATCTCGTAGCGGAGAGCGTCCACAAGCAGGTAGGCCGTTTTCTTGCCGGAGCGCACAGCCGGAGCCACATGGTCGCGGAAAATCTGGGATTGTGGAGGAACCCCTTCGCAATGGAACCCGGCGGCCTCCAAGGCCTGCGTGTAGGCCTCCGTTGAAAGGTCGAGCGTGCCCAAATAGTTTGAGCGGCATTTTGCCATCAACTTTTCCCAATCCGGCCCCGTTTCGGAGCCTCGCAGGTCGAACCGCGCCCAACGGCTTTCCAAGTGGCGGGCCTTGGTATCGAGCGCCATCCATGGTTTGGAGCGTCCGACATAGGCGGAGACCAAATCTCCCAAGCTCCACTTGCCTTTTTTGATTTCGGCAGCGATCGCGGCGCAGTCGCCCAACAAATCCGCAGCGGTTTCCACCAAGGACCATTGAAGAAAAATCTCCGGCACCCGGCGGCTCCAAAATGTGGATCGCCTCCGGACGGCCAGCGCGGCTGCCAGCTTCGGATCCCCTTCCAGAAGGTGCTTGGCGGCGCGTTCCAAGAGGATCGGCTCCATGG
>CAMCXK010000072.1 GCA_945883435.1 Chthoniobacter flavus | reverse complement strand
ATCACACCGACAAAGCCGGCGGCGCGGTCCTCGGTGAAATCCAAAAAGCGAATGCCGTTATGGGCTGTGCGCCCGGTGGAAAGAACCTTGCCGCGGACAGTGATTGTTTTTCCCACATGCTCTTGGAGGCCCATCGTGTTCCAAGCGTCCATCACCGGAGTTTGGCCGGTGGCGTGTGCCGCGAAGGCCAGAAAGACGGCGCAGAGGGCGGGTCGCATGATGATCAATCAAAGCCCATGCCCAGGCAGTCGAGCATGCGGGCTTGGAGGTCTTTTTCGAAAAACGGCTTCGTCATGTAAGAGGTCGCTCCGGCTTTGATGGCCGCGATGATCGATTGCTGGCTGCCCTCGGTGGTCAGCATGAGCACGGGTATGTGCTTGAGGCTGTCGGCGGCACGGATGCGCGTGAGGAGTTCGAGGCCGTTCATGTTCGGCATGTTCCAATCCAGGCAAACGAGCGAGAAGCCCCCCGGGTCGCGCTCCAGATGACCGAGGGCGATCACCCCGTCGGCGGCGCCGACGCATTCCGCACCCAGCACGGAGGCTGCGGAGGCCACAATACGGCGGACAAGCATCGAGTCGTCGACAGCAAGAATTTTCATAGCGGGCGGGGAGGCGGATGGAGAGTTAGTCGAGAATGGTTGAGATGTGCAATCGGGAAATGCGCGGGTGGATCACAGGGATTTCATCGAGGCCTTCTCAAGGTTTTGGATGATGAGGCCGATCCAGCCCGTGGTGTAGGTTTCGTAGCCCGGTGCGGTGGCGAGGGCGAGGAGTTGGCGCTGGCCTGCGGACTCGTGGATCCGGAAGCCCTTGCGGGCCTGGATCAAGGGGGCGAGGGGTTCGAGCGGGAGGCGGTCGTTGAGGATTTCGTGGCGGGTGTCGGCGAGGATGTTCCCGCTGCGGTCGATGATGCAGACCCGCACGGACGACTTGTCCACCGATTCGATCGGGGTCGATTCCACGATTGTCTGGGCGAGGGATTCCCAGTTGAAAAGGATGCCAAGCACGCCCAGCAGCTGGCCATCCGCCTCGCCGCCGGTTCTGACTCCACACGAATACGCCAAAATGTTTTTTCCCGAGACAAGCGGGGAGGGGTGGACCGACTGGAACCCGAAATCATTGCCCGAGCGCGATTGCAGCGCCTGCTGAAACCACTCGCAGTGCAGCACGCTGGATCCGACCGATTTGAAGCGGTCGGGACGTCCGTTGGCGACAACCGTGCCGTTCAGGTCGCAGAGCACGATGTCGAAGTAGACCGTGTAGGCGTTGAGGATCACCCCCAGGCGGTCGCTGGCATGACGGAACGAATGGCTGTCCGGCTTCGACAGGGCATCGACCACACTGGGGTCGGTGGCCCACCAGCGCACGTCGCAAGAGCGTTCATAAAGATTGCGGTCGATGAGGTCGATGTTGGTGAGGGCGAGATCCACGAAGCGGTTGCCGGACACATCGGAGGCGAGTCGGTCGCTGATTTCGGCCAGTTGCTTGATGTCCTGACGGGTCTCGGCGGCGAGGCTCTCCGCCACGCGGGCGGTTTTTGTCGAGAGGTTCCCGATCTCGTTGGCAACCACGGAAAAGGTGCGCCCCGCCTCGCCCGCCTTGGCCGCCTGGACCTGGGCGTTGAACGACAGCAGGCGCACCTGCATGTTGATGTCATCGATTTGACGCAGGGAATTGTCCATGTTGCCCGCGATGCGGCGGGCGAGGGCGTTGAGGCTTTCGAACCAGTTTTGCAGCGATTGGTTCTCGTCTTGGGATTTGGATGGCGCGCTCATGGTTGTTGGCGATCAGGCGATGGGTCGGCGGCGGTAGAAGATCGAGTTGCGGATGCGTTGAAGTTCGAACACATCCTGGTGGGTGAAGAGCGACTCGGTGCCGCCCAGCAGAAGATGGCCTCCCGGATGGATGATTTTTGCGAGGCGCGAGAAGAGGTCCATTTTGAAGTCCTCCTTGAAGTAAATGGCCACGTTGCGACACAGCAGGAGATCGAACATGCCCAGGTTGTCAAGATGGTCCTGCAGGTTGCGGCGCTTGAAGGAAACCAGGCGGCGGACGGGTTCGCGGAGGGTCCAGGTGTTGCCAGGCGTGGCGTCGAAGTAGTTGTCGCGCCAGTAGTCAGGAAGTCCGCGTGCGATTTCGAGTTGGCTGTAGCGGCCGGCGGCGGCGAGGAACAACGTGCCCGGCGAGACATCGAAGGCCAGAATTTCGAATTGGGAGGGTTCGACGCCGTTCAGACGACCGTTGGCGGCGAGTTTGTGCAAGAGCAGGGCGATCGAGTAGGGTTCCTGGCCCGAGGAGCAGGCGGCGCAAAGAATCCGGATGCGGTTTTTTTTACCGCTGCGGAGATCGGCCGCCAGACTTGGCAAAAGCTCCTCCTCCAGGGATGCCCAGGGCCCCACGTCACGGAACCAGTAGGTTTCGTGGGTGGTCATGGCGTCGATGATCTTGTCGCGCAGGCGGCCCGTTGTGTCGGCCTTGGCGAGGCGCACGAAATCGGGGATGTCCCGCGCTCCCGATTCGCCGATGATCGTTCCAAGGCGTGCTTCGAAAAGGTAGCGTTTTTCCTCGCCGAGATGGATGCAGCACGCCTCGGCCACGTATTGCGAGAGGAGCGGCAGATGGTGGGCGCTTTTGGAAAAATCAAACATGGTCAAGGCGACACGCGGAAGATGCGGTTGAGCCGGGGGCCGATTTCGCCCAGCGGGAGCGATTCGTCGTCCAGACCCCGGGACGCCACGGCCTGGGGCATGCCGTAGACGGCGCACGTCTCGGCATTTTGAGCAATGCACCAGGCGGGAAAAGCGGCTTTCAAGGAGGCCACGCCATCCGCCCCGTCGCCTCCCATGCCGGTAAGAACGACCGCCACGACGCCGCGGAGTCCACAGCGGGCGGCGGATTGGAAGAGCACATCCACGGACGGTTTGCAGGAATGAACCGCAGGACCGTCCGTATGGCGGGTTTCCAGACGGCCATCGGGTGTGCGGACCACTTCCAGGTGCATCCCCCCCGGTGCGATCAGGACTTCTCCGGCCACAAGAGCGTGGCGGGACGGGGCTTCCTTGACGGCGAGCTTGCAGGACTTGTCGAGTTGGGCGGCCAGCGAAAGCGTGAAAACAGGGGGCATGTGCTGAACGATCAACACCGGAACCGGCAGTTCGGCGGAAAGCACGGGAAGAAGCTCTGCCAGAGCCTTTGGACCGCCCGTTGACACCCCGATCACCAGCAAGTCGATAAATGGCGGGGGATTCATCCGCTTCACAGGACGCGGTGCGGCAGGAGCGCTCGACGGTTGGGTGGCGGACCCGACATGGCTGCGGACAGTGGCTCGGATCCGCACGGTGTCGATAATGCGGCGAATCTCTCCGCGAAGGGTCGTCAGGCCGCTTTCAAATGAAGAACCGGTGGGTTTGGCAATGAAATCCATGGCCCCGTTTGACAGGGCATTGAGGGTGATGTCGGCATCGCGTCCCGTGGCGCCGCTGACCATGACGACCGGCAGGGAGGGAAATTTCCGTTTGATGAGTTGCAGGACCTCCGGGCCATTGGTGTCTGGCATGAAGACATCCAAGAGCACCAGATCGAATTTCTCGGTGGCCAGTCGGGCCAGAGCCAACTCGCCGTTGGAAACGGCTGCGGTGGTCACATCGGGCAACGATCCGGCTGATTCCGAGAGGATTTTCCGGTAAAGAGCCGAATCGTCGACGATGAGAACGTGCACGGGGCGGTTTTAGAGTTTGAACCGTGTGACCAATTCGCCCAGCGAGCCGGCAAGGTGGGTGAGTTCCCCCGCGCTGGTGCTGATGCGGGCGGCGCCCTTCGCCGAGTCGCTGGCGGCCTGGGAGACGCCATGAATGTTGCGGGACACCTCGGCGGCTCCGCCGGATGCGCTTTTGACGTTTTCCGAGAGTGTTTTCGTCGAGGAGGTGACGCCGTGCAGGGAACGAACGATTTCCGAGGTTGTGGCGGATTGTTCCTCGACTGCGGCGGCGATCGTGGTGGCGATCTGGCTGACTTGCTCGATGACTCCCGCGACTTCGTCGATCGCTTCCATCGAGTTGGCCGTGTTGTCTTGGATAAGGGTCACCTGGCGGCGGATATCCTCCGTGGCAGCGGCCGATTGGCGGGCGAGTTCCTTGACCTCGTTGGCGACAACCGCAAAGCCGCGTCCGGCCTCGCCGGCGCTGGCCGCTTCGATGGTGGCGTTGAGCGCGAGCAGATTGGTTTGCTCTGCAATGCGGTTGATGAGTTCCACGATTTTGCCGATTTGGCGGGCGGAATCATCGAGTTTGACCATGAGATCGCGGGTTTGGCGGGCTTGCTGATCCGCTTTGCGGGCGATTTCAGACTCCTGGGCGCAGTTGCGGGCCACCTCGTGAATCGAGGAGGACATCTCCTCCAAGGCGGTCGAGACGGTCGTGGCCGACTGGGTGATCTCGTTGGCCGAAGACGACATCATCTTGGAATTGTTGGCGAGTTGTTCGCCGGCGGCCGCCACGGTGTGGGCTTGCACATTGGTTTCCTCCGCACCGGCTGCTTGTTGGTTGGCGGTTTCGGTAAGGACACCGGAGGCCTCGGTAAGGGCCTCGGACGTATGTTTGATCTCCTCGACCATTTTCCGGAGGTTTTGGATGCAGGTGTTCACCGAGGCGGCGAGAAGCCCCACTTCATCGGAGCGTTTGATCGACACGTGTGCGGTCAAATCGCCGTTGGCGAGGCGCTCGACAGCCGCGGCGCACGCAGTGACGGGACGGCTGATCGAGCGGCCCACAAGAAATGCCGCAACGAGCAAGGCGATCACCGCCGCCGCTGCGAGACCGTAGGTGATTTCCACCACCCGCTGGAGCAGGTCTTGCTCTTCCACGCTGATCGTGAGTGCCCATCCCAGCCCAGGGTAACCCAAGGCTCCGACGGATTTTGCGTAGCCCGAGATTTGCCACACCTTTTTGTCGGGACACATCTCGCGGGTGTAGCCCTCCTTGCCGGACACGGCCAGATTGATCGACTCGGCACCACCTTCGGTGGCACTTTTGGCAAGAACTCCATTTTCCGAGCGTTTGAATTCGCGGGTGCCTGTGAAGGCCGGATCGTATTTGGCGAGGAAAACGCCAGCTTTGTTCGCGAGGGTGATTTCGCCGGATTTGATCTGGCGGAGCTCGAGGGCATCGTGGGCGCCTTTGAGGACATCCTCCACCAACGTGAAGTCTGCCAGGTTGCGCCACACACCGCGGAACTCCCCGCCCGGACCGGTGATGGGAGCGGAATAGCCGACCACGAGGGTTTCCGGGCCAAAGATGGCGGTGGCGTCGGGATCGCGGGCGACGTCGGTGACGACCGTGCCCGAGAGCAGTTCGCTCGAGGTGAACCGGCCGTCACGGGCATTGATGAACCACTCCGCACGCGAGAAGTCCTTTCCGATGAGGTTGGCGGAATTGATGGGTGCGTCTTTGGCATTGACCGTGTTCACCGCCACGACCTTGCCGCGCTCGTCGAGGACCATGCTGAGATTGTAGATGCCGTAGAGGCGGACATAGTTGTTGATCGCGGCCGTGATCGCCTCGCGCGCCGAGGGATCGCTCCAGTCCTCGGCATCGAGGACGCGGTTGGTTGCGAAGGCCTGCACATCGCCGTAGCGCTCGAAAAGGTTGCGTTCGATGATGTCGAGGCTCGATGTGGCGAGGGTGTGCATTTCCTCGGATGCCATGCGGGAGATGGTCTTGGCTTGGTTCAAGCTGAAGGCCACAAGGGCGATCAGGGGAATGAGGCCGCCGGCGGCCATGCTCAGGATGAGACGGGTGGAGAGGTTGATTTTCATGGATTGGAGGAGGTGAGTGTGGGCTGGGAGGGGAGTTGTTTGACAGTTTGAGGGGACGTGTGTTGCTGCGAATTCGCAGTGAGGAGAAAGTGACCTTGGGCGACGAGCGACGTCGGGTCGCCCGCTTCGGCCAGCATATCGGCCAGTGCCTCGAAATCGAGCACGAGGGTGAGCCGCTCGAGGAGCACGGCGCTCCCCTGAAGGCCGCGCACCACGTATGTCTTGCGGTCGATTTGATCCGGCGAGAGGTCGGCGGAATCCACGATGCGGGAGGCCACGATCCCGAGACCCTCGTAAGGCGGGCGGGGAACGATGAGGAAAAATTCCTTGGGTCGGGATTCGGCCGGTTTGATCGGAAGAAGATCGGAGAGCTGGACAAGGCGAAGGGTGGACTCGTGGTTTTTCCGGAGGCAATCCAAGGTGCCGATGCGCTCGATATCGGCCCCATCGATGCATTCCACACGCATGACCTTGGTGAGATGGATGGCCAGAAGTTCGCCATCGCCGTCCTGAAACAGGAGAACACGCTCGGTATTCGAGTCGGCCAGCGTGGTCTCGGTCGATTTTGCCGCACTGAGTGCTCCCTGCGCGGCCGAGATGCGACCATGAGCCATGGAAGCCGGATCCAGAATCAGTGCGATCTCGCCTTGGCCGAGCAATGTCGCCCCCGAGTAATACGGCACGGTGCGCAGGTGGCGGCCGAGCGGTTTGACGACGATTTCCTCGTTGCTGACGATTTCGTCCACCACCAGACCGTAGCTCACGTGGTCGAGACGGAGAACGACCACAAAAGATTCGCGGCGGTCGGCCGGATCGACGGGGTATCCCAGCAGTTCCGACAGATCCACCACCGGCATGAGTTGGCCGCGCAGTTGGAGCACGCGGGCCCCGCCCATGGTTTTCAGCGGGTATTCGTCACCCGGGCGCACGATTTCGTCCACGTTGATTTGAGGAAGGGCATAGCTCATGCCGCGGCAACCCACGACCAGCGCGGGCACGATGGCCAAGGTGAGCGGGAGGCGGATGATGATGCGGGTGCCCTCGCCCAGGCGGCTGTCGAGTTCCACATGGCCGCCGAGTTTTTCGATGTTTGTTTTGACGACATCCATCCCGACGCCGCGGCCCGAGATGTCGCTGACGGCGGCGGCCGTGGAGAAGCCGGCGGCAAAGATAAGATTGAAAGCCTCGGAGTCCGGCATGCGGGCGGCATGCTCGGGGGTGAGAATTCCTTTTTCGATGGCCTTGGCCTTGAGGCGCTCGGGGTCCATGCCGCCGCCGTCGTCGAGAACTTCGATTTGCACGCGGCCGGCGAGGTGGGCGGCGGAGAGGCGAACCAGGCCGCAAGCCGGTTTGCCTTTCGCGAGGCGGTCGGCGGGTTTTTCAATCCCGTGGTCCACGCTGTTGCGGACGAGGTGGGTGAGCGGATCGGAGAGGCCTTCGAGGAGCGTGCGGTCGAGTTCCACATCGTCCCCGAAGATTTCGAGTTGGATTTCCTTGCTAAGCTTGTGGCTGAGGTCACGCACGATGCGCGTGAATTTTCCAAAAAGTCCGCCCACCGGTTGGAGGCGGGCTCGCATGATGGTGTCCTGGAGGCTCGATGTGACCGAGCTGATCTCTTGAACGACCGACTGCATTTCGGACGAGTCGGAGTCGGATTCGAATTTGCCTGCGAGCCGGAGAAGGCGGTTGCGGCCGAGGACCATTTCGCCCGCGAGGTTCATGAGCGCATCCAGGAGGCCGACGTTGATTCGGATCGTCTCCTCGGTTTTGCGCCGTGAACCGGCGGCCACCGGCTTGGGGTTGATGGGCGTGGGTTCCTGCACCGCTGGGGAAGGCGGGGCGGGTGGCTTTGCAGCGGGGACAATCGAGGCTTCGGCCAAGGGTTCGGGTCTTGGCGGTGGTGGGTTGGCGGGTGCAACGGATTCCTGCGAGGGTGATGATTTGACCCAGCCGCGCAGGGTGTCGTTCGGAATCTTTGTGATGCGATCCTCGGCCAATCCAAGAGCTCCAGAGAGGATGAAGGGTTCCAGCGCGGTGGTGAAAAAGGCACGGCACTCCACGTCGTGATCGGCACACTCCGCGAGGCCGACGCCAGCCGGGAGCGCGGTGGAAATATCGATCACCGTCCCCAGGGACTTGAGTTCGTTGAAAAAATGCTCCACCGATTGACCTTGGGCCTCGATGTCGAGTTCAAGTCCCATCCGGAGAACATAGAAATTTTGACCGTGTTTGAGAGGCGGCTTGAGATCGGCAGGTTCAAAAACAAATCCCTCCAAGGCGGGGTCCGGCAGGCCAGACGCCGAGGCTGTGGCCGGCAGGCCGGCGGAATCAGCCACCTTCGAAGGAGTCGGTTTTGATGGACCGTTTTGGCCATCGAGGATCGCTTGCAATCCGGCGGCCTCGCTGGCGCAGGGAATTTCGGCGGCCTGATCTGGATTCGCCAGCATGGCGCGAAGCTTGTCGGAGGATGAGATCAGCAGGCTGACCATCGATTCGTCGGCCTTCAGGAGACCATCCCGGAGCAGCGACATGACGCTTTCCATGACATGGGCAAGCTTGACAATCGGCTCGAATCCAAAAAATCCGGCAGCGCCTTTGATGCTGTGAACCGAGCGAAAAATACTGTTGAGGCGGGAGGTGTCGGCTGGATTCGCCTCCAGTGCGATGAGGTCGGTCTCGAGGGATTCAATATGCTCGCTCGATTCCTGAACGAAGAGGTCGAGCATTTCGTTGTCGGCGGCGCTCATGATTTTTCCTCGGTGGCAATGAGTTTGACACGGCGTTCAAGCCGCAAAAGCCGGAGAAGGCGGGTGTTTTCCTCGGCGCAAATGACTTGCAGGTCGATTGACCGGTGGCGGCAGTCCCGGTCGGTGGCGATGAGCAAACGGATGGTGGAGGAATCCACCGGACCGCTCTGCGAGAGATCGAGTTCGGCCAATCCGCCTTCAGCCAATCCCTCGAGGGAGGAAGCGATGGCAGCGGCATTTGAAGCCACATTTGCGGAACCCAAAGGTCCGGAAGGGCTGATTTTGAGAACGCCGTCTTCGATGGTTGATTTCATGCGAGGGCCGGTTTGCGTGCTTCCGGCATCGAGACCAGCGCCCCGATGCGAAGCACCGTGGTGAGGCCAGTGCCTTGGCTGATTACTCCTTCGATAAACCGGGTGTCGAGCCCGCTCAAGGTATCCGGCGGGGCGGGCAATACTGCGATGCCGGGCGGCAGGATGTCGCCAATGGCATCCACCAG
The DNA here is from genome assembly GCA_945883435.1 of Chthoniobacter flavus. Taxonomy (GTDB): domain Bacteria; phylum Verrucomicrobiota; class Verrucomicrobiia; order Chthoniobacterales; family Terrimicrobiaceae; genus UBA967. Next base: position 3,640 of record CAMCXK010000072.1, on the reverse strand, counting down.
AAGCCCCGTGGGGTCACCATCCGCCAAGTCGCTGTCCTCCGGCGGGTGGGGCAGGCGGGAGAGGTCGTTGGCTGTTTTGAAAACAATGCAGCGGCTCCCCGGGCGGGGCTCATCGGCGGGATGGCCAAGCCTTGCTTCGAGATCGAGGGCGGTGAGGATTTGCCCCCGCAGATGCACCACGCCGCGAACATACGGGGGAACAAGGTTGACCGGGGTGACGACCGGACTGCGGAGGACTTCCTTCACCCAGAGAAGGTCGCAAGCATAGTGGCGTCCGCAGGACTCGAATCCCAGAAGCTGGGATTCGCGCCGGTTCGACGTGGGGACAAGGGCTTGTGACATCGGTGCGTGTCCGCAGTCTTAGAACGAAGCCAAGGCGGCCGCGCGCGAGGAGTGGACTTCCACGGTCGATTGGCTGCCGAACGGGTTGGGGAGTTCCTTGAGCGAGGAAACCTTCATGTTGTTGGCCAGAACAGTGGGGAAGTGGGAGACCGCATCGGCGTGGTCGCTCACGATCCGCCATTTGATATCGAGGCCATTGCACTCGTGGATGATCGAGGCCAGCGCGCGGATGACCGGGACTTCGAACTTCGAGACGCCGGTGAGATCGATCACGAGTTTGGCAAAGCCGGCGTCCACGAAGCCGGCGATTTTTTTGCGCGACTGGCGGGTGAGGTCCACCGAGCCCGTCTCCGAAAGGTCGGCCGGGATGGTAACGACTTGGGCGTCCCCCTCGGCAGCGTAGAACCAGGGTGTGATATCCAAGTCCATGGCGCGGGCGATGCGGTCCACGAGTTCGGCGGTTTCCAGAGGCTTGGTGAGAACTCCGTTGAAACCGGTTTCCTTGGCTTCGTTTTGTTCGAACGTGGCGGTCTTCACTGCCATGCCGAGGACCGGCACGGCTTTCATGTGGGGGTTCGAGCGGGCCGCTTGATAAAATTTCAGGGCCGCCTTGCCCGGGAACGAGAGGCTGATGAGGATGGCGTCGGGAGTGTCGTCCGGTGCGAGGGTCGTGGCAATGTGGGCTTGGGCCTCGCCGGTTCCCGGTGCCCCAACAGTTTTCCAACCCCGTTTGGAAACCGCTTTTTCGATGGATTCGATGATCGCCGGATGTTCATCAACGACGAGGATTTTGAGCGCATCGGTGGCGCCACGCGCCTTTTTCGAAGCGGCAGGAGCTGCCGCGGCAGGAGCCGGGGCGGCTTGGCCTTTCGGCTTCAGATCGACAAGGCGGGACACGCGGTCGATCACATTCGCCTCGGTGAAGGGTTTCACGATGTAATCGCGAACCCCCATCTTGGCGATTTTCAGAACATTTTCCTTGCCTGCCTCCGCGGTCAGCATGATGACGGGAATGTCCTTCAAAGCGGGGTCCGCCTTGAGTTTCCCAAGGCACTCCACGCCATCCATGACCGGCATCGTGACGTCCAGCAGGATGACGTCGGGTTTTTCGCGGGCCGCGACTTCCAAGCCCTCCGCGCCATTGCTGGCGAAGACCATTTGCACGTCATAGGGCGCGAAGCCCTTGTTGATAAGGGTGTGGATCATTCGGCTGTCGTCCACGCTGAGAATTTTGGGTGCGCTCATGTTTGGGAGTTCAGGGTAATAGAATGGTCAACCTTCGACGGCTGCGAAGACTTGCACGACCAACGGGTCCGGGGACCCATCGACCGCGTAGGTGTTGCGAATGCTGATGGAGGCGTTTTTGGCGGAGACATTGATTTCATCGCCGCGGACGACGCTGGGAATGCTGAGCGCGCAATTGAAGCCCATGTCGCAAAGGCGGGACTTCAAGTTGCCGGTGATCATGTTTGTCAACTCGGCCACGACATCCGAGACATCCTGATCGCTGGCGGCTCCGCCAAGGATTTTCTCCGCGACATACTTCGCAAGGCCCTCGGTGAAGGCGGTGTAAACAACCCCGTTGATTTTGCCGCTGAGGCCGATGGCCCCGGTCACCCCGTTGAGGTTCGAGGGTTGTGGGGCTTGAAGGTCTCCGGCGCCGGGAGTGGCTTGGATCGAAACCATCGTCATGAGGACCTCGGGCACGTAGCGGTCCAAGGTTTCAAGGAAAACGGCATTATTGGGCTTGTCGGGATTTGGCATGATACGGTGAATCGAATGGAGCGGGATTCAATCGGCGGGCAAGGACGGCGTCAATGTCTATCGGGTAGGATCAAGCGGGACGGGTGGAGTTTTCCAACAAGAGCGTCGCGGTGGGCTGGTCGCAGACCTCGGAGGGGCCAAAATACTGAACCGAACCGGGGAACACATAGCTCGTCTCCAAAGCCCAGAGGCGACGGTTTTTCTCCAATGCTTGAAAAGCTGGACCGTCGAGTTCCACAAGGGCTTTTTTAATGACGGGAACCATCTGCCCGTGTCGGCGCTCCATGTTCATGAGGCGGGCCAGCGGGTAGCCGCCGGGAACCCAATCCGGGCTGGGGCGGTCGAGGTGTTGCACGGTGGCGATGTAGCCGGTGAGTCCCTCCCGGAGGAGGAGGGCGGCGGTGAATCCGAGACTGTAGGTGTAGTCGGCGTCGAAGTTTGACGGGGCGGCGCACCGGCCCTCGTAGCCGAAGTAATGTGGCAGGGGAGCAAAGGAGGCTTTGTAAGAGCCGTCTTTTTTCCATTCCGCGAGCTTGGCCTCGACAAGGTCGATGAGCAGGCGCTGTGTGTCGATGCGGGCCACCTGCACGTTTCCGTGCGGGTCGCGATCCAGGATCAGCTGGGAGGCGATGTCGGCAGGCAGGGAGGCGTAAAGCGACTGCGAGGCCGCCGTCAATCGGGCAGCGACCCAGGAGCGCTTTTCCTCGAGGGCGACCAACTGCTGGAATTCGTCGTTGTCGTGGGCAAGAACCTCGTTGAGCTCCCCGATCAGCACACCCATCTCGGGGATGAACTCGATCAAGCCCTCGGGGATGAGCACAGTGCCGAATTTCTCGCCCCGTGCGGCGCGGCTGCGGACCGTTTCCGCGATGTCCGCCACGATCTCGCGAAGGGTCGTTTTGCGGGCGGCGATTTCCTCCGAGATCAATGTGACGTTCGGATGGGTTTGCAAGGCGCATTCCAAGGCGATGTGCGAAGCCGAGCGGCCCATGAGCTTGATAAAATGCCAGTATTTGCGGGCCGAGAGGGCATCGCGCTGGATGTTGCCGATCAGGTCGGAATAGACCTTGCAGGCGGTGTCGAAGCCGAAGCTCGTTTCGATCGGGCGGCCCTTGAGGTCGCCGTCGATGGTTTTGGGAACCCCGGCGACGAGCAGCTTGGAGCCGCGGGCGCGCGCGAATTCCGCCAACTTGGAAGCGTTGGAATTCGAATCGTCGCCGCCGATCACCACAAGCGCGTCGAGCGAGCGGGCGGATGCGGTTTCGAGGGCTTTTTCAAAATCGGCGGTCGATTCGAGTTTGGTGCGGCCCGAGCCGATGATGTCGAATCCGCCGGTGTTGCGGTAGGCATCGACCAGATGCGCCCCGAGTTCCTGTCCGCGGTTCGTGAGCAGGCCGTCGGGGCCGTTTGAAAATCCAAACACCGAGCTGGCGGGATGGATGCTTTGCAGGCCATCGAAAAGTCCCGCGATCACATTGTGTCCGCCGGGTGCGGGACCACCCGAGAGGATCACGCCGACGCGGAGCGGAACGGC
>CAMCXK010000071.1 GCA_945883435.1 Chthoniobacter flavus | reverse complement strand
GAGCCGACTCGGCGACCTTGCGGTTCTCTGGTATGGGGCGGCGCTTGTCATCAAGGGCGAACTCACCCTTGGCCAGCTCATCGCCTTTCGCATCATCTCGGGCTACGTCACCACCCCCCTCATGCGCCTGGCTCAAAGCTGGCAAAGCTTTCAGGAGGTCGCCTTGTCGATCGAGCGCCTGGGGGATGTGCTGGACAGTCCCGCAGAGCAAACGCCCGAGGAGGCCAGCGCGATTCCGATGCCCCTTATCTCGGGCAAGGTCGCCTTCGACAGCGTGACATTCAGCTACCTGAAAGGCCAACAACCCCAATTGCGGAATGTCTCGTTTGAAATCCCCGCCGGATCGTTCGTGGGCGTCGTGGGAAAAAGCGGATCGGGGAAATCCACTGTTCTCAAGCTTCTCCCCCGCCTTTACACACCCGACATGGGCCGCATCCTCATCGACGACTACGAGATCGCAAAGGTGGAGCTTTACTCGCTGCGCCGCCAGATCGGAACGGTTCTGCAAGACAGCCTGCTCTTCAACTCCTCGGTCTTCGCGAACATCGCGATTGGAAATCCCGAGGCGACTCCCGAGGAGGTCATGCGGGCCGCGCGCGTGGCTGCGGCGCACGATTTCATCATGGGACTCCCGCAGGGCTACAACACAGTCGTGGGAGAGCAGGGCCGGGCCTTGTCGGGCGGACAGCGCCAGCGCGTCGCCATCGCCCGCGCCGTGCTTCAGCGTCCGCGTTTGCTGATTCTTGACGAGGCGACCAGCGCCCTCGACTCGCCGGCCGAACACCAGGTCTGCACCAACCTTGCCAAGGAATTCGCGGGCCAAACGGTGTTTTTTGTGACCCACCGCGTCCGCTCGGTGGAGCATGCCGATCACATCCTGGTCTTCGACCGGGGGTTGTTGCTTGAACACGGGCGCCACGCCGACCTTATGCAACGGAAGGGCATCTACCACTCGCTTTACACGGGAGGATCCGTCGATTCATGAAAGCCCATCTTCGAAGCCTCACATCCGCTCTCCACCGGATCCTCCGTCCCGACGGGCACGCGGTGGTTCTGCGCCAAACGACGTTCTGGTCCCGCGCGATTCTTTACACGATCGTTGGAACAATCCTTGGAACCCTTCTTTGGGCCTGCCTGGCACCGCTCGACGAGGTGGTTCATGCCCAAGGCAAACTCGAACCCCGGGGCTCGGTTCAGGATGTGCAAACCCCCGTGCCGGGCGTGATTCTTGAGGTTCTTGTGAAGGAGGGCCAATCCGTGCGCACGGGGGATCCGCTCGTGCGCCTCGATCCGAAGGTTGCCGAAGCGGAGGCCCGATCGCTCGAGGGCCAGGTCCGGTCCCTCGAGGCCGCTGGTGCTTTTTACGAAGCGGTTTTCCAGCGGTCCCCCACCCTCTCGCAGCCGGCCGACCTTCCGCCCGAGGTGGCGAACCTTGCGAAAGACCATTCGGCCCTCGTCGCCGAAGACAACCTGCTGCGCGCCCTCATCGAATCCTCGAAGGATGGCGACACCCTCCGTGCCGCGCTCAACAGCGACCAAATCGCCCAGGTCGACACGGAACTCCTCGACTTCGAGGAGCGTCTCCAGCGCGTGAGGGACCAACTGCAGCAAGCACGGGAAATCGAACGCAAAAATGCCGAAATCCTCAAACGCTATCAGGACCTGAACGCGAAGAACGTGGCTTCCGAACTTGAAATGATGGCACGCGAGGTGGCCCACATCGAGTCGGTGGCCCGCGTCAAGGACCTCGAGTCCCAGGAGGAAAATCTGCTGACGACCTTCCGCAAGGACGCCCGCACCCGGCTGGGTGAAAACACCAAGCGCCTGGCCGAAATCGAGTCGAACCTCGGTCGCGCACGGCTGTCGAACAGCCAGCAACTGGCGGAGGCCGGCAGCCGTCTTGCCGCCGCCCGCGAGACGCTGCGCTACCATGTCATTCTCAGCCCTGCCGACGGGGTGGTTTTTGAAATTGTCTCCAGCAAGCCCGGGGCCGTTGTCGCCGCCAAGGATATCGTTCTCAAAATCGTGCCCGGGGAGGACCTGATCGCCAAGGTGGACATCACCAACAGCGAGATCGGTTTTGTGCACGCCGGCATGCCCTGCGAAGTGGAGGTCGAGACATTTCCGAAACGCGAATTCGGCTATTTGACCGGCGAGGTGCTGTTTGTCGGCTCAGATGCCCTGCCGCCCACCGAAGTCAAGCCATTTTACAGCTTTCCCGCGAAGGTCTCCCTCTCCAAGCAATACCTGACCGTCCGCGGCAAGGACATCAAACTGCAATCCGGCATGGCCGTTCTTGTGAACATCAAGGTCCGCGACCGTTTGGTCATCAATATTTTCCTCGACAGCCTGCTCGGCAATCTGGACGAATTTAAGAGCGTGCGCTGACCAAAAATTCCACATGGATTTTCTATTTGACGTCTACCAGCAGGGAAAAATCAACGAGGCCCGCCAGCAAGCCGAGCGCGCCTCCCACAAAGCCGACCGGTTTGCCGACGACATCCGGTCGCTGGAACGCCGGTTGGATCGACTGACGATCGTCAATCAGGCGCTCTGGGAATTGCTGCGCGATTCCGGACACCTCACCGAAGAGGGACTGCTTGCGAAGGTGGCGGAGATCGACCTGCGCGATGGCTCAAAAGACGGCAAAATCACCCGCATGGTCAAAGTCTGTCCCAGATGCGGCCGCAACTCCAACAGCAAGCGACTCGAGTGTCTTTATTGCGGCGATTCCCTTCCGGATCCCAATCTTTTTGACGCCCGTTAGAGCGAATCTGCGATTCCAGGCGCGCGTGCCAGGCGGGATTCTCATTGACCCGTGGAAGCGGGTTTGCGAGCGTGCAAAGGTCCTTTTCACGTTGACTCGGGATTTCTTGAAACACGAACGCCCCTCCCCCGCGGGCGGCTCCGAACGAAGACCATCCGGGAGGGACTTGACACTATGATTTCATGGATTTGCTTTGATTGGAACTTGGCCGGGGATGAGATTCCCGCGTTGCCGGCTCCCCCGTTGACCCTGCGCTCCTGCGACCGGGGCGACCGGGATGTTGTCTTGAAGGTGTTGCTTGATTCCTTCGCGATGGACACCGCCTGGGGCGATGTGGCGCGACGGATCGAGGAGGCCATGGAGGATTGTGTGAAGCAGGCTTTCGACTCTCCCGAACCCGCCTGCGTTGTCGCCCAACACGGCCAACGGGTAGTCGGAGCCTCGCTTCTCGATGCCCGCTCCGGCGCAAGCAACCACCTGGTAAGCGGTCCGATGATCCTGCACGAATACCGGAACCGTGGCGTCGGGTCGGCTCTTCTGGCAGGTTCGCTCCGCTTCTTGCGCTCGCGCGGCCTGGAGTCCGCGCGTGGAGTCACCCGTCCGGGCTCCACAGTGGCACGGTTTGTTTACCCGAAGTTCGGCGGGGTTCAATCCTCCTTCGCAGGTGATCCGTTCGAAGCCTCCCGCGGGTAGGTACTCGGATTTTTCTTTTCCCCGGAGGGTCCATCCCGCAAGTTCTTGCCAAGATGCAAGGGTTCTTTGGCGCATACGACACGGGCGGTTTTTTTGATGAGATGTTTCAGCCGGACGGAGTGGTTCGCCCGCACTACAAAAGCATTTGCGACCGGTTCGGCGAAATGGCGCCGGCGGAAATTGAAGCCAAAAAATCCCTCGCGGAAAAAACCTACGTCCGCCAGGGAGTCACCTTCACAGTTTACAGCGGAGACGAGGGCACCGAGCGGATCATGCCGTTCGACTTGATCCCGCGTGTGATTCCCGCCGCCGAGTGGGCGTTTCTGGAGCGTGGACTGGAACAGCGGCTTCGCGCCTTGAATCTTTTTCTCCACGACATCTACCACGACCAGAATATCGTTCGCGACGGGGTGGTGCCGCTCGACATCATCCGCACCGCAAAGCACTACCGGCCAGAACTGGTCGGCATGGACGTTCCCCGTGACATCTACATTCATGTCTGCGGCACCGACTTGATCCGCGACGGCGAGGGGCGCTATCTCGTGCTCGAGGACAATGGACGATGCCCGTCGGGCGTCTCCTACCTGCTCGAAAACCGCGAGGCGATGAAGCGGGTTTTCCCGAGGCTGTTCGGACGCTCGGCGGTGCGCCCTGTGGATGCCTACCCCCGGGCGCTTCTGGAGGTGTTGCGCCATGTCGCGCCGGGCGGAAATCCCGAGCCCACGGTGGTGGTGCTCACGCCGGGAATCTATAATTCCGCGTATTTCGAACATTCATTTTTGGCCCGCGCCATGGGCATTGAAATTGTGGAAAGCCGCGACCTGGTTGTTCAAAACGCCTGTGTGTTCATGCGCACCACCAAGGGCCTCAAGAAAGTAGATGTGATCTACCGGCGGGTGGATGACGACTTTCTCGATCCCACGGTTTTCCGCAAAGACTCGGTGCTGGGGGTTCCGGGAATCGTCAATGCCTACCGCTCGGGAAATGTAAACCTCGCAAACGCGCTTGGCACGGGCGTTGCAGACGACAAGGTGACTTATTATTTTGTCCCCGCCATGATCCGCTACTACCTCGGCGAGGACGCTCTTTTGCCGAATGTCCAGACGTGGCTGTCGGCTTTCGACGCGGACAGGTCGCACATTCTGGAAAACCTGGAGAATCTGGTCGTCAAGGCGGCGAATGAAAGTGGCGGCTACGGAATGCTGATCGGACCAGCCGCCACCAAGGCCGAGATCCAGCACTTCCGCGAGGCGATTCAGGCCGATCCCCGGGGTTACGTGGCCCAACCGGTGATCTCGCTTTCCCGTGCCCCCTGCCTGGTGGACGGCCGGCTGGAGGGGCGCCATATCGATCTGCGGCCTTACATTTTGATGGGTGAGAAAACAACGATTGTTCCCGGAGGACTCACGCGTGTGGCGATGCGAAAGGGCTCGCTGGTTGTGAACTCCTCCCAAGGCGGCGGCAGCAAGGACACATGGGTCCTGGAGGACGAGGTATGCTGAGCCGCGTCGCCGACTCCTGCTTCTGGCTCAGCCGATACCTCGAGAGGGCCGAATCCATGGCCCGCATCATCGATGTCAATATCCAGCTCGGACTCGATACCCAGGACGGCCCCGAATCCGCAGACCAACTTTGGAGGCCGATTCTCGAGACCCTCGCCGACACCTCGGGATTTTTCTCGCTGCACAAGGCGGTCGACGGGGATGCCGTGATGGATTTCACCACCTTCGACCGCCGGAATCCGAATTCCATCGTTTCCTGCATCGCCTACGCCCGCGAAAATGCGCGCACCGTGCGCGAGCAAATCTCCAGTGAAATGTGGGAGCAACTCAACGGGGTGCACCTCTTCCTCCAGGGCTCCACCGCCCGTGTGGCCCACCAGGCCAGCCCGATCGGTTTTTTCCGTTCGCTGGTCGACCGCCTTCACTCCTTCCAAGGGATCACGGATGCCACCATGACCCACGGGGAGGGTTGGGATTTTCTGCAAGCCGGCAAGTTTCTTGAGCGGGCGGATGCCGCTTCGAGGGTGCTGGACTTCAAATACCATGTGCTCCTGCCCAGCGGTGAACAAGTGGGCGGGCACGTGGACACGGTGCAGTGGATGGCGGTTCTGCGCTCCTGCAGTGCGATGGAGGCCTACCTGAAGCTCTTTCACAGCCGGGTAACGAGCTGGAATGTGGCCGACTTTCTGATCCTCCACGACCGGTTTCCCCGCTCCATCCGGTTCTGTGCGGACGCGCTGAATGCCTCGCTCCACCGCATCTCCGGCACACCTCGCGGACATTTCCAGAACGAGGCGGAGAGGTTGAGCGGCCTCCTGACATCGGCCTTGGACTACACCACGATCAGCAGCATTTTTGAAGCGGGCCTGCACGAGTATCTCGACGAGACCCAAAGCCGGATCGCCGCCGTCTCGACTGCGCTTGCGGAAACCTACTGCCACTGAGTGTGAGCGCTCCTACCGTCAAGCCCCTGAGTCTTGCCGCACTCGACACCTATGCATTCGAGCGTCTTCTCAAGCAAACCGCGCGTTCTTTTCAACTCTCTTTGCGCATCCTGCCCTCGGCGGTCCGCACACCCTTGACGATCGCCTACATGCTGGCGAGGGCCTCGGATACAATTGCGGACGCCTCCCGTGCCCCGGCTTTCCAGAGGTTGGCGCTGCTACGTGGCCTGCCCGGATCGTTTCCGGAATCGTCTCCCGACCTTGGTTTGACCGGGGAGAATCTCGAGTTGGTGCGATGGCTTCCCAAGCTGTTGACGGCACTGAAAGACCTGCCGGATCGAAGCGCGATCGAAGCGGTTTGGAAAAATATTCTGGAAGGCCAAATCTTCGACGTGGAGCGTTTCGAACCGCACGATGGAAAACCCGCCTCTCCATTGGATCAAAACGAGTTGGAACGCTACACGTGGCTGGTGGCCGGTTCGGTCGGAGAATTTTGGACCGACCTTTGCCACCGCAGGATACCGGAGTTTTCAAAGGCTGCATTGACCGACCTTGTTCCCTTGGCGGGATCCTTCGGAGCGGGCCTGCAGATGGTGAACATCCTGCGCGACCGCCGGGCCGATGCGGAACTTGGGCGCATCTACGTTCCGGACGAGCGTTTTTATCTGGCGATGCAACAAACCCACGAGCTGCTGAATACGGCAGAATCCTATGTCCGATTGGTCGGGCACCGCGTTCTGCGGGCCTCCTGCGCCCTGCCGCTGGATCTTGCAAGACAGACCCTCGCGCTGGTCTCCACCCATCCACTGGGCCAAAACATCAAAGTGTCCCGCTGGAGGGTTTATCTCGCTTTGGGGCGCGCCTTTTTCGCACCCTCGAAACCATGAAGACCCTCGTTACCGGATCCTCGGGCTTGATCGGCTCGGAAGTCTCCCTCTTTTTCGCGCGCCACGGCGCGCGCATCCACGGAGTGGACAACAACCAGCGGGCCGCCTTTTTCGGTCCGCAAGGCGACACCCGCTGGAACCAACAACGCCTTGCACAGCTGATCCCGGGCTTTTCCCATCACGAACTGGACATTCGCAACCGGCAAGGCGTTCTCGATCTGGTGGAATCCCTCAGGCCCGATGTGATCATCCACACCGCGGCACAACCATCGCACGACCGCGCGGCGGCGATTCCGTTCGATGATTTCGACACCAATGCCGTCGGCACCCTCAATCTTCTGGAGGCGGCCCGGCGGTTTTGCCCCGCCTCGCCATTCGTTCACATGTCGACAAACAAGGTTTACGGCGATCGCCCGAACACGATCGCACTGTGCGAACTCGACACGCGGTGGGAATACGACGATCCCGCTTTTGAGCACGGGATCGCGGAGACGTTTTCCATCGACCAGTCGAAGCACTCGCTTTTCGGCGCGAGCAAAGTGGCTGCCGATATCATGGTGCAGGAATACGGACGCTATTTTCAAATGCCGACGTGCTGCCTGCGCGGAGGATGCCTGACCGGTCCCAACCACTCCGGCGTGGAATTGCACGGCTTTCTCAGCTATCTCGTGAAGTGCAATCTGGAGGGCCGTGAATACAAGGTTTTCGGCTACTTGGGCAAACAAGTGCGCGACAACATTCACAGTGAGGATGTGGCCCGCTTCATGTGGGAATTTTGCAAAAATCCACGGGTTGGCGAGGTCTACAACCTGGGCGGCGGCAAGGCAAATTCCTGCTCGATCCTGGAGGCTTTTCAAATCGCGGAGTCCTTCACCGGCCGCCGTCAAATCCATACCTACGTGGCGGACAACCGCATCGGCGACCATATCTGCTACTACAGCGACCTTCGGAAAATGCGGACCCACTACCCCGATTGGGACATTTCGATCACACTCAACGAGACGATCCGCCAAATCGTCGATGCCTGGAAGTCGCGGCTGTAAGGCCCTTGGCGATGAGCCTCATTTCGTTTCCGCAGCCCGTGCCTATCATTCAGCCATGACAATTCTTGATCGACTCGAGTCGAAATTCGGCCGCTTCGCCGTTCCCGGCCTGATCCGCTACGTGGTGGGTCTCAACGCGCTGGTCTTCATCCTCGTCACGCTGAATCCCGGTTACACGGAGGCGCTGGAACTCGATCCCCAGGCCTTGCGAAAAGGCGAACTCTGGAGGGCCGTCACGTGGATTTTCATCCCCGAGACCACCGGCATGTTTTGGATTTTCTTTTATCTCATGTTCACCTGGTGGATTGGCGACATGCTCGAGCAAAGCTGGGGCACATTCCGTTTGAACGCCTACTACCTTTTGGGAATGGTGCTCTGTATCGCCTCGGCTGTGGTGTTTGGCGCCTCGGGAGGCAATTTTTTTCTGAACCTTTCGCTCTTTCTCGCGGTTGCAACATTGGCTCCGGACTTTGAGGTTTTGATGTTTCTGATCCTGCCGGTGAAAATGAAATACGTCGCGCTCTTCAGCCTTCTGGTGCCCGCCGGATACCTGTTGCTGGGTTCTCTGGACATGAAAATGATGGTGCTCATGTGCCTCGGCAACTACTTGGTCTTCTTCGGTCCCGGCTTTGTGCGGCGCCGCCGGGAGGCCCGCGGGATCGCCGTGCGCCAAAAGCGCTTCGCCGCCGCCTCGATTGCGGAATCCAGCATCCACCGCTGCCGTGTTTGCGGTGCGACCGAGACCACGCACCCCGATTTGGAATTCCGCGTGTCGTCCGACGGGGAAGAGTATTGCACGGAGCATCTGCCCTCCAAAGGGCGCCGTGTCGAGCCCTGATGGCCACACCGCCGCGCGGCCTTCCCGATTTCCCTGTTGACATCGCAAGGCACTTGGAAAATGGTGTTCTTCGAACCGCCCGCCACCTCCCCCTCTGGCACCAGCGGTAACGCCTCCTGAATCGCGGGTGTTGCAACCCATGGCTGGAACCAAATGGCCGGGACAAAACTGCTTCAGAAAGATCGTCAAACGCCTGCCCTCTCTTGTGCAGGGAAGCCGAATGGCACAACCAGTGTAATCATGACCGAAGATCAGCCCACGGCCCCCGAGGCCGAATCACCAGCTGTTTCCAAAAAGGAAACAAAATCTCCCCGCCCCCGCGTGCCGCGCACGCCGCGCATCGGAAAGACCCGGCGGAAAAAAACGCCCCCGGTCGATGCCGAGTCCCCGGAGACCGTGACCCCCGCCGCACCGGACTGCGTGGAGCCCGTTCCTGCTGCGCCTGCACAGCCCGCCTTGCCTCCTGCCGACCAGGCACCGGCCAACGACACCACTGTTGATTCGGAGCCTCCCGCCCCCGCTTTGCAATCCCCCGAGCCACGGCCAGCACCCGAGCCACGGCCCCCGGCACCCGTCGCACCCCCGGTTTTTGCGGAGGGCATCGTCGAGGTGAGCGGCAAGGGATTCGGATTCCTTCGCGAATCGCGCCGCAATTTCACCCAGTCGAACAATGACATTTTTGTGACGCCCGAGCTCGTCCGCCGCTACGGCCTGCGTGACGGCATCTGGGTGAAAGGCGAAATCCGCAGGGGCAATCGCGGACCGCAAATGTTCCGCCTGGTGGAAATCGAGGGAGCCGATCCCGAGGCGTTTCCCCAACTCCCGGTTTTCGAGGAACTCACCACCATCAACCCGAATCAACGGGTCCGGCTCGAGACCGTTCCTGAGCGCCACACCACGCGTGTGATCGATCTCATGGCCCCGGTGGGCAAAGGCCAGCGGGGGTTGATCGTCGCTCCCCCGCGGACCGGCAAAACAACGCTTCTCCAGCACATCGCCGATGCAGTTGTTAAAAACCATCCGGAGATGAAACTTCTCATCCTTCTCGTGGACGAGCGCCCCGAGGAGGTGACGGAAATCCGCCGCACCGTTCCCACGGCCGAACTCATGGCCAGTTCAAACGACTCTGACATCAAAACCCACACCCGCATCGCACAGCTTTGCATCGAGCGGGCCAAGCGCCTTGTCGAAATGGGCAAGGACGTCTTCGTGCTCATGGACTCGCTCACGCGCATCGGACGCGCCTTCAACAACGCCCAGGGCGGTGGAGGCCGCACCATGTCGGGTGGCGTCGATGCCCGCGCCCTCGAAATCCCCCGCAAGTTGTTCGCGGCGGCGCGCAACACCGAGGAGGCGGGGTCGCTGACGATTCTTGCCACCGCATTGATTGAGACCAACAGCCGCATGGACGAACTGATTTTCCAGGAGTTCAAGGGAACGGGGAACATGGAGGTCGTCCTCGACCGCAAGATCAGTGACCAGCGCATCTACCCGGCGATCGACATCTTCCAATCCGGCACGCGCCGCGAGGAGCTTTTGATCCCCGAGGAGGACCTGCACAAGATCGGCGTGATCCGCCGGGGTCTCGCCGGCCACAAGCCGATCGAGGCGATCGAACGGTTGCTTTTCTTCGTCCGGAAATATCCGACCAATGAGCAACTCCTGAAAAACCTGCCGGGATAACAATTCACATGCCTTTTTCCGCGCTTGGACTGGCCAAGCCACTTTTACAGGGAGTCCAGGCGATGGGATTCACCGACCCCACGCCGATTCAATTGCGCGCGATCCCGCCGGCCCTCGATGGCCGCGATCTCATCGGGTCCGCACAGACAGGAACAGGAAAAACAGCCGCTTTTGCGCTTCCGGTTCTCCAGCGTCTTGGAAAGCCGGGGGGCGTGCGCTGCCTCGTCCTCGAGCCGACCCGCGAACTGGCCATGCAGGTGGAGACCTCGTTTCGCGACCTTGCCCGGTTCACCTCGCTCCGCGTTGGCTGTGTCTTCGGCGGTGTGGGATTCGGAGCGCAAAAAGCGACCCTTCGCGACGGTGTGGATATCCTCGTCGCCACACCGGGGCGCTTGGAGGATCATTTGCGCCAAGGAACCGTCCACCTCCGCGAGATCGAGGTTCTTGTGCTGGATGAGGTTGACCGCATGCTCGATGTGGGCTTCCTTCCCGCCATGCGGCGGATCATTTCGCTCTGCCCGGCCGGGCGCCAGACGCTGTTCTTCTCGGCCACGCTGCCGCCGGAGATCGCCGGACTCGCGGCCTGGGCCTTGCGCGACCCCGTGCGTATCGAAGTGGGCGCCGCGCGCTCCGTCACCGCGATGGTGCGCCACGGTCTTTACACCACGGAACCCACGCGCAAGTTCGACCTTCTGCTGGCCCTTCTGAAAGCCACCGATTTTCAAAGCGCCATTATTTTCAGCCGCACAAAACACGGTGCGGACAAAATCGCCAAGAAACTACGCGCCAACAACCATTCGGTCGCCGTTCTTCACGCCAACCGGTCCCAGAACCAGCGTATTGAGGCTCTTCAAGGCTTTAAATCGGGACGCTACGAGGTCATGGTCGCCACCGACATCGCCGCCCGCGGCATCGACATCGCGGGAGTGAGCCACGTCATCAACTACGACGTGCCGCAACACCCGGAGGATTATGTGCACCGCATCGGCCGCACCGGCCGGGCCAGCAACTCCGGGGATGCCTTCACTCTCGTCACTCCGGACGAGGCGAAAAAAGTCGCCGCGATCGAGCGTTTCATCGGTCGCCCCATCGAACGCCTCACACTGGAGGGGTTTGAAGTCCCCGCCAATGGAGCCAACCTCCCGGTCCGCCAACCCAAGGTGGAACCCCGCCTTGACGGCCGCGCCGTTTTCCGGGGGCCCCGCCGTCGGCGTTGATCGCCTGCCACCTACGGATTCAGCCGGGTTTTGCCATGGCGCAATTCCATCCCTCCCGAATGAAAAATCCCCTTGACCTGAATGAAAACGTATCCAGAGTGCGCGGCTGTTTGATTTTTTGAAATGCCGTCCGATCCGATCATTTACGTGAAACCCGGGTGTTTCTGGTGTGTGGATGCCTTGGGATGGCTGGAGTCCCGCGGCATCGCCCACAGCGTGCGTGACGTCTTTGCCAATCCGGCGGACTTTGCGCGGATGCGCGAGATTTCCGGACAATCGAAGGCGCCGACGCTGGAAATGCCGGACGGTTCCGTGCTCGCGGATTTCGACGTGGCCCAACTGGAGGCATTTTTGAACGGGAGGTCCGGCCGATGATCTCCAGCCTGCTTCTGGTTTTGGGAGCCGGGGTCCTCTCGGTCGCTTTGCGTGGAGTGCCGAACCAGGTCTGCTTCCGCCTTGGCACCTTCGGGTTTGTCGGCACGTCACTTCTGGCCGGATGGCTTCTGGGCGGCAGTCTGGCGCTGGGGATTGTCTTTGCGCTCTCATGGTTTTTCCTGCCATGGCTGGAAATCCTCACCCGGGTGCGCCGCCTGCGGTTGCCGATTGTGCGGCGGCTTGAAAAATGCGCCCCGCCGACAGCCCGGTATTTCCCCAACTTGGACAGCCTGAGCGGGGAAATCGAGGAACTCGGCTTTGAATATGTCGAGGATGTGGATTGGAAGCATGATGGCATGCGGCAGTTTTTCCGGCTTTTCCAATCGACGAACTCCCGTTACGCGGCCGCGGTGTGTTTCGTGGAGCAGGATGTGTTGAACTTTTACTACGTGACCTACATCTCGAGGACAAACGAGGGGCGCTTGCTCATGACCTGGAATTATCCTTTCTCGTATGGCATGCACCTGCCGCCGCGGGTGCGGTTGCAAAAAGTCGACGAGCAATCCGACGTGGCCCAACTCTTCGATGAACACACGGTTTTCGTGGAGGCGGAATCCCTCGAGGACGATCTCCGGTCGATCGATCCCCTGCTCATCCGCGAGGAACTCGAGAACGACCTGCGTCTTCAAATCGAACACAATCTGGCCCGCGGCATATTGAAACACGAGGGCCCCGAAACAATCCGCTACTCGGTGCGGGGCATGTTTTACCTCTGGGGGGAGTTCCTTCGCGAGTTCATCCGCTTTTCCTGACGCTCAGCCG
>CAMCXK010000070.1 GCA_945883435.1 Chthoniobacter flavus | reverse complement strand
GGAAGATCGCTCCGAGCGGATGGAAATCGTCGTTAGTTCGGCATTCCTGCTCGAGATTTTCACTGCCAACAACCGGTGGCTCGCAGTCGGTGTTCTGAATGAACTGCCGATTCCGCCGGATGCACCGGTTCTGGAGTCTTTTCTGGAGCGGTCCCCGTCCTCCATTGAACTTGGCACAACCTCTTACGAACCGGACCGCCAGCGTTTGACCCACTGGATGGAAATCCCCCCGGATGAAATCCGTGCGGCTTCCAGCGCAGCATCCTTTTTATCTGAATTAAAGGAAATCTTGCGCTTCGCGGCGGCGAAGGGAGTGCTATAATCGCCGCACTGCCCATGTCGCTCCGCTTTTTTTTAGCAGTTCTTTTGCTTCAGGCCATGTGGACCACTCCATCGGTCCCAGCCTCCACCCCGCCGCTCCGAAGCGAAAAAGAGCTCGCCGCTGCGATTCCGTGGCCCAATCTCAAGTATCTTATCGTCGCGCAAAACCGCGAGGTGGGAGACGTTCTTTCCGAACTCACGCAGCAACACGGGGTGCGCTCGGTCATCAGTCCCGCCGTGCGCGGTCGTGTCAGCGGACGGTTTGAAAACATCCCGCCGGGCGAACTTCTCTCCCAGCTTTCGCGTTCCTTCAATCTCGTGTGGATGTTTTATAATGGAATCCTCTACGTTGGGACACCGACCGAGGTTCAAACCTCTTTTGTCACACTTCGCTATTCGGCGGTTCACACCGTGCTCGACTCGCTTGACAGCATTCAAATGCTGGCTCCGGGAGCTTCGGTGCAATCCGTGGACGGCACCCCGCTGCTCTCCATCACGGGACTTCCCGCCTATATCGACATCAACCGCCATATCGCCCAGACGCTTGATAACCAGGAGCAATTCCGCCAACAGGGCGAACTGGTGATCGAAGTCTTCCCCCTCAACCATGCCTGGGCCTACGACGTGGTGCTGGGTGCGGGAGGAACGGGCGGGGACGCACAAAGCCAGAGTTCAGGCAATGTCATCAAAGGCGTGGCCACCCTCCTGAATGAACTTGTCAACTACAACGCCCAGTTCGGCTTCAACGTGAGCGAGACTTTCCGCTCCAGCGGGAAGCCGAACCCGATGGTTGGAGCCCTCGGCCCTCAGCAGGCCGCGGAAACGGCACGGCTTGGTTTCTACGCCGGTCCGCAAGCCGCGCCTCAAGCACAGGCGGCACCCAACGCCCCTGCACCGCCCGCCCAATCGCAGAACAACCTTTCCGGATCCTCCTATGCCACGGGTGATGTTTCGGGCTCTCTGCCGGGAGCATTTGGAACGAACCAGGCCTCCATCCTTGCGGACGTGCGCCGGAATGCCGTGGTCGTGCGCGACATCCGCGAAAACATGCCGGCTTACGCAAAGGCCATTTCCCAACTCGACGTTCCCGTTCGAATCATCGAAATCTCTGCCGCCATCGTGGACCTTGCCATCGGCACGAGTCGCTCTCTGGGCGTGGACTCGATCGGGGTCGGAGTCGCCGGAAAGGGCGGTGGAGTCGCGAGTGCCAGCGGTCGGCGGGATTTATCCGTCAACGATAGCGAGATCGTGGCGCAAAACGTGCAAGCCAACAACGAGGGGCGAACCAACCCTTCGATTCTTGCCACCCCTCTTATCTCGCGCGCCAGCCAAACGGCGGCCACCGATGCGCCAAACATCCTTGCCAGCGGTGTCTTCGGCACCACCCAGGTCATGGCCTCGATCAATGCACTCGAGCAGCAAAATCTCGCCCGCACCCTTTCCCGGCCCTCGGTGCTGACCCTCGACAACTTCGGAGCCAGCATCAGCCGCCAAGAGACATTTTACGTGAATTCCACCGGCCAATACGTCAGCAACCTTTTCAATGTCAGCACGGGGCTCAGCCTGCAGGTCATTCCCCACGTCACCATCGAGGACGGTCGGGAGCGCATTTACCTGCAGGTTCAAATCGAGGACGGAAGCATCGGCACGCGACAGGTCACCGCCATTCCAACTGTTCAACAATCGTCCCTTACCACCCAAGCGGTCATCAACCGCGAGCAAAGCCTTCTCGTAGGCGGACTGTTTCTCAAGGTGGATAAAAAGCAATCCAGTGGATACCCATGGCTCCAGCGGTTGCCTGTTCTGGGCTATCTCTTCTCGGTGAAAGGCCGGGTGGACGACATGGTGGAACGCATTTTTGTCATCACCCCCCGCATCGTGGAAATCGACGCCCACAACCTCGGCGATTACTCTAAATACTTCCGCCCTGCCGTGCTGGAGCAGGAGGCCGAGGACGAGCAGTCCGCTTTTAGCAAACCGCTGACCGACCTGCCCGCTCCGGTGCCATCGCCGAAACCCAAGCGCCAACGTCCCAAAAACCCTGACAAACCATGAACATGCCACGCTCCGTTTCCCGGGTTGCCACCGCTCGCCGCGCGCTGCGTCGCTGCCTGCTGGCCGTCCTCGCCCTTGCCCTCGCCGCCTGCGGCCGCGAGGACCTTTACACAAATGTCACGGAAAGCGATGCCAACACCATGCTTGGACTCCTGATTGCGCGTGGCATCTCAGCCACCAAACGCCCGGTGAAGGAAAACCTCTTCGCCGTGGCCGTGCCTCGCGACCAATTCGCCAGCGCGGTCGACATTCTCAAATGGTTCGGCATTCCGAAAGAAACCTTCGACGGAATCGGCGAGATGTTTCCCAAGACAGGTTTGGTCTCCTCACCGAGCGAGGAGCTCATCCGCTTCCGATACGCGCTCGCAGGCAACATCTCGGAAATGCTGAGCAATATCGATGGCGTCATCACAGCGCGGGTGATTCTGGTTTTGCCGAGCAACGATCCCTTCAGCAGCCGAGCCAATCCCGCCTCGGCGTCGGTCTTTCTAAAAATCCGGCCCGGATTCGACACCACCACCCAAATCCCGCAAATCAAGCAACTCGTCATGAACAGCGTCGAGGGTCTGGACTACGACCGCGTGGCAGTGACGATCGTTCGCTCCGACGAGGTCGATTTCTTCAACCCGGTCAAGCGCCCCGGTGAAACCTCCCGTTTTCTTGGCCTGGCCATCGCTCCCGAGTCGCGGGGATTGTTTCTCATGATTGTTGGAATCCTGGCGCTGCTGGCCGTGGGCGGTTCGGGGTTGGCAGGATACCTCGTCTGGAAGCAACGAAGGAGGATGCTGCCGGAAACTCCCGTGGAGCCCTCCCAATCTTGAACCGGCGATGACGGACTCCTCTTGGAAATCGCTTGCAGATGCATGGATCGGAATCGCTCCGCGAGACGGGCACTATGAGTCCTGGATGCGCCTGAACCTCCACCCTGAACTGGAGGGCCACGCCCCGGAGCCAATTCTCAAACAACTCTCCGGGGATCCCCGCGCATTGGCCTTTGCCCGCAAATGCCTCCGCCAACACTTGGCTTGGGATTCGGTGGCCATCGACTGGATGCCACAAGGTGTGTTTTCGCGACTTCTGCTGGCCACTCCTGAAAAGGCGCGGCGCGCTGCCACCTTGGCCGGTGGACTGTGTTGCCTGCACCTCCTGCCCGGCACGATTCTGAAAAGCGATTTGAAATCCCTGGAAAACGCCCTCGGAGCCGCCACCTTGCAACACCTCCGCAACCGCCCCTCGCTCGCCCGCCTGCCCAAGCCCGCCTCCATCCAACCCGCCCACTGGGACTCCTCCCCGGAATCGACGCTTGCGCACACCGGCATTCTTTGTTTGCGCCTGGCCCTGCTGACCCAACCGCACCCGCTGGAGTCCCGATTGGCGGCCCTCCTCCCCTCCCCGGCTTGGACCGGGCCTCTTCCGGATACCACCGACGCGGACAAAGCCATGGGTTGCCTGGAGGCGATCTCCCAACTGGATCCCGCCGCATGAGCACCTTTCATTTGCAAACCGACACCAGCCTGCCGACCTTTGCCTCGAAACGCATTCTTCGGCAAATCGACGCCACCCGTCTTGCGGAGGCCGAGCAGATTTTAAACGCGGCCCGGACGCTCCAATCGGAAACCACGGAGCTGGCGGAAAAGGAGTTTGAAAAAATGCGCCAGGAGGGCTTTGAAAAGGGCCTTCGCGAGGGACTTTTGGAAGCCCGTGTTCACAATCTTCAAACCGTGGCGGACTGCGGCCGTTTCCTTGCCGCGCTGCACGGGCAGGTCTGTGGAATCGTCGAGTCCGCACTTCGCACCATTTTGTCCGAACTTCCTCCCGCCGAGCGTATCTACCGAGCGGCGGCACTGGCATTGGAATCGGTCAACCTTCAACAAACCGTCGTCTTGTGCGTGAATCCCGCCGATTTGAAATCCGCCGCCGCCGTCTCGGCGGAGCTTTCCAAACTCATGGCTGGCGGCGCCCGTGTGGAATGCCGGGGCCGCGATGACATCCCCCCCGGCAACTCGGTTTTGGAGACCCCGCAGGGAATCATCCGTTGCGGCATCGAAGAGCAGATCGAAGCGGTGAAATCCGCTCTTCTCAACTCCGAGACATGAGCACCTGCGGCCCATGGACGCCGTCACCGGGATACTGGTCGCGCATGGAGTCCATCGCGGAGGGTTTGCATCCCCGGCGCTGGTCGGGCCAGGTCACACAAGTCGCCGGCGTTCTCGTCAAGGCCCTCCTGCCGGGTGTTCAGGTGGGGGAACTGTGCGAAATCCACCGGCCCGGCTCCTCAACCCCTCAATTCGCCGAGGTCATCGGGTTCTCCGGTTCCACGGCCCTGCTGATGCCGATCGGCGACTACGAGGGTCTGTGCTCGAACACCGAAGTCCGCCCCACAGGCCGCACCCACTCGATCAAAGTCGGCGAGGGGCTTCTGGGGCGGGTGCTCAACGGCCTCGGAGATTTCATCGACTCCTCGCCCCGGGAATTCATCGCCGAGGCCGAGTATCCCGTGAACTCCCCTCCGCCCGACCCGCTGTCCCGTGGAATCATCGACAAGCCGTTGCCATTGGGCCTGCGGGTCATGGACGGCCTCCTGACCTGCGGAGAGGGCCAGCGCATCGGGGTCTTCGCGGCCGCCGGCGGCGGGAAGAGCACCCTTCTCTCGCAAATCCTCCGCAACACCGCCGCCGAAGTCGTGGTGCTGGCCCTTATCGGGGAACGCGGACGCGAGGTCCGGGAGTTTCTGGAACTGGTCCTTGACGAGGAATCCCGCAAGCGGGCGGTGGTGGTCGTTTCGACCTCCGACCGTCCCGCCATCGAACGTCTCAAATGCGCCCATGTCGCGACGACCGTGGCCGAGTTTTTCCGCGACAAGGGCCGCAAAGTGCTTCTCATGATGGATTCGGTGACCCGCTTTGCCCGGGCTCAGCGCTCGGTAGGCCTTGCCGCCGGTGAACCTCCCGCCCGACGCGGTTTTCCGCCCTCGGTTTTCAACGCCCTGCCTTCGCTTCTCGAGCGCGCCGGTCCTGCCGCCAAGGGATCGATCACAGGAATTTACACGGTTCTCGTGGAAGGCGACGATATGAACGAACCCGTGGCGGACGAGGTGCGATCGATTCTCGACGGCCATATCATCCTCTCCCGGCGCCTTGCTTCAGCCTACCACTACCCGGCAATCGACGTGCTTGAAAGCGTGAGCCGCGTCATGGGCCACATCGTAGACGAAAGCCACAAGGAGGCCGCCGGAAAAGTGCGCGACATGCTGGCCCGCTACCGCGACACCGAATTGCTCATCCGCATCGGGGAATACAAAAAAGGCAGCGACCCGGCCACCGATGAAGCCATCGAAAAACACCCGGCCATCACCGCGTTCCTCAAACAAAAGTTGTCCGAGAAATCCTCGTTTCAGGACGCTCTCGACGGTCTTCTCAAGCTCTCCGGAAAATGAAATATCCCCTTGAATTTCTTCTCGGCTTGCGGGCTACCCGCATGGAGCGCTGCGAGCAGGCGCTGGCCCAGGCCCGTGCCCTTGTGCGGCGGCGGGAGGAGGATCTTGCCGTCCGGATTCAGGAGCACAGCGACTATCTGGTATGGTGCGATGCGGAGGAAAACAGGATTTTCGACCACCTCACCGCCTCGCCATCCGCCCACACAAAAATCCTCGAAGCCCGCGAGGAAATGCTCGCCAACCGAGCCCGTGAAGCCGAATTCCTCCATCGCATAGAACTCGCCCGCACCGAACTCGCCAAAGCCCGCGAGGAGGAGGTCGCCCGCCTGCAAGAACTGCAAATCGCCATTCGCAACCGCGAAAAACTCGACTCCCACAAAAAGTTCTGGTCCACCGAGCAACGCCTCGCCGAACAAATGGCGGAGGATTTGGTCATGGAGGAAACGGCCGAATCAGCCTACCTTCGCAATCATATCGCTGCCTCCCACGACTCGCCATGAGCCTGGAAATCCATACCACCCATTCTGAAATGCCGGGTTCTCCAGGAGAGCCAAGTCCCCCGAAAAATCTCCCGCAGGATGCTGATGTTGCCTTCTTTCAATCCCTCATGTCGGACCGACAGGATCCGCTTACTTCAACCACGGACTGGAACAAATTGCCGGGATACAACCCGCAATTCGATCGCTTCCGGGACCGCCTTGAAATCAAAGAAACCGCGGCGGGCATCAAGGCCACCCTTCGAATGGGGGACGTGCCCCCGCATGAGCGGGACGCGTTCGGCGAATTCGTGAGTTGGTTCAAAAGCAAGAGCGATCCATTGCCCGAGCCTGATGACCAATCACCCGGGATCGCTGCAGTGGTTGCGGATCATTCCTCTGCTGGGATGCCCTTCAACCCAATCCATCCGCAGCAGGCCGATGGACAAGGTCCTATCAACACGATCCTGGCAACACGGGGAGCGGTCCGTTCACCGCGTATGCGAGGCACCGAGGAGTCATTTGACCCAACTCCTGCAAAAGCCGCCATTCAAGCCGGGGCCTCTCCGGAAGCCCTCGCCGCCATCACGCAGGCCGCTCTCACAACCGCTCCCGACCAGGCTCCCCAAGTCGCCGCGGCCATCACCCAAGCCGCCATTCAAGCCGGGGCCTCTCCGGAAACCCTCGCCGCCATCACACAGGCCGCTCTCGCAACCGCTCCCGACCAGGCTCCCCAAGTTGCCGCAGCCATCACCCAAGCCGCCATTCAAGCCGGGGCCTCTCCGAAAGCCCTCGCCGCCATCACGCAACGACCGTCTCAAGAAACGATCCAAAAGGGCAGCGAACAAGCGGCTGCGGAATTAGCCACCTCCGCTCCCACCACAGGTCCTCAAACAAATTTGCAACCCGCCAGCGTTCAAGACCCCGCAAGCCCCAAGGCTGTCCCGGAGAATGTTCTCAAGCTGATTGCCGAGACCGTGTCCAAAATTTCCATCGGAGAAACACAAACCACCATCACCCTCAAATCATCCGTCGATCTTCCAGGTGAAACCACCCTGACGATTCAGAAGTCCAATGGACAGCTTCAAGTTGTGATCAAAGCCACCGATGCGAAGGCCGCCCAGCTTTTGAACGCAAACGCAGCCGCGCTCCAGAATGTCCTCAAGAGTGCTGCCAACGCGACCCAAGTCAGCGTGATGGTGACACATTCCGATTTCACGGATTCCGTCGATTCAGAACGCGCCTCGATCGGCGACAAGGAGAAGGAATTCCGTTCCCCCGGAAGTGAGAAGGATGAAAAAAGCGTGAAGCGCGGTGAAAAATCCAAATCCTCCACGCAATGACTTCCGACCTACCCGCCATCGATCCCTTGCAGCAGCGACTCTTTGACCTCACCGCCGGTCCCGGGCGCCACTTTCCTGTGCGGTTTGGAAACGATCTCTGGCAAATCCGGTGCTTGGCTCCGCCGGCCGCTTGGAATTCCGAAATCCGTATTCCGCTGGAGATCGGCGGCGAACCGGCAGTGCTGGAACTCACATTCGCGCCCAGCGGCAAGCTCTTCGACCGCCATGCCGAATTCCGGGACATTGCGAGCGTTTCGGCCCCCTTCTCCTCCGCCATTCTCGCGGCCCTCAACCGCGAACTTCTTGACTCGTTGCAAACCGTTTTGGACGCCGGCATCACCATCGCTTCCAGCCCTGGCCCCGAGCCATCACTCACCCTCGCGTTCGAAATCGCCGACAACACCTCGCACCGGGAAGGCACCGGGCTTCTCCGCATTGTTCCATCCACGTTGGCGGTCATCGAGCGCGTCGCGACCGCTTGGGAACAACTCCCCAATCCCGCGATTTTGAAAACCCGCTGCCCGGTTGCGTTCGGAGTTGCATTTTTCGAGATGCCGCTGGCGGAATTCTCCCGACTGCAGCCGGGAGATTGTCTGATTCTCGGAGAGGCGTCCGCCTGGCCGTTTCCTGCTTGGATGGCCTCCGGTTGCGCCCCCGTTCCGATCGGCCAGCCTGTTCAATCCCTCGTGCCACCCCTACTCATGTCTGAAACCCCGATCCCATCTATGAACTCCCAACCATCCACCCCGGAGGATCTCTCCAACCTCCGCTTGCCGGTGCTGGTCGTCGCCGCACGGAAGGAACTGACTCTGGACGAAATCTCCGCCATCCGGGCGGGCGCAGCCATCGAAATCGGAACCGCAACGGAAATTCCGGTGGAAATCCAGGTGCACAACCAGGTCGTCGCCACCGGCCACCTCGTCCGCGTCGCCGACAAGATTTGCGCCCGGCTCACGTCCGTGCAGCCCGCATGAATGTGAACCTCTCCAATCCGCTGGAGATCATTCTCCTGCTGATCACGACCTCGATGGTGCCGTTTTTGGCGGCCACCATGACGTCGTTCGCGAAAATCGTCATCATTTTCGGCATCATTCGCAACGCCCTCGGCATGCAGCAGACCCCGCCGAACATCGTGCTCACATCCCTCTCGATCATTATCACCTGCTACATCATGGCTCCCGTGGCCTCGGAAACCGTGGAACTGGCCCAAAAAAACGATCTGTCCTCGATCACATTCGAAACAGCAGGGGAACGTCTGGGAGCCATTTCCGCACCGATCAATGCATTCCTGGTCAAGAACAGCTCGGAGTCGTCCCGGCGGTTTTTCCTGACCAAAGCCCGCCAACTCTGGCCCAAGCGGTTTTCCGATAATGCCGGCGAAAAGGATTTCGTGATCGCCCTGCCGGCCTTCGTCCTGACGGAAATCACACAAGCCTTCAAAATCGGGTTTATCATCTACCTGCCGTTTGTGGTTGTGGATTTGATCGTCTCAAACGTTCTCATGGCCTTGGGGATTGTCATGATTTCGCCGACGACGATTTCCCTTCCTTTCAAGCTCATGTTGTTTGTGCTGCTCGACGGTTGGACGCGGTTGATCGACGGCCTCATCCTCACCTACCAGATTTGACGCCATGGGACAGGGATTCTACATCGACATGATGAACCGGGCACTCATGCTGGTGCTTATCAGTTCGCTGCCACCGATCATCGTTGCCACGGCGGTGGGATTGCTCGTGGCCTTTTTCCAAGCCCTCACCCAGGTGCAGGACCAGACGCTGCCGTTCGCGGTGAAACTCGTCGCCACCGTGCTCGTGATCATTTACGCCGCCCACTGGGTTTTTTCCGACCTGCTGAATTTCGCCACCTCGGCCATGCGGGATTTTCCCGTTCTCACACAATGATGCCCGCATTCGAGTCCTTTGGCGCGGGACTCGTGGCCCTGTTCCTCGCCACCGCCCGCATGGGGGTGGCCCTTATGATCACGCCTTTCTTCGGGGGACCCGCGGGAATCGCCCGCCGGGGGTTCGTGATCGCCACGACCGGCATCGCCCTGCCACTGCTCCTTCCGCAGGCCGCGCAACTCCCCACCGAGCCGGTTTTACTGCTCACACTGGTTGTGAAGGAGATTCTGCTTGGCATGTTTCTGGCGCTTCCCGCCGCGTTGATTTTCTGGGCGATTGCCAGCGCGGGCGAACTGATCGACCTGCAGCGCGGAGCCACCGCTGCGAGCGTATTCAATCCCTTTTTCGGGGCCGTCACCTCCCCCACGGCCAACTTGCTCACGCGTTTCAGCGGGACGATTTTCTTTGTGACCGGCGGCTTTCTGGCGTTCCTCTCCGCGATTCTCACCTCCTACCAGCTCTACCCGATTCACGAACCCCTGCCGGATTTCTCCCCCGGGGCGCGCCAGGCGGTGGCCATGATCATGGCCTCGTATTTCGCCATGGCGGTTCTGTGGGCCTCGCCATTTCTGATCGTTTTCCTGCTGATCGAACTCGGTCTCGGACTCATGAACCGCTTCGTGCCGCAATTGAATATTTTCTTTTTCTCGATGCCGGTCAAAAGCGGCCTGACCTTTTTCCTTCTGATCTTTTACACAACCACGCTGGTCTGGGGTCTTGACCGGGAGATGTTCACTCCGGAATCCCTCCTGGACTACGTCGGCAAGTTTTTTCAATGAGCGAGCAGTCCGGCGAAAAAACCGAGCAACCCACGGATAAAAAACTCCGTGACGCCCGCAACAGGGGCCAGGTCGCGAAGAGCACCGATGTCACCACCACGATTGTCACGATCATTGTTCTTGCCACCACGGCCTGGCTTCTTCCGGCCTCGGTGAAAAGTTTCGAGGAGCTTTACAAGGGGGCACTGGCTGTCACCAACGAACCCGCCGACTCGGCTTTCAGTGTCATGACCGGACGCGCCCTTCAAACACTGATCACCCTGGTCCTCCCTCTGGCGGTGGCGTGCATTGCCGGTGTCTTCATCGGCAGCTACCTCCAGGTCGGTGTGGTCTTCGCCACGGAGTCGATGAAACCGGATCTGAAAAAGCTCAATCCCTTCGAGGCGGCGAAGAAGATTTTCTCGATGAAAAACCTGCTTGAGTTCGTGAAGTCGTTTCTCAAGGTTTCGCTGCTCAGTGTCCTCCTCTATCTGATCGTCAAGGACTCGATCGACCCACTCATGCACCTCCCCCTCACGGGCATCGATGCCGTGCCCGACGTGTTCCAGAAAATGTTCTTCTGGTTCCTGCTTCCCTTCATGGGGGTCTACGTCGCCATCGCCGCCGCCGACTTTTTTCTTCAACGCTTCCTCTTCATGCGGGACATGAAAATGACCAAGGACGAGGTCAAGCGCGAATACAAGGAGCAAGAGGGCAATCCCGAGATCAAGGGCCAACGCAAAAACCTCCACCGCGAAATGATCAACGAGGACACCGTCAACAAAACGAAGAAGTCCACCGTTCTCATCACCAACCCCACCCACTATGCCGTGGGCATCCACTACGAGGCCGGCGTCACGAAGTTGCCGATGGTCACGGTGAAGGGCGTCGACCACCTTGCATTCCGCATTCGGGATCTCGCCGAGGAGGCCCAGGTGCCGGTGGTTCAAAACGCCCGCATCGCCCGTTTCCTCTACGACAACGCCAAGGTCGATGATTTCATCCCGAACGAAATGCTGGTGCCGATCGCGGAAATTCTCAAATGGGTCCAGACACTTCCCAAACGGCGCTGAACGAGGCGGAACTCCTCTTCAAGCGGTGCACCGCTTTCCCGCCGCTGGCGGATCCCATGGACTTTTCCATTGTCCGCCATCTTGAAGAATCCGGCCGTCCATTCCACGTTGTCCCTCTCGTGCCGCATGTCTCGCGATCGGCTTTTCTGGGCCTAGAAATTCCGTGGCGGCAGTTGACGCTGCAGGTGCGCCAACCCGATCCGGGCGCCCTGCTGATATGCCATATCGCCCGCTCGAATCGCTCCAACGCCCTGGGGGGACCTCTGCTGGCGCTTGGCTCCTTTTTGCGCTTCGCGGTGCGCGAATGCCCCGGCATCGATGTTATCGCGGGTTGTGTTTCGAAAACCTCCGTCGCCGCCCCCGGGGAGCTTCCCCTTCCCCGCTTGGCCGATTTTTACACACGCCTCGTCGGCGACCTGATCGAGCATCGTGAAAACGGCGGCCTGTGGCTTTTCGGAAAAACCCGCGCCCCACAGCGCTATGTGGAGCAAAAAATCTGGAACCGCCGGGATTTTTCCACACCATAGAATCCGTGGCGACAATCACACGATGGCTCAACGAGGACTTCGGCCCCGCCCAGGCGGATGCCCTGCACCGCGAACTCGTGTCGCTGCCGGAAGTGGAAGCACCCGTGCGAATCGAAATTGGAAACTCGTTTGTGGCCACTCTTTCCACCATGAATCTGCTGCGCCATGCCGTTGCTCCGGCCGTGCAACGGAAAATCCCGGTGGAACTCGCCTGCCCGCGTCCCCTGGCAACCGGTTTCCGCAGGGCGGGGTTGCACTTGATCTGCGACCTCACCACCCCTGTCGATCGTTGACCTCCTTGCATAAAAAATCCTTCCCCGCGCCGCAGCCTGCGGGAATGGTGGTTGCATGAACTCCCGTTCCACAGTTTGCCTTCTTCCGGCTGCCGCCGCCCTCTGCTTTTTTTCCGGATGCATGTCGTGGAATCCCCTGGGTCGAGACTCCACCGGGCCGATGCCGCGCCCGCCGCGCCCTTTGCCAAAGCTCGACCGCCCGTTCGCCTGGGGCTTCTCAACCGCAAGCTACCAATATGAGGACCCGGCTGTTCAGCCGGGCGGGCCCGGTTTTTTCACCACCGATTGGGATGAAATGGTGGCCAAGGGCGGAGCTCCCCGCAAAGGGAATGCCCTTTTTTCATGGACCCGTTTCGAAAAGGATCTGGCCGCCCTCAAGGAATCCGGCGCGACCCACTACCGGTTCAGCCTGGAATGGGCGCGCATCGAACCGCAACCCAGCACATTCAACGAACCAGCCATCGCCCGCTACGTCGAGATGGCCCGACGGTTGAAGCAGGCGGGCATCGAACCCATCGTGTGCCTTTGGCATTTCACCTTCCCGTCATGGCTCACCACTCCGGGGAATCCTCAATTGACCAACTGGCTCCACCCCGAGGTCCGCAGCCGGTGGGTGACCTACCTGGACAAGGTTCTGCCCCGGTTGGCCCCGTATGTGAACCACTTCGCACCTCAAAACGAACCGAACGGCCAGATCACGACCGCTTACATCGCCGGCCAGTGGCCACCCCGCATGACGCTTGCCATGGGCACGTATTGGAAAGCCATCGATGCCAGCACCGGCATGTTCCGCGACGCGGCCGCACGCATCAAAAAAGCGAATCCCAACGCTCTCGTTCTCTCGGTGGAGGCGCTTCCCTGGTGGAAAAAGTCGCCCCTCGACCCCGGTGGCCTTTTTTACAACACGATGATTCACGGAAATATCGACCACCTCGACCGTGTGTGGGACGTCTGCGACATCATCGGTGTCAACTACTACTACTCACAAACCGCCAGTCCCACGTCGTTCCTCGCCGAGTCGTGGCGCCGGGGCCACAATTACACCATGATGGGCTGGCGCATCGATCCGCAGGGCCTGGTGCGGGAGATCCAGCGCGTCGGAAACCGCTACGGCAAACCGATGATGATCACGGAAAACGGCATCG
>CAMCXK010000069.1 GCA_945883435.1 Chthoniobacter flavus | reverse complement strand
CTTCTCGACCATCCGCACTACACCCGTCCCGCCGAATTCAACGGCTTGAAGGTGCCCGAAATTTTGCTCGGCGGGAACCATGCCGCGATTCGCGAGTGGCGCCGGGAAGCCGCCCGGGAGGCCACACGCCGGCGGCGTCCCGATTTGCGGGAGGCGCCGTAGCCGCCGGCGGTCAGCCGCCGAAGCGCTTGCGGAGCCACGCCAGGGGAAACCGGTCACCCGGGCAATCGGTGGGCTTGGGATTGATTTCCTTGTGGCCTTTGACGATCGCCGGACGGCCTTTGACCTTTCCGACGCGGCCGCGAAGGTAGGTGCAAAGCTCGTCGAGGGCCTCGAGTTGAGCCTTGGTGGGCTGGTCGCGGTTCAGGTCCCCCACGAGACAAATGCCAATCGAAATGTCGTTCAGATAGTCGCTGGCCACATGGCCGCCGTTGATCTGGCGGGTCCAGCGGTTGCCGATTTCGATCTGTCCGTTGCCCGAGGACTGTCCATTGCCGATGACGAAGTGGTAGGCCATGCCATTCTGCATTTTTCGCACGCGGCGGTGGTAATTGTCGAAAACGCGGGCGTTTCCCTGGCGGGTGCCGCTGTTGTGGACGATGATGTATTTCCAACGGCCCTTGCGCACCTTGGCCTGGTCGATCGCTTTTCGCACAGCCGGGCTGAGGTGGCGCCAGCGTTGCATGAAGCCGCCGAAGGCCGACTTGGCAGGCGGTTGGTATCCGGAGTCCTCAAGAAGGCCGGATTTTTCAATTTGAATCGGGGCCGACAAGTCGCGGCCGGCCGGTGTTTGAACCTTTGGAATCTGGCCAGTGACCGGCTCCGCGCCGTGCGGAATCGCAGGTTCGGTGCGTGCGGGAGGCGGGTGTGGCGCCCCAGCCCGCAGGGATTCCTCCTCACCGGGAAAAAGAAGATAGTCGTTCGAGTCGACTGTTGGCGCGGCGCTATCGCTCGTCCCGCGCTTTTCCTCCGGGGGTTCCTCGATCGGGCGCGGAGTCGGGGCGGACTTGGCAGCGGCTTTCGAGGGGGATTTGGTGGATTTGGCGGTGCCGGGTTTGGTCTTGGAAGACGTGGATCGGGACGCTGAAGAAGCCTTCGGCGTTGGTTTGGGGGGCGGGCGAGGTGTCGATCGGGGTGATTCAACCCACTTGACCGAGCCGCTTGAAGCCGGCTTGGCGGCAGGTTTGGGCCTTGGCGTGGGCGAGGGGGAGGGCTTCTTGACGGGGCGGATGGGATCGCGCGACTCGAGAAAGAGGCGTCGCTTCTGCTCCTCGGTCATCTGGGCGGCCAGCGGCTTGACTCCGAGAAGCAGTGCAAAAATCCAAAAAACAGAAACGCGCAACCGCACGACCGACCCTACCAAGTGGCGGGGCCATTTCAAGACGGCGGATAGAAAACCTCTTCCAAGCACAATCCCTGTGCGGGGGCCGCGTGGGAAAAAGACGGGGTTCCCCGCTCGAGACGCTCCTGCAAGTCCTCCAAATCACAGCGGCCCGCCGCATGGCGCACGATGGCAGCGGTAACGATGCGCACCATTTTATAGAGGAACCCGGGTCCTTTGAAATCCACCACAATCTCCGCGCCCGCCGTGTGAACCGCGATCGAGTCGATGCACCGCCGCGTATCATCGTTGCCCTTGGGCCGACGGGCCGAAAAGGCGGCGAAATCATGGGTTCCCTCAAACACCCGGGCTACTCGCCGCAAGGCCCGGCGGTCCAATCGCAGCGGCACATGCCATGCGCGGTCCTTCAAGAGCGGTGGAAGGGCGGCGGCGTTCCAGATCCGGTAGCGGTAGTGTTTTCCCGCGGCGTGGAAGCGCGCGTGGAAGTCCCCGGAGACCGCGAAAGCCGCCATAATGCGGATCGAGGGATCCAGGCGGGCATTAAGCGCGTGGGGCCAGCGGGAGATGCCCATGCGATCGGGCGGAACATCAGCATGTGCGCATTGTCCGTTGGCATGCACCCCCGCATCCGTGCGGCCCGCTCCTTGAACGGTCACCGGCATCCCGCACAATTCGAAAAATGCTTTTTCCAGGCGGTCTTGAACCGTGCGTCCACCGCGCTGGCTTTGCCACCCCTCGTGCGAGCCACCATGGTAGGCGATGACGAGGCGGAGCCTCATGCGTCCTGGGCGTCGAGCCAGCCTTGAAGAATGATCTGCGCGGCGACTTGATCGACGATGGCTTTTTGGTCCTTGGCCTTGCGGCCCGCCTCTTGCAAGGCCCGCTGGGCGGAGACCGTGGTGAGGCGCTCGTCCCAGGTCACCACCGGCACATGGATCAATTTCCGCAGTGCTTCGGCAAAAACGCGTGATTTCTCCGCAGCGGGGCCGTGTGAGCCGTCCATGTTGCGTGGCATTCCCACCACCACAGTGTCCACCCCCCGTTCGCGCACCACCGCTGCGATGCGCTCGGCCACCCGGCCCTGGGCGACCGTCAACGTGGAGTGCGGATGGGCGAGCATGCCGAGATCGTCACTGAGGGCGAGCCCCACGCGGGCGTCTCCCAGATCGATGCCGAGGACCTTTTTCATTTGGTTTGAAATTCCCACATCGCCTCCGTAGCTTCAATGATCATGTCACAAATCTCCCTCGACAAATTCGGCGAGAACCTTCCGGTTTCCGGTGTGGTTGGTTTTTCTCAAGTGGCCATCGGCCTGGGTGCGGGACTTCTGGTGGCCGACGGAATCGGGGAGCGCGCCCGCCGCAACACGGGGGTGACACTGCTCGTCCTCGGGGCCGCGGCTCTTGTTCCGCTGGTCTGGGGCATCGCTTCCAAAATCGGCTCGCGTCCCGAGTCCTCGCGGGCGATGCGCCGCAAACTCGAGGGAATCCGCGGTGGCTACGAAACCGCTCACGACGAATAACCCCCGTCCCCGCCGGATTGTTCTCGCCTCCGCCTCGCCGCGTCGGCTTGATTTGTTGCTCTCGGCGGACTGGCAGGTGGATGTGAGAGCCTCCCATTGTGCGGAGTCCTGCGATTGTTCGCACGGACCCGAGGCTTTGGTTCTCGAAAACGCCCTTCGCAAATGGTCCTCCACCAACAGCGCGCAACCGGACATTTGCATTCTCGCTGCGGACACGGTGGTGTGGCACGCCGGTGAGGTGCTGGGCAAGCCGGCCGATCGGGCGGAGGCCCGTCGTTTTTTGGAGCGCCTCTCCGGAACAAGCCACGAGGTCTTCACCGGTCTTGCAATGGGTTTTCCGGGCTTCACGCCACGTCTCTGCTGCGAGCGCACTTTGGTTCGCTTTCATTTGCTCGAAGCCCGGACGATCACCGAATACCTTGCAAGCATCGACCCGCTGGACAAGGCGGGTGGCTACGCGGCGCAGTCCGACAACGGTCGGCTCATCGCGGCGATCGAGGGCAGTTTAAGCAATGTGATCGGTCTTCCATTGGAGCGCGTGGAGGCCGAGTGGCAGGCTTTGGGTTCCTGAAAAAACCGTCCGCATTTTCCCGATACGCCTAATCCTGTGGCGCCGATTCGCCGGATTTCGGGGGCGATTTTTTGCGGCGGGCGCGCGGTTTGCGTTTGGGAGGTTCCGCGGATGGCGGTTCGGGGTCTTCGGCGGTGTGCATGTCGAGTTCGCACAGAAATACCGCGTCTTGCGGGGTCTCGCCTCCGAAAAGCACCCGCAGGTAGCCGGGAAAATAACGCTCCGCCATGGACAGTGCCACAGCCATGAGTTGGCGCACCATGTTTTCGCGCAACGGTTCGTCACCCAAAAAGTGGCCCAAATGGTAGGTCGCCTCGCCATCCTCCAGATCAAATTGAAACGCTCCCAAAGCCAACCGGTCATTCGCCCGTGTGAAAAATTCCATCGCCACCGGCATCGTTTTGGCATCGGTGGCAAACACCGGAAACTCCAGATTGATGAGAAAAACCGAGTCCGCCGGATTGATGCTCAGCTTGCACCGGTAAAGAATGCCGGAGCGCAGCAATTGAAAGCGGATCGTCTTCGTCTCATTGTGCGCGTGGAAGTTCAGGCCGGCCTGCTCACAGTGGTCCACCAGCGTGCGGAACGGGGTGCCGAAGGCGGCTTGGTCGGGTTGGGAGTCGTCTTTCATAGCGGTTCAAGCGGCAAAGCCAATGGCGCGTTTGGACGCCACCTTGGCTGTCGGATTGAAAATTTCGGCCAGCGAGTAATCGGCTTGAAACGCCAGTTCCAAGCCCTTCGCCCGGGCGAGCGCCTGGGCTTGCGCGTGCCCCAGACGTTGAAACACCCGGTGTGCCATCAAACGCCCCGGCCGTATCAGCGCAGGATCGATATCGGTGGATCGACAGTTGATCGAGCAAATCACCTGCAACCGTAAAAAGTCCGCCATGAGTCCATCGGTGATGTTTAAAATCGCCCCGACCTCGCGCCGGTTATCGGAGTCCCGGACCATGAGCACCCCGTCGGCATCCTCCAGCACGCACACGAATTGCCGCTCGGGAAAAGCCGCCCGCTGCCGCGCCCAAAAAGGGATAAATTGGGGATTCGACAGCACGGAGGTCGCGGCCGGTGGAATGAAGTAAAATCGGTGCGATTCCTTCAACTGACCCATCAAATGCCGCAAAAAAGACGTCTTTCCCGTGCCGGGAGGCCCCTCGAAGATCGACAATCCGCTGGTCTTCGAGGAAACTAATCCCAAAAATTCTGTCGTCCAACCCTCAAAATCATCTCCATAAAAGAGATGTAAGTCCTCGTTTGAGAGGTTTGTCTCCCCCGATAATGCCACCTGCTCCGTGTCAATCCCGTCGTCACTACTTGTCAAGAGGTAGTAGCGCCCCCCGTTTCCACTGCGCGGAACGGCATAGGCTTCGCGGAATGCAAATGCCTTTGATCGAGCGCTTTCTGCATCGTAGTGATAGACTGAAAGACGGCCTCCATCGATGTGGTAGAAAACCCGATCGCTGTCAGCAAAAATCAAATCGTTCCAATGGTTTTTGTCGGTTTGACTGCCCTCCGAGGAATCCGAGCGGTAGAGAGCACTTTTTTTCTCCGCCAAAAGGCGGTCATAGTCCCACTCCTCCCGCTTTAAAGTGAAGCGATGCAAAACTTCATCTCGATAAGCCGCCACAACTGGCAGGGGGGCCGCTCCTTGATACGATGTGGAAAAAACCGGGGAATCGCTTAAGTTGTATGTATATTGAATTGATTGGAGGGAAGAGCTTTGCGCCATTTTTCAGATAAAATTCAGTTGGATTTCCGAATTCAGCCTTGCAACGAGAGATAAGCTTAAGTATGCCGTTTAAAGGAATTTTTGTCAAGACGGAATAAAATTACGGCTTAAGCGTAAGGCAAGTTAAATAAAGGAAGAATATTGCAAGATTAAAATGCTCGTTGAAAGGCCATTTTTACCAACGACTGCCGCAGCGGCGTGGAGATTCCCGGATTACCACAGGTTCACAGCGGTAAACCATGGTCGGAGGGGCATAGACCGGTCGCATTTGCTGGTAAGGTTGCATGTAGATGGTTTGGGGTTGGGGATAAACCACGACTGGCCGCTGGTAGTAAACCGGAGCGGGGGCCGCGTAGACCGGGGGACAGGCGGGTTTGCCCCAATAAAAGCCGGCACCGTTTCCAAGGCTGACACCCCAGGATTGGGCCTGGGCCGATGCGGTTAAGGCTGCCGCGAGCGTGACGGGAACAAGGAGTTTTTTCATTGAGAGTGCGGGACGAATCCCGCCGTATCACATACGCCCGGGTTCTCAAGTTGTCAAAGGACAGGCCCCGATCCGACCCCTCCCCGACCGCCTTTTCAAACCGCTCGACGAGGCTTTTTGACCGTCTGGAGAGGCAAATCACCCGTCCGGCAATATTCGTAAAATCACCACGCGGGAAAATGGATTTTTTTTGATTTTGGAAATTGGTCCCCTCGCGGATGTCCGACCGGGTTTTGTAAGAAGACGTCCCATGATCAAAAAATCCGTTTGCCGTGCGCGGTTGAGTCTGACGGAAGCCAACCCCGCAACTCTTCTCGAGCAGCTCCAACAGGTATTGGAGTCCGGGGCGTCGCGCGTCGTGATCGAGTGGGTTGGCCCCGGCTTGCTTCTGCATGACACCGCTCTCATGCTCCATGATGTGTTTATGCAGCGCCAGCCCGGGCTTCATGTTCATTCCCACTCGCACTCCTGCTTGGTTGATGGAGCCATCCTCCCGTGGCTGGCGGCTGACTCACGCTCATTGCGCACGGACGGATGGATCGAGCTGACGCATCTTCCCGAGCGTCCATTCTCCGCGCCTTTGGGCAGGGGCTTTCCCGATGCCATTCTGCTGGCCGACGAGCCGCCCGCGGAGACCGACTTCCGGCTGGTGTGCCGCCACCTCAATGCCTACCTGCTTGTGGCCGAGATTGTCGGCCAGCGGCTGTTCCCCGGCGCCTTGAGGGAATGGGGCCTCTTGAGCGGAACCTCGACGGAGGATCCTCTTGCGGCACTGTTTTTGGCGCCGGCTGTTCGTGAGATCCCGCTTTCCCGGTGACCGGGATGTCACGGAATTGTCACACACGACTTCTTGGGGCGGGCAACGATACAGGGCAAAAACCAGACCAACGGGCGCTCCACATGCACAGGACTCACACCACCAATGTCCAATCGCCCCCCCGAACAGGCGTCTTGCTGTCAGCAAGGGGCTTTTCGCTTTTGGAAATGCTCTTTGCCACCGCCCTCTTGGCCTTGATGGCGACATTGGTTGTTCCCTCCATCGAGGGGGTTTCCAGTGCCGGAGGTCGCAAGGGAGCGGTGATCATCGTGATGAATGCTTTGGAGCACGCTCGAGTGACCGCGATCACCAAAAACATGGAAATTCAGGTTTTCCTTTGGACACGCAATGGAGACTCAAGATTCCAACCCGACGAGCGCGATGCCCTGATGGTTGCTCATATCAACCAAAGTAACGAAGTCGAACCGCTCACTCGCTGGATTCCGCTGCCGCGCGGAGTTCTTTTTCACGAAACGGGCAGCGACGCCACCAGCGGGTTCATTTCCCTTCCATCCGCGGAAATCGATTCTGGCCTAGATGTGGAAAGCTTTCCTGGAGACGAGGACCCTCTTCCCCAAGATCTCGCTCAAATCACCTTCAACTCCGCTGGCGCGCTGGATCACGGCGAAGATCCGGAGCAACTCTTCATTGCCCTCACCGAAGGCCAGCGGGGAGCCGACGGCACTTTGGCCGTGGGCCGTCAAAAAGCAGGAGGACAGGAAATCATCGGCCTGGCGCGCCTGACCGGCCGTGCCACGCTGGACATTTCCACGCTGTGATCCCGGAGAGAGGCAACCGTTCCCGGGGGTTCTCGCTGGTGGAAACCGTGCTGGCGCTGGGCATCGTCGGATTTGCGGTGGTGGCGATTGTGGGGCTTCTTCCCCTGGCGGTGCAATCGGCCCGGGACAGCATGGTCGAGACCGATGCCACGTTGATCGCCCGTCGCATCCACTCCGAACTCTCCGTGGGCACCGGCGCGAACAGAACGCTGAGTTTGCCCGGAGAACATTCAACCAACATCGATCTGGCCTTGCACGAGCGGACCCATGGACCGGTTTGCTTCAATCAATCCGGAGGCTTGGAATCCGATCCGGCCCGGATGCTTTACACCAACTACGTGCGCGTCTTCACCAACACCGGAGCCGGCAATCTTTCGCAAATCAGCATCGAAGTGGCGTCCCCGGGCACCACCAATATTTTCACAACCCTCATCCACTACCAACCGTGACGAATTTGTGTCCCCCGCGTTGTGCCCGTGCGTTCACCTTGTTGGAAATCCTCGTGGCTGTGGCGGTGCTCTCCGTTTTGCTCGTGATTCTCCTGAACATTGTTCAAAGCGCGACTGGTCTCTGGCGTCAAAGCGAGAACCGCGCCGAGGCCTACCGCGAGTCGCGTGCGGCCTTGCAACTCATGGCGGCAAATCTCAAAAACAACCTGGTATCGACCAACACAAATTTTTTCCGCACGGATCTGGTTTCCTCGGCCAATGCCAACGAGATTCCCTCTGTCGCGTTTCTGGCGACCCAGTCTCTCGCGGGCCAGCCACAGGGAAATGTTGGCGATGTGTGTGCGATCGGATTTTTCGTGGGCTACGGAGACAGAAGCCCGATTGCCAAAGAAAAAGGCCGCCAAGGCCGGAACCTCTACCGGTATTTTCTGGGCAGCAACGGGACGTTCTCCGCACTCACCAACAATGGCTCCGGCCTTTTCCCCGATTCACTGGAAGCGGGTGCTGCAAACACCGAAATCCTCGCCCGCAATGTGGTCGGTTGCCAGTTCCGGTTTTACTCCACGAACACAAGCGGTGGATTCACGACGTGGAGCCAAAGCCCAACCGACCCGCGGCCCGATTTGGTGGAGATCGAAATCACGGCCGTGAACAACGAGCGGGCCAACCGCTTTGGAGTGCGGGGAGCCGCGGACGAGTGGAAAGACTGGGCCACTGACACCAATGCACCCGATTTTCAGCGCAACACAAAAACATTCACCACCCGGGTGCGCCTTGCGCCGGACCCCTGATCTCCTGAATCTGCGGGTCTCGGGCTATCCCAAAGCGGCCAAGGCCTCGTCAAGGGTCGCGAGGTTGGAAATCGAGAGGACCGGTGTGCCTTTTCTGATGCGCGCCACCATCCCGGCCAGAACTCCGCCGGGCCCGAGTTCGATGAACTGCTCGATATGGTGGTGGTCGAGCAGGCGTTCGATCGAGCGGGACCAGCAAACGCTGCCGGTGACTTGTTCGGCGAGGGTTTCGCGGATTTTTTCGGGATCGAGAACCTCGAGGGCATCGACATTGCAAATGACCGGAACGCGTGGCGAAAGCATGGGCGTTTCGGCAAGGACCGCCGAGAGTTTTTGATAGGCGGGTTCCATGAGTCGTGAGTGAAAGGCACCGGCGACAGTCAACTCCACCGCCTTGCGGGCGCTGTAGTCCTTGGCCAACGAGACCGCCATGGCGATTTTCGAGGCCTCGCCCGAGAGAACGATTTGGCCGGGGGCGTTGAGATTGGCCACATCGACATCGGTGACAGCCGCCAGTTCGCGAATACGGTCCTCCTCGCCGCCGATCATCGCCGCCATGGCGCCCTCCGTGGCCTCGCAAGCCTCCTGCATGGCCCGGGCCCGCTGGTCCACCAGCCGCAATCCGGTTTCGAAGTCGAAGGTGCCCGCCGCCGCATGAGCGGTGAATTCACCCAGCGACAGTCCGGCAGTGGCTTGGAATTCCAGCGCGGGATATCTCTCGCGGAGCGCGGCCAGGCAGGCCAGACCATGCACATAAAGCGCGGGTTGGCAGATCGAGGTTTTGGTCAATTCCTCGGTTGGTCCCTCGAACGCAATGCGGCTGAGGGGATATCCCAGGATCGAGTCGGCGAGTTCGAACAAACGGCGCGCCGGTTCGCAACGGGATGCCAGATCATGGCCCATTCCGACGGTCTGGGCTCCTTGTCCGGAGAAGAGAAGTGCTGTTTTTTTCATAGACTCAAACACCAACCGCCCAAAAACGGGCTACCACCGAATAGGCCATGGGAATTCCCACAAGCAAGTTGAAAGGGAAAGTCAGTCCCAGCGCCAGGCCCACATAAAGGCTGGGGTTCGCTTCCGGCAGGGCCGTTCGCATGGCTGCGGGAACCGCGATGTAGGATCCGCTGCCACACAAAATCGCAAAAAGCACGGCATCCCCCGCTTGAAAGCCTGCCAACCAGGCGACTCCCAGGGCGGTGCCCCCTGCAACGAGCGGGAAAAGCAGGGCAAACACCAACGCAAACGCTCCTGCGGCCTTGAGATCGGAAATACGCCGCGCGGCCACCAAGCCGAGATCAAGAAGGAAAAAACACAACAGCCCCGGGAAAAGATCCACCACGAAGGGTTGCAGGGCCTTGACTCCCCGCTCGGGCGAGACAAAACCCGCTACCAGCGCTCCGAGCAGGATCAGCACCGATTTGTTGGCCAGACACTCGTGCAGCACGGTTTTCCAGGACGGCGCGGCACCGCCCCGCGAGCGCGCCAACAAGAGCCCGATCAGGATGGCCGGACTTTCCATGAGAGCCAGCGCCGCCACCATATGGCCTCCGAAATCCATGCCTTGGCTCTGCAGATAGGCGGCGGCGGTCATGAATGTCACCGCACTCACCGATCCGTAGGTGGCTGCAATCGCGGCCGAATCCGGCACGGAAAACTTCCGCCGGAGCAATGGATAAATGACGAGTGGAATCGCAAACGAGGAAAGGGTTGCGATCCCGAGCGGCACCAGCACATCCAAGCTCAATGCGCTCTTGTGGAGCTCCGCCCCGCCTTTGAATCCCAGTGAAAAAAGCAGATAAAGCGACAAAACCTTCAACACCGAATCGGGGATTTCGAGGTCCGACCGGACCAGAACAGCCACTACTCCAAGCAGGAAAAACAAGATCGGCGGCTGGAAGAGATACTCCAATGGACTCATGCGGCGCCGAAAGATAGGCGGTTTTGAATCCTTGAAAAGTCCCAAGGACAGCTGATCCGTGCGATCGCAGTGAGGCCTTTTGGAACCCTGCGGAGGGCAATCTCCTCAGCCCACGATTTCCGCGGCGAGGGACAAAAAGTCGCCGGTGCCGATGTTTGAAGCGGAATTTTCGAAGAGATTGTCGATGAGGCGTTGCTTTTTTTCCTGCATTCGCAAAACGCGTTCCTCGACGGTGTCGCGGGCCACCAGCTTGATCGAGGTGACCACACGGTTCTGGCCGATGCGGTGGGCGCGGTCGGTGGCCTGGGCCTCGACCGCGGGATTCCACCAAGGATCGAAATGAACCACGGTGTCGGCGGCGGTCAGGTTGAGTCCGGTGCCGCCGGCCTTGAGGCTCAGAAGGAAAACGCGCACGCTGGAGTCGCGCTCGAATCGCTCGACCTCGGCCTGCCGGTTGGTGGTGGATCCATCGAGACGGCAAAAGGCGGTTTGCCGGTTTTCCAGGGCCCCGGCGATGAGGTCGAGCATCGAAGTGAATTGGCTGAACACCAGCACGCGGTGCCCGCCGTCGCGGATTTCTTCAAGGAGTTCGAGCAACGCATCCAGTTTGCCGGAGGGGTCGTCGCAGCGGGCTCCAAGCAGGCGTGCATCGCAGGCGGCCTGCCGCAAACGGAGCAACGCGGTGAGCACTTTCATGCGCGCGGCCCCGTCCCGGGGGCGCATCGCGTCGATCTCGGCCCGTGCGGCGATTTGAAGCTGGGTGTAAAGGGCTTTTTGACCGGGGGTGAGTTCGACCTCGAGGGTTTGAACAATTTTGGGCGGGAGTTCGGTAAGGATGCGGGACTTCGTGCGGCGCAGCATCCAGGGCGACACGCGGCGGACCAGGCGACTCCAAACGGCTGGATCGGGATTTTCGCTCAACGGTTTTTCGTAGCGTTCGGCAAAATCCTTTCGGCTTCCGAGGCAGCCCGGCAGTAGAAACTCAAACAGCGACCACAGATCGCGCAGGGAGTTTTCCAAAGGGGTTCCGGTCAGCACGAAACGGGCGGTGGCAGGAATGGCGCAGGCGGCCTTGGCATTCAGGCTGTCGGGATTTTTGATATGCTGGGCCTCATCCAGAACCACCGTGGTGAATGCAAGCGGGGCATAAAGGGCGGCATCGCGCCGCAGAAGGGCGTAGCTCGTCACCACCAAATCGGCTTTGGACACCCTGGAGAGGAGTTCCTCGCGCCGGGGGCCTTCGATTGCCAGCACATCGAGCGCGGGACAAAAGGTGCGTGCCTCGCGCTGCCAATTCCAGACGAGCGAAGAGGGGCATACCACCAGATGGGGGCCCGGCAGCGCCTCGACCAAGGCCAGGGTTTGCACTGTTTTCCCGAGTCCCATTTCATCGGCCAACAATCCCCCGGTTCCCTCGCGGGCGCGTGCCACGAGCCAGTTCGCACCCTCGACCTGGTAAGGCCGGAGTTTTCGCGCCAGGGGGCCCAGGCGGGCCGGTTCGGAGGATGGTGCAGTGGATGGAAGAGACGACCATTCCGCGATACTGGCTTCCAGGTAGCGCTTGTGGCGGACGGGAATGCGGTAGCCGCCGCCGGATTGGGCCGGTTCACAATCGCGGAGCACCTCCTCGAAATCCCGAAGCATCGTGGCATCGGGCACAGCCACCCGGCCGCCCGTCAGACGAAGGGCGGGTTTGCCGCTGCGAAAAAGCTTCTGCACATCGGCGGCCGACAAAAGCGCCTCCTTGCCGGCGGTGAAATGAACGTGAAAGTCCAGCCAGCCATCCTCTTTTTCCCGGATGGCAAAGCGGGGTTCGAGGCGCTGGATGTCGTGGGTGACGTGTTTGAAGCGTTCTCCTTCGCGCACGGTCCATTCCTTGCGAATCGAGGGGAGTCCGGCCGCAAAAAAACCAAGAATGGCATCCTCGCCGCGCAGCACCGCCTTGCCGCCGCCCTCTTCAAAGCCCAGTGCCTGGAGCTTTTGAATCGCGGCGGTCTCGGCGGCCGGGTTGCAGGCATCCGGTGTGGAGTAGGAGAACTCCAAACGCCCTTCCACCTGTCGTAGCGAACCTTCGAATTCAAAGCACACCCGGGGAGATTCAGCTGTGATGCTGCGAAGCGGCTTGGGGGAGGTCGCGAAGTTCGATGGAGAGGGGGAGGACTTCGTCGCGGGAGCGAGCCATTGCAAGCCGGCAGCCACGGCATGCATGCACACAAGCCCCCGCACACGGGAGTCGCGGCATGGGCAGAGGTTCTCAATATCCGACGGGGTGCGGATTTGGAGGCCTGTGGAAAATTCGCGTCCCCCCTCGGAAATGCGGGCTTTCAAAACCGGCGGCGTCCAATCGGCCCCGGTCACCCGCCCCGTGGCCCGAAGGGCCTTGGCATGCTTGAAAACCTCCCACCCCCCAAGTGCCAGAAGAAACTTTTCCGTGATGATCATGAATGCCCTTCACGTTGGAGGCGATGGACGTGAGCGCGCAAGCGCGCAATGGACGGCTTGACTCCAGATGGCGCAAGGATTCAGTGTGTTCCGCAATATGCGCGCCATCCCTCTGATCCTAGCCGCTTGCACTTTTTTCCTCGCAGCTTGTTCCAATCTCGCCAACCGCCGCGCTTTGTATGAACCGCAGCCGGTGGATGGACCCTACACTCGTATGATCCGGTCGGGGAGTTGGAAGCTTGATCAACCGACCACTACGGGTGGCCTCACCCCGGAGACACGCGCCGGAGGCGATGGCAAAATGGTGGTGGATTTTCGCTAAACAATCCCTGCCTCGCACCCTGCGGCGGTGGTCTGTGACCGACGCCACAGGGTGGAGTATTTTCATGCGGATGCCGCGGGTTAATTAATCGGGGTTGAAGCCGGGATTTGCGGTGGCTGTGGCGGGCGGATTTTTTCCAGCACGGGAGCCAGTGAGGGATCCGCCGTCAACATCGCCTCACGCATGGCGGTGTGGTATTTTTCAGCCGCGGCCCGGCGCTCCTCGGGGGACTGGGCGGATTTCATGGCTGCTTCGGCGGATTGAACCGCCGGTGCCTGTTTGGCGATTTCGCGGGCCGCTTGAAGCCGGTCTTTTTCCTGCGGAGCCAGCTTCGACAAGTCCGGGGCACCGGGTCCTTTAGGCCGATCGCCGTTTTTTTTCGGACCCTTGCCGGAGCCGTTCTTTTCCATGTGTGTGCGCACTTTTTCTGCGAGCTCGGGGTCGGCTTTGGCAATAGCCTCCCGCATGGCATCACGGAATTTCGCGTTGGCCGCCTCCGCCTCCTGACGAAGCGCGGCGATCTCCGGATTTTGAAGGGCTGCTTCGCGGGCGGCGCGGAATTTGGCCTTCAGCTCGTCGGGAAGGCGTTCCAGAAACTCGCCTTTGCGGCGGTTCCAGTCGTTGTCCGGAGATTTGGCGGGGGCTTCGGCCATTGAGCTGGCAAGGGTGGCGGCAAGAACCGCGGTGCAGAGGGTTGTAATTTTCATGACTTTGAGAAAAACACGCCCGGTGTGGAAAAGTTGCG
>CAMCXK010000068.1 GCA_945883435.1 Chthoniobacter flavus | reverse complement strand
CGGCTCCAACGGCAGCAGGGCGTTGAGGAAGCTCTTCAAATGGTGCGGATGTTGCCCGAAAACCTTCTTGAACGTAAGATCGTTCTTTGGATCCAAGTCACGCATGGGGCCTTCCATACACGCAGACCTTGGCAGGGGCAAGCCGACGCAAAGGCGGGAGGGAATCGAGGGCGGGGTCGTCGGGGACGACGGCGTCCTCGGAGGCGGGCGCTACGGCTTGGAAGACGAAAGGCGGCGAACCTCGTCCACATCGAGTTCCACCAAGGCTGCGACCTCCTCGATGCCATGGCCCAAGCGCAGCATTTTAAGAGCCACTTTTTGCTGGCCGATCAATACCCCCTCGGCACGTCCTTTGGCACGTCCCTCCGCCGTGGCGGCGGACAGTAGTGTGCGTTCCACGCGCACCCCGTCCCAGTATTTGTCGTAGGCGGCCAGCTCCCCTTCGCTGAATCCCGACTCTTTCACATACTCCACCGCTTCGCGCACCTCCTCTTGCGCAAGCAATTCCTTGGACACCTCGCCGGACTTCTCCCCAACCTCGGTCAGATACCGTAGCCACAGCACCTGGAGGCGCTTTTCCGGCATCGTTTGCGGTCGGAATTTCGGCAGCTCCACAAAAACAAATTCCAACCCCTCAATCCGCCGCCCGGTGTCCAAGGCATGCACGATGCGGTAGTGGTGATACCAATCCGGACGGTCCTTGATAAACGTGTCGTCCACCAGGTTGAGCGAGTAGACAGGCTGCAGAAGCTGGTAGTCCTGCGTGGTTTTCAATTGCTTCACATAAGCTTTCGAAGCGTTGAAAAGAACC
Organism: Chthoniobacter flavus; assembly: GCA_945883435.1. GTDB lineage: Bacteria > Verrucomicrobiota > Verrucomicrobiia > Chthoniobacterales > Terrimicrobiaceae > UBA967. The sequence goes on along the minus strand of CAMCXK010000068.1, from coordinate 13,247 downwards.
CGGCTCATAAAGCTGTCGGTCCACAGCATCTGCATCTCCACGATAAACTGCCGTTTCTTTTGATCCACGCACCGCACGTCCACAATGCTGTTGCGAACCTCGGGAATTTCCGGCACCAACTCGCTCGGCAGGTATTCCAACTCCTCGATCTGGGCATCCGGCTCCAACGGCAGCAGGGCGTTGAGGAAGCTCTTCAAAAGGTGCGGATGTTGCCCGAAAACCTTCTTGAACGTGAGATCGTTCTTTGGATCCAAGTAACGCATGGGGCCTTCCATACACGCAGACCTTGGCAGGGGCAAGCCGACGCAAAGGCGGGAGGGAATCGAGGGCGGGGTCGTCGGGGACGACGGCGTCCTCGGAGGCTGAGGATTTCCTCCATGCGCTCCGAGTCTTTGTAATAAAGAATCCGCCTGCCGCGATGCCTACTTTTCGTCAAGGGCGGCGACGCCGGGGAGGGATTTGCCCTCGAGGAGTTCGAGGGAGGCGCCTCCGCCGGTGGAGCAGTGGGTAACCTTGTCGGCGACGCCGAATTTTTTTGCGGCGGTGGCGGTGTCACCTCCGCCGACGATGGTGATCGCACCGGAGACCGTGGCTGCGGCGACCGCGTTGGCCATGGCTTTCGTGCCCTCGGCGAATTTTTCGAATTCAAACACACCGGCGGGGCCGTTCCAGATGATGGTTTTTGCACGGGCGATGGCAGCGGCAAAAATCTCACGCGACCGGGGTCCGCAATCGAGGCCTTCGAGACCCTCGGGAATGCCGGATTGGTCTTCGGCCAGGCCGGTTTCGGCATCAGGCGAGAAGGCGGTGGCGGTGATGAAGTCAACTGGCAGGTGGATTTGAACACCGCGGGCTTTGGCTTTTTCCATCAACTCACCAACGATCTTCGCGCCTTCGGGGTCAAAGAGGCTGTTTCCAATCGGCATGTTTTCGAGAACCTTCTTGAAGGTGTAGGCCATGCCGCCGCCGATGATGATTTCGTCGGCGGTTTCGAGGAGATTGCGGATGAGAGGGATTTTGTCGGCGATCTTGGCGCCACCGAGAATCGCCAAAAGCGGACGGCGGGGGTTGTCGAGCACGGCCGAGAAGGCATCGAGTTCTTTTTGCATGAGGAAACCGGCGACCTTGTCGGGCAGCGCGACGCCGACCACCGAGGAATGGGCGCGATGGGCGGTGCCAAAGGCATCGGAGACAAAGACGTCCCCGAGCCGGGTGAGGCTGGCACGGAAGGCGGCGACCTTCCCGGGATCGGCTTTGGTGGAGGTGCCGTCCTCGTTTTTGACCTTGCCTTCCTCTTCGATGTGAAAGCGAAGATTTTCAAGCAAGACAACCTCGCCGGGTTGGAGGCTGGCACAGGCGGCCTCGACATCCGGGCCAACGCAATCACTCAGGAATTTCACGGGTTGGCCGAGGAGTTCGGAGAGTTTTTCCGAAACGGGTTTGAGGGAAAATTTTTCCACAACTTGGCCATCGGGGCGGCCGAGGTGGCTCATCAGGACAACCGATGCGCCTTCCTTGAGGGCATGCTGGATCGTGGGTAGCGCGGCGGAAATGCGCTGTGTATTCGTGATGGCCCCGGTCTTTTTGTCTTGGGGAATATTAAAGTCCACGCGCATGAGAACGCGTTTGCCATTCAGGGAAATATCTTTGATGGATTTTTTCATAGCGGAAAAAGGGAGGAGGGAAGGCGGGCTCCGGACCCGCCGATTGAGTGAGTTTGGAAACTGAACACGGTTGGTCCGGAGGCCCGACCGTATCACGCTCAGGTGCGTGCTTTTTTACTTCGCGATGACGCGGACCATTTCGAGGACCTTGTTTGAATAGCCCCACTCGTTGTCATACCAAGAGACGAGTTTGACAAAGGTCGGGTCCAGGGCGATGCCAGCCTCGGCGTCGAAGACCGAAGTTTGGGTTTCGCCGCGGAAGTCGGTGCTGACCACTTTCGCATCGGTGTAGCCGAGAATGCCTTTCATCGGGCCTTCGGAAGCGGCTTTGATGGCAGCGCAGATTTCTTCGTAGCTCGCGGCTTTGTCGAGTTCCACGGTGAGGTCCACGACCGATACGTCGGAGGTGGGAACGCGGAATGCCATTCCGGTGAGTTTTTTATTGAGGGCGGGAATGACCTTGCCCACGGCCTTGGCGGCACCGGTGGAGGACGGGATGATATTTTCCAGGATGCCCCGGCCGCCGCGCCAATCCTTGCTGCTCGGTCCGTCCACGGTTTTTTGGGTGGCGGTGGCGGCGTGGACGGTCGTCATGAGACCGCGCTTGATGCCGAAGGTGTCGTGAATGACCTTGGCCAGCGGGGCCAGGCAGTTCGTCGTGCAGCTCGCGTTGGAAATGATCGGCTCGCCGGCGTAGCTGGTGTGGTTCACGCCATACACGAACATCGGGGTCTCGTCCTTGGAAGGAGCGGACATGATGACTTTTTTGGCACCCGCCTTGAGGTGGGCTTCGGCGGTGGTTTTGTCGAGGAAGAGGCCGGTGGATTCCACCACGATATCGGCTCCGACTTCATCCCACTTGAGGGTCGTGGGGTCCTTGACAGCGGTCAGGCGGATTTTTTGGCCATTGACGATCAGGTGGTTGCCTTCGACCGAGACATCGCCTTGAAAGCGCCCGTGCACCGAGTCGTAGGTGAGCATGTAGGCCAGATACTCGGGTTCGAGCAGGTCGTTGATGCCGACGACTTGAATGTCGTTCGAGAAGTTTTTGATGGCGGCGCGGAAGACCATGCGTCCGATGCGCCCGAAGCCGTTGATGCCAATTTTGATCATAGGTGGTGTGGGTGTTGAATAGGTGGAGTCCTGACGGGAGGGCGCAGATTAGGAGACGACGGCGCCACGGGTCAACGGGGAAAAATCGTTTTTTCGGGGTGTTGAACCGGAAGCCATCGGTGGATGCGCACTTGACCGGACCGGCGGGGGTTTTCATAGTGCGGGTCTCTTGAAAAGCTATCACCCGTCCCGGTGGGACATTCGATTTTTAGCCGACAACCAGACGGTGCGCTCGAAGGATTTCGGCATGACGCGCGAAGCCAAAAGCGTCCGGTATCCGGTGCGGTTGTTACGCTATTGGTATGGCTACCACCTTCTGCGTGAGGAAGGCGAACGCCTGTCGCGGCCGATGGATGTCGCGGAAATCGGGGTTCATGTTGGCCAGATGCTCGAGTTTGCCAACTCCGCACCCGTGAAAGTGCGGGCGGGACGCTGGACCGCAGTGGATGCCGTGTTGCGGCGCGAGCGGTTGGAAAAGGCCGGCTACCGCGATTTTTTCCAGGTGAATCTGGAAAACCCCGATTTCGAGCTGCCCGCGACCTACGACACCGCGGTCTTGTTGCACGTGCTCGAGCATTTGTTCCACCCCGAGGACGTGCTGGCGCGCATTGCCAAGGCGATCCGGCCTGGCGGATCGTTGATCGGGGGATTTCCGGTGGTGCCCGGGGCGGTGGCGGGTCTGCGCGAGTCGCAAGTGCGGAAAACCGCCCAGCCGATGGGGCATGTGAGCGTGTTTTCGCCGGGCCGGGTGCGGCGCATGGCGGCGCAAGCAGGGCTGGAAGTGGAGTTTATAAGCGGAGCGTTTTTCATGCGCAGCAAGGGAATTTTTCTCGAAAATTCAGCCCTGTGGCTGAGGTTCAACATCCTTTGGGGAGGTCTTTTTCCCGGCTGGCCGGGTGAGATTTATTGGCTTCTGCGCAAGCCGGCATGAGTGGTCCGGAGGTGGTCCTTCAAATCGAGCGGATCGTGCCCGGCGGAGCCGGCATGGGGAGGTTGCCCGATGGCAAGGTCTGCTTCGTGCACGGGGTCCTGCCGGAGGAAAAAGTGCTGGTGCGCATCGTCCGCAGTAAAAAATCGCATGCGGAAGCCGAGTTGCAAAAGGTGCAAGAGGCCTCGCCACTGCGCATCAAGCCTCGCTGCGCGATCTTCGGAGCCTGCGGCGGCTGCGCCTATCAACATGTGAATATCGACATGCAGCGGGAATGGAAGACCAGTCACGTTGCGGAGATTTTGCGTCGAATCGGGAGATTTCCCAATGCGCCCGTGGCCCCGATTCTCGCTTCGCCGCTCTCCTGGGGCTACCGCAACCGCATCGCATTGCACACCGATGGACGCCACACGGGTTTTCACCACCGCGGTTCGCACCATATCGTGGATGCCCGGCGTTGCGAACTGGCCAGCGAGTCGGTGAATGACCGGTTGACGGAATTCCGCACCATCAAGCATCCCGCGCCGGGCCGACTCACCCTGCGGGAGGAGGCGGCGGCGGGTTTTTCCCAGGTGAACGCCGGAGCGGCTGCTCTTCTGCGGAACGCGGTCATCGAAATGGCCGGAGAAGGAGGCTTGCTGATCGACGCGTATTGCGGCTCCGGATTTTTTGCCAAGGCGCTGGGCGGGCGGTTTGAGGAATTGCTCGGCATCGAATGGAGCGAGGCCTCGGTGGCGCGTGCGCGGGCCGAGGCCCGGCCGGGCGAGGTTTATGTGGCCGGATCGGTGGATGCCTTGCTGGGCGGCATTCTGGCCGAACGGAGGACCGGCGATGTGGTGCTGGTGGCGGATCCTCCCGCCGAGGGCCTTGGCCGCGACACGCGGAGGGCGATTCTGGAATATCCTCCCCGGAGGATGGTGTATGTCTCATGCGACCCGTCGACTTTCGCACGCGATGCGGCCGAATTGCAGACCCGCTACACGCTCGAACGGGTGCAACCGGTCGATATGTTTCCACAAACCGCCGAGATCGAACTGGCAGCCCTTCTGGTGCGGCGCGATGAAGGTGTTTAATTTTTGAAGTTGCGCCCCCACGGGCATCCGCCGAACCTCCGCACCCATGTCCATCAGCTTTCTTCGGGCCCTGTTGCGGGCCCCCCATTCCGTGGGGGCCATCTGGCCGTCTTCGCCGGCTCTGGCCCGCGAGATGGTGCGGGCCTCCGCCCTGGAGGGAACCTCGGCTGTGGTGGAACTGGGCCCGGGCAGCGGTGCCTTCACGGGCCATATCCTGGCCAATCTCCCGTCCGGCGCACGTTTTCTGGCGATTGAGAAATGTCCGATTCTGACCCGCGAAGTATCCGCCAAATTTCCCGGGGCCTGTATCGTCGAAGGCTGCGCGACACGTCTGGGACATCATCTGGCGGAGCACGACGTCTCCACCCCCGGGGCGATTCTCTCCGGTCTCCCATGGGCGATCTTCAGCGACGACCTGCAAAATGCCATTTTGCATCAAGTCCGGGACAATCTCGGCACCGACGGGGTTTTCTCGACCTTCGCCTATTATGGCCCTCACAAATGGGGTGCCGGCCGAGCGTTCCGTAAAAAGCTTCAGGCTCATTTTTCCGAGGTCGAACGATCAGCCGTCGTCCTTAGAAACATCCCTCCGGCGTTCGTTTACTCCTGCCGCCGCTAAAAGAACACGGCCAACTCAGGAAGTCGACACCAAGCGCCAGGATGCCGCACGCCAGCGGCGGTAAACCCAGAAACCGCCAGCGCCAAGGGCCAGCAGGATCGAGGCCGCCACTTGGCCGGGCTCCGGCACGGGAGAGGGCGAAGCTGTGTAGGTGTAGCGCAACGAGAGGCTCGTCGGTGCGTAGTAAGCGGTGCTGTCCACCGCATAAGAAGAACCGATTGTCGTGAGGTTGATAGAAGAGATCGCAAAAAATGAAACCGTTCCGCCGCCAAGGTAGGACCCCAGAGAACCGCTTGAAATCGCGATTTCTTGGGTGGCGTTTCCACTCAGGGATTGGCCGGCATTCACCGTGAAAGATTGCTGACCCAACGGGGAAAGCACAAAATTGGTCGGATGCTTCGCCGTTGGAGAGGTGTTCAGGCTGACGGTTGGTCCAGCATATCCGTTAAAGCCCAGCGCGGGGGCGTCAAACACATCCAATTCGGATTGGATGAAGCGAATGGTCACGTTGTTGGTGGGCGAGTTGTTGGTCACGGTTGCGCTCCCGGCCGCAAAGCTGGAGTTGACGATGACGTCGACACCGGTGAGCGATCCCAAAGCCGGGTTGAATTGGTTGAACACAAAGTTCACGCCGGAGTCGGTATCCACGTTGAGTGCGCTTGTCTGCAGAATCAGCGCTGCCTGGCTCACACCTTCATAAAGAAAAATACCCATCAGGGAGGACAAAAGGTGCTTTTTCATAGAACTCAAAAAATTACACCGAGAGCGCTCGATCTCAAACTTTATTTGCATTTTTTTGCGAAAATGGCCACCGGCCACCGTTAGAAAACCGCAACTGCTATCGGGATCAGGATTCCTCCAGCCGCACAATGCCCCGCTGGAAAGCCATGGCGGTGGCCTGGGTGCGATCTTGGACGCCGAGCTTTCCAAAGATGTTTTGCAAATGCAGCTTCACCGTCGAAAGGGAAATGTGCAAGGCGGCCATGATTTCCTTGTTGCTGCGTCCGGCGGCGACCAACTCGAGAACGGCCAACTCGCGTGCGGTGAGGTTTTCCTGCTGGCGGCGCAGCGTGAGTTTTTCGGCCAACCCTTCGGTGAAATACGGCTTTCCAAGAGCCACGCTGCGAATGGCTTTGATGACCTCCGCAACCTTGGCGGCCTTGGTCACATAGCCAAACACTCCCGCCTCGGTGGCCCGCCAAATGGTTTCCGAGTTTTCAAAGATGGAAAGCATCACCACTCGGGCCCCGGGAAATTCAGCGCGGATTTCAGACACAACTTCGTCCCCGTCCCGGTCCGGCAGTTTGAAATCCATGGTGACCACATCCGGTCGCAATTTGCGGTAAAGGGAAACCGCGCCGGCGCCATTTTCTGCCTCGCCCGCAAGACTGAGGTCGGAGTGGCGCTGAATCGCCTCCGAAAGGGCAAAGCGAACCATGGCGTGGTCATCGACAATCAAGACACGAATCGGTGGTTTCATAAAAGCGGAGGCTCGCCCGGAGCGGCCTCGGGGGATGAGTGGGGCAACACAACGTGAATTTTTGTTCCCGCTCCCGGCCGGGAAACCACGGAAAACCGGGCATGAATCTTGTTGGCCCGCTCCCGCATGCCGGTCAGTCCAAAGTGCCCCGCCGGCGGAGGGCACGCCGGATCAAATCCGGTTCCATCATCCTCGATTTCCAATTCGACGGCATCGACGGAGTAGCGCAAGCGGCAAACCACGCGTGTCGGTTTCGCATGCCGCTGAGAATTCGAAAGCGCCTCGCGGGCGATTCGTAAAAGATGGTTCCGTGTCGTCGATCGCAGGGCGCAGGGAGTTCCGGACACGAAAAACTCCAACGCCAAGCCGGTCTCCCGCGCCTTTTCCTCAAGGGATTCTTTCATGGCCTCGTGAAGAGGACGGACGAGGAGACGGGTATCGCGAAGATCACTCACGGAGGAGCGGGCCTCCAAGCGGCAATGCCGCAGCATCCGGTGGACAAGAGCAAGGCTTCTGCGGGCCGGGTTTTGGCCGTCACCGATTTCCTCGATGGCGTTTTCCAGCTGCATCGACAAGCCCGTGAGATCCTGCTCCAGCGTGTCGTGCAGTTCCCGGGCAATCCTCTGGCGCTCGTCCTTGATCGCCGCATGCTCGACTTGCCTGCTGATGATCCTCGTTTGCATCGCCACCCGCCGCCGGAGCAGCCCGGTCCAGACCAGAGTCCCGAGAATCACTGTGGCCGCAATCCCCAAGGCGATGAGCAACCGCTCCAGCGACCACCACGGGGCCTCGCGCACCACCACCACGTCCCCGGGTCCCGCCAAGTGAATCCGGAATCCATTGGCCCATTCGATGCGGGGCATGGGATGGGTGGTTGTCACTTCGTAAACCCCCGTGAGGTTCAGAATGTCGCCCGGCTGAAATGCCCTCGCCGTCCGATCTGGACCGGGAAGCCACGCCTCGAAGTAGGTGTTGCCGGACCGGCATTGGAGAATGGTCTCCCCCACCCCCTCGCGCCAGGCCAGAAACTCGCAGTCGGTGGTCACCCGTTCATTGTGGAGCTCAGGCTGAATGCCGGATTCCCCGTTCAGGCGCTGTGGCGGCAATTTTTCCGCCGGTCCGATCAGCTCAACCTTGGAGGCACGGAGGATTGGACGAAATGGCGCCACCGTGGCAAAGCCCTCCAATTCCACACGGCTTCCCGGCGGGTAAACCGCCTCTCCAGCAGCGTGGACAAATGTGCTTGCCGTGTCATCCCTCAGGTAAAATCCGCCCTTCTGGTGCTGCGTGACGATGCCGGCGATTCTCGAAACCTCGTCCGGCGAGTGGTCGCTCTGTAGAAGGGTCGCAATCGTTCGCAAAGGTGGTGGATCAACCGGCGCGCCCGTTTCAACCGGCCGGATGTCATCAAACGAAGGAATGAAAAAATGCCGGTCCGTCATTTGTTTGTTTGTATTAACAACCGTGCCAACGATGGCAGAGAGCCGGACCTTGCGCTGCATGAGGGCGGCCACGCGTTTGGCGGCGTCCGCCTGGAGAGGCACATCTGCTTTGAAGATGCGCCCTCCGATGTCCAGGACCAGAGTGAATGCCAACCCTCCCTCCTCGGTGCCGACAACGAGCGCGTCGATTTGAATCCATTGGTTGTCAATCCAATTGGAAAAAAGATCCTCCTTAACGGCCAAACGGGGCTCCGGCAGTGGCCCCCGGCCCAAAATTTCGGCTTTTGCGGCGACAATGTTTGCAAAGTAGGATCCTTCGCTGTGGGTCTGTCCGCTCACCCGGACCCGCGTGCCGAGTTTTAAATCCGCCGGAAGCGGGGCCTCGAACCCGACCCAGGAACTGGACGTGCCGTCGTGAAGGATGATTGCGGAATGCTTGGGATAGACAAAAATCACAATCCCTTCGATTTGGGTCTTGAGTTTTTTTGCGGCATCCTGATGGGCGAGTTGTCGAACAGCCTCGATCGAGCGGATCGTCTCTGGATTCGCCAGAGGCATCGAAATGGTTGCCAGAAAAAGGAGGGACGTCTGAAACACGGGGATCTTGATATTAAACAAGCTGACCGCAAACGGCAAGCGACCCGGCGGAACGGCAACGCGGGCCAATCTCCGCGGGCGGCCCGCAGGAAAGATCCCGGGAATCTTTTAAGAGGCAGGAGGAGCCCACCGCAAGTTGCGGAAGCGCGGGGGCGGGCCCTGCCAGTTTCCACCGACTTCCTTGTTGGGGGGACCGGTGAGGGTTTCTTTCGCCCCGAGACGCAATTCCCTGTTGGCGCTCCAGTCTTTGAGCGACTCGCCGGCGGCATTCCGGAAATCCGCCGGAGCCAGAGACACCTTTTCCCAAGTGCCTGTTCCTTGCAGGACGACTTCGGCAGCCGATGTGTTCAGGCCGATCGCCATCTTGTTGGGCTGCTCGGCCAGAACCTCCAGTTCCAAGCGGGCGCCCGACGGGGCCCTCCATTCCTCGGTGTAAATTTTGTGTGTGGAGCGCCCCCACTCCTCCGGTTTGTAGGCGAACCATTGTTTTTCCCAATCACCCTCGAAACTTTCGATGAAAAGAGAGGGCTCACGGGTCGACTTGGCTCCTGCGGCTTGGAGTTCGGTGCCTGTCACCAGATGGGGCAGGGACGAAACCACAAAACGGTCAGCCGTGTAAATGCGGTAATAATAGCCGGCCCCCTTGACGGGTTTGTCCAATTGATACACGACGTTGGCATAAACCCAGAGCGGCTTGTCCACTCCGCAAAGCGGAAGGCGAGCCTTCCAGAAAGCGCCGTCCCGGGTGGCCGGGGCATGATACCAGAACCTGCTTTTGGTGTTGTTCGGGTCATCTTTTTTTCCGTCCACCTGTCCCTCGCGGCTGTAAAAAACCTCCACGGCTTGGACCGGTTTGGAGGTGTCGGGTTCGATCGCGAGCGTTGGCACTCCATCGCTGGTTTGAAGCGTGAGCGATGTCTTGGGAGTTCGGGGAACGCTGCCCTCCCCTTTCAAGTAATGATCCATCCAGACGTGGGTGGCGACTTCATACTCGGCGGTATCCTGGTGATTGTGATGGGGTGAAATGGAAAGGCGCCAGTCGGGGGTCCGGATCTCCTTCACGGCTGCTGGCAGGTCATTGAGAAGCCCATGAAAATCATTCGATGGACTGATGAAAAAAATCGGGCACGAGATGAGTTTGAGATACTGGTCGTCGGAGACCGCCGCCCGGTAGGCGGGGCTGTCGTTGTGCCGGTTGCTGATTCCTCCGCAGGATGGAACCACGGCCTTGACGCGGTCATCGGTCGCGGCCGTGAGGACAGAGATTTTTCCACCCATGGAATGGCCGTAAACACCGAGGCGACTGGCGTCGACTTCGGGTTGTTGCGCGAGGAATGTCAGACCCCTCCGTGCCGCAAATGTGCAAAGGAACCAAGGGCTGTTCCGGGGCGACTCCACCGTGTCCAAGGTCCATGCCGCCGGCTTCAAGCCATTGAAGTCATTGGCGGCATTCCGGGAAGGAGAATGATACCCATCCACCGCGCCCCAATCGGTGGTGATTTTATAGTTCGGATCCTGGGTTTTGCCGTCCCAAAAAAGTTTCACCCGATCCGGATTCACATGGTAGTCCGGCGTGGCGATGCGCCCGGCCCAAGCGATCGAGAGGGTGGCATAGCCGCGCTGGGCGTTGGTCACGACCGACTCGGATTGGGCGAACTGCCCACCGCCGTGAATCTGGACCAATCCGGGCAGCTTGCTGGCGCCTTTCGGGTAGCCATACACCGCCGCCATCATCGCTTTTTGCCCCTTGAAAACGCCCACCCGGTAGCGGAGCACCTTGACAACCACACCATCGATTTCACGCTCGTGAAGGACCTCCACGTCGAGAGGTTCCGCCTGGACATCGATGCCCTTCCAGAGTTCCTCGACGGTCTGCGGGGCGTTTCCAGTCAAGGGATCGCCGTAGGAACGGGCTGGTTCTTGCGTCATGAGGTTTGAGAGGGTCGCAGCCCCGCAAAAAAGGGCCGTTGGGAAAAAGCGGGTGGCGGGGCGTGAAGGCATGTCGGGTGGTGATGTTTTCAAAACCATAGCAATCCGGAGCCCCGGGGAATGCTGGCCATTTGGCCAATTCGCGGGACAGTCCGGGGCGAGGCATGGCGAGTGGCGCTGCCGGCCACAACCCGGGTGGCGGCGAATCTCCGGTCTACCGGGAGGCAGGTTTTTTTTTGAATTGTTTGCGCCAGGTGTCCGGTGACACGTGGTGGGCCTTTTTGAACGCGGCGGAGAAATGAAAGGCGGAACCGAATCCCACCGCCTCCGCGATCTCCGAAAGACTGTCCTCGCTGGATGCCAGAATGCGACGGGCGCGGGCGAGGCGGGACTTGATCAGATATTGCCATGGGGACAGACCGGTTTGCTCGCGAAAGATGCGCCGGAAATAGGAATATCCCACCCCCAGTTTCCGCGCGAGGGCCTCCAAATCCATCCTCTCCACCGGAGGCGCGCCGAGTTGCTCCTCGGCCCGGCGCACGATCCCGGAGAGCCGCGACAAAGATTTGCCGGCGTTCGGAAATTCCGCGCCACATCCGAGCAAACGGTGCGCCAGATGGGCCAAATCGGGAATCGAGTAGGCGCGTCGACCTGAAACCAGCGGGTGGAGGGATTCGAAGTGCTCTTCGATGCCGGAGGTCGCCGGCGCATGGAAGAGACACTGCCTCGACGTGAACGTGCCGGCCTCGATGAGACTGCGCACGACCCATCCGTCGAGTTCCACCCAATGCTCGGTCCAACCGGATTTGGGGTCGGGCCGGTAGCGGTGCCACTCGCCGGGCAGTAAAAAAACCACCGATCCCGGCAGGATTTTTTGCCGTCCGCGAGAGCGGGTTTCCAGGGATCCACGGCCACCGGTTACAAAAAGAATTTGCAGTGCTTCCAGTATGCGGCCTTTTTCATAGTCAAAATGGTGGTGCGAAGGGTGTCCCGCAACCGGATACGGTTGGGCGGGTGCGATTCTTGTAAACCCTGCCCCAAGCACCTCAACGCCCCAGCGGCTCCGCTCCGGAGTGGAGGAGAGATAAACAAAATAGTCGCGGCTCCATGGTGTCATATTCCGTATGCTAAAAATCATTCCTCGTATTCCTCTTTGACGCACGAATCAATATTTCCAAATTCGGAAACACCAAACTCCCGCCCTCCCGCATCGACATGAACACCTACAACTCCGCCCGTGAATATTACGCCTCCCTGGATGTGGACACCGAAGCAGCCCTTGCGATCCTGGCCTCGACGCCGGTCTCCTTGCATTGCTGGCAGGGCGACGATGTCGGGGGATTTGAAAATGTCGGCGCGAAACTCGACGGCGGCGGCATCCAGGCCACGGGGAATTATCCCGGCAAGGCACGCTCGATCGACGAACTCCGCTCCGATCTCGACAAGGCGCTGTCGCTGATTCCCGGCAAGCACCGCCTCAATCTCCACGCTCTTTATGCCGACCTTTCGTCTGGCCGGGTGGATCGCGATGCCTACACGATCGCCCAGTTTCAGAGCTGGGTGGACTGGTGCAAAGCCAAGGAGCTGGGAATGGATTTCAACCCGAGTTTTTTTTCACACCGCCTCGCATCCGACGGTCTCACCCTCACACACCCTGACAAGGGGATTCGCGAATTTTGGATCCGCCACGGCATCGCATGCCGGAAAATCGGTGCGGAAATCGCACGCCAACTCGGTTCGCCCACAGTGACGAATGTCTGGATTCCCGATGGATCGAAAGACATGCCCTACGACCGCAAGTCGCCCCGGGAACTTCTTGCCGCCTCGCTGAACGAGATTTTTGCCGCGCCGGTCAACCGGTCGCTCAACCTCGATGCCGTGGAAAGCAAACTTTTTGGAATCGGCTCCGAAAGCTACGTCGCCGGATCGCACGAATTCTACCTCGGCTACGCCGTGAAAAACCAACTTCTCTACTGCCTGGATGCCGGACATTTCCATCCCACCGAAAACCTCGCGGACAAAATATCGTCGGTGCTCCAATTCGTCCCCGAGATCCTGCTGCACGTGAGCCGCGGAGTGCGCTGGGACAGCGACCATGTGGTGTTGATGGACGACCCCACGCGATCCATCATGGAGGAGGTTGTGCGAGGCGGTTTTCTCGGGCGCACCCATATCGGCCTGGATTTCTTTGATGCCAGCATCAACCGCATTGCGGCGTGGGTCATCGGCACCCGCTCGACGCTCAAATCCCTGTTGGCCGCCTTGCTCGAGCCGGCCAAGCTGTTGCGGGAGGCGGAGGTGGCCGGCGACCACACCACCCGGCTCGCACTGATGGAAGAGGCCAAGACCCTCCCTCTCGGCGCCGTCTGGCGGGAATACTGCGACCGTCAGAACGTCCCCGG
>CAMCXK010000067.1 GCA_945883435.1 Chthoniobacter flavus | reverse complement strand
CAGAGTGTTTTGGATTACCCATGGAGCAGTCTCGCGGGCGGGTATGCCTTGATGCCGCATCAAAGAGCGAAGTGGTTGGCGGCGGAGTCGGGTTTGGCGACGATGGGTGTGGAAGATACGGCCGAGGGTCGAAAAAAACTTGTCGAGCGCTTGGACAAGCGTGTGGCGGAGGAGCGTGAGAGAAGCGGGTTTGTGGCGGTGGAGGCAGAGAGCGACAAGCGCGGAAGCCATTTGCGACGGGGTTGGTATTGGGGAAAACAGGCGTTTGCCGAGAAATTGATGAAGCTGGGCAAAGGGGTGCTTGATCGGGAACGCAAGGCGCGGGGCTATGACGCAAGCCCCGAGAGGCAGGCTCATGGTGAGCAAAAAGCGCTGGAACTTTTGGAAGAGGGACTGCGTGTGGCGAATCTGAGTGCCGACGAACTACCCGGGCATCGTTGCACGGAGCCTCGAAAGGTCTTGCTCGCAGCGCTTCTGTGGAAAAGGACAACCGTTTCCCAAGCGTGGATTGCCAAGCATTTGGGCATGAAAAACGCGGCCAATGTGAGCCGGGTGATTCATGGCATGGAAGGATCGCGGATCGAGAAACGAGTTTCCGCAGAGCTGTGGGGTCTTTTCTCGGAAAAAGCGGAGAAAATGAACACTGACCCCCAGTTTTAGTGTCATGAGGCTCCAGTCATGGATGCACCCTGAGCACCTCGCGCCAGGGGATACCGAGAGCCTTCATGGGGATTGGAGCGGGCTTGCCTTGCATGAAATCCGCTCGACGGATGATCCATGTTTCGAGACCGCATTCGATGCGCTCTGGAACGAATTCGGTGAGGCGGGTGAGATGGAGTGCCCTGAAATCCTTGCGGACCGCATGAAATGGCATCCCGGTGAGATGCTGGACGGCGCAGCACTTCTCTACGCCATGCAACTTGTGACGAAGAACGGGGAATTCGTTGCCGCGTGCGATCATACCGCCATTCTCCTCGAAAACCACCCCGGCGCCATTGTCCATCATTCCCACATCCTTGTCGCCCCCGATTGGCGGCGCAGCGGCATTGCGGGTTGGATGCGCGCCCTGCCCGTCTCCACGGCCCTCGAGGCGCTCGCGACGGCGCTCTGTCCGGTTCACTCCCCCATAACGCTCGTCGGCGAGATGGAGCCTTATCATCCGGCTCGACCCGCAACGATTGTGCGACTCGCCGCCTACGAAAAAGCCGGCTTCAAAATGATCGATCCCACGCAAGTCGATTACCGCCAACCCGATTTTCGCCCCCCGCACATCATCGATCGTGAAAACGGTCCCCGCGCCCTTCCCCTCTGTCTCATGGTGCGCCGCATCGGTAGGGAGGTTGAAGATTTCGTAACCGGTGCCGAAGTCCGGCACTGCGTCGATGCCCTCTACAAAATGTATGCACGCGGCTTCAGGGAGCAGGATATGCACATTGTCTTGAAATCCCTTCAGAGCTATCCCGCAGAGGCTGCCCGTATTCGACTGGTGCCCCCGACCCACGGAGCTGATTCAAAAGCGTGAGATTTTTTACAAATCCGAATCTCTTCTTCGCCGGTGGCAACGCGGGTTGAATTGGGGAGTGATCCCCGTGGAAGGCTGACCTCCGATAGACCTGCCCGCTTGCTCGAGTAGTCGAACAGGAAACCCGTTTCGTAGCGGCCCTTTTGGCCTCCATCCGAAGAGTTGCCGAAGGGAAAGTTTGCCCCTCTTTCTAAAAATACACCCATGCTCTGATACTTGGCCAAATGGTCAGG
The DNA here is from genome assembly GCA_945883435.1 of Chthoniobacter flavus. GTDB lineage: Bacteria > Verrucomicrobiota > Verrucomicrobiia > Chthoniobacterales > Terrimicrobiaceae > UBA967. The sequence goes on along the minus strand of CAMCXK010000067.1, from coordinate 12,575 downwards.
TTGCATTTTTTTTCGAGGCGTGCACAGATTCCAGAATCCATGAAATCACTCCATCCGGCCAGTCTCACGGGCGTATATCCGGAAAATTTGGAAAAGCAATTTTTGATCAATTTTGTGCTTCATGGGAGCCTGGTGAAGAGAGGCAACTTTTTGTTTTTTCTACTCGCATTTTGCAGTGGATTGTTGGCGGAGGTGGCTGGCGTTGGGGATCGCGTCATGGAACCGATTAGAATTGATACGCCATATTACAACCCCCCGGTCAACAATCCTCTAAACCATAATTTCGGATCTTCCTTGAACGATCCCCACGGGGTCGTCCATGAAGGCAAGGTCTATTTGTTTGCCGGGCACGATGACGCGCCGGAGAACACGACATTTGTTATGCACGACTGGTGGGTCTGGTCATCCGAAAATCTCGTTGACTGGAAGTTGGAGAGCAAACTGGATCCCAAAGATACCTATCTGAAGCGCCCATTCCATAGTTGTTGGGCACCCTTCGGTGTATTCCGCAACGGGAAATGCTATTTTTATTTTTCCGTCGGCGGGGCTGAAATCGGTGTCGCGGTGGCCGACTCGGTCGCCGGCCCATGGCGCGATCCCCTGGGCAAGGCTCTGGTTCCGGCGAATTCGCTTCCGACCTCCATCCACGACCCGGACATCCTAAAAGATGATGACGGAGAGTTCTACATGGTTTTCGGAACTTGGGATTACTACATCGCGCGGCTGAATGAAGACATGGTCTCATTCGCCGAAAAGCCGCGCTTGATTGAGATCGATCGCAACTACGGTCCGTATGGCGAGGGAAGGACGGATGACAAACCGTCTCTGCATAAAAGGAATGGAATCTACTATCTATCGTGGAGCAGTTTTTATGCGACCTCCGACTCTATTTACGGCCCTTACAAGTTTAAAGGCTCCGTAATCAAGCCTTCACTGATCGACCCGGCATTTCGCAAAGGTCATATCTGGGTTGACCGACACGGCAATTTCTTTGAGTTCAATAACCAGTGGTATTATGTGACCAACGATGCAAGCCAACCGGGATTTACGGGCTTTTACCGGGCTTCGATCCTGACCTATCTCCACTTCATGGACGACGGGACAATGGCTCCGATACGCATCGATGCGCTTGGGGTGGGGCAATACGATGCCGCGTGCGCGCGCATTGAGGCGGAGAACTATTTCAAATCTGTTCGGGCCGAGAAACGCGAGTGCCCAGCCGGCGGGTTTGAAATGCGAGGCCTGAGAGCCGGCAGTGAATTGTATTACCCCCGCATTCATCATTTTCCGGAGGAAGCCACCCTGAAGCTGTCCCTGGCGAGCGGCAGCAATACCGGGGGCCTTATTGAAGTGCGCGAAGACGGACCCGGAGGCCCCTTGCTGGGAACCTGCGAGATCCGGAATACCGGCGGATGGGATCAACATCAAACATTTGCATGTCCACTGGCGTCGAAACGCGGAACAAAAAGTCTTTGTCTGATCGTGACATCAGAAAGCAATGAAGAAGTAGCCCGGCTTGATTGGTTTTCACTGGAAGGAAAATCTGTAGGCGAAGGTCCCGAGCGCGGAACACCGTGAGATACACCACATGCACAGACCGCATTTCTCGCTGCAGGGTTGGAAGCCATCGCACTGCAGTTCGGTTTTGAATGGCAGTAACTTAAGCCAGCTTGAGGTCATTTTGTGGGCAATTACCTTCATTGAAGGAGTATCGGAGTAATTTTGCCGCTTTGCTCCACGCCAGCTCTCCGATTTCGCGAACGCCCGAATGGAAATCCACATCCCTTGAAATTCCACACTCGCCGGCGATACCGACTTCCTGTATTGGAGAGGCATGAGCGGAACATTCAGCACGTTCCTGGCGATGCGCTACCTGCGTCCAAAGCGAACTTTTCTTTCGATGATCACGCTGGTCTCGATCTTGGGTGTGACGTTGGGGATCATGGTTCTTATTTTGGTGATCTCGGTGATGACCGGATTCGAGCAGGAATTGAGGCGCAAGGTCATGGGGTTCGATCCCCACTTGATCGTCGGCAACGGGGGCGTGCTTGAAGAGTGGGAAAAGCCGGCCGAATTGGCTCTTGAAGTTCCCGGGGTCGTGGCGGCCGCACCGTTCGTGCAAGGGCCGGTGATTGTCGAGTATCAAAACCGGCGCTTGGCACCGAAAATCCGTGGTATCGATCCGGTGATGGAGCGGGCTGTCGTGGACCTCTCGGGATCAATCGTGAGCGGGGCCTATGACCTGGACGGCAACAAGACGCTTCTGGGATCGGCTCTGGCACGGGAACTTGGAGTCTCGGTGGGCGAGAACATCACCGTTTTCTCGCCCGGAAACTTGAATGGCATTCTGGAAGAGATCGACCGCTTGCAGCGCTCCGGAGGATCCTCTGTCGAAGCATCGCGCCTGAAGGAAATGATCCTTCCAACGGAGTTGGAGGTGGCGGGCATTTTTGAAAGCGGCCGCTACCTCTACGACAGCGAATTTCTGATCGTGCCGCTGCATATCGGTCAGGAGCTTTACAATCTGGGTCCGGCCGCTCACGGCCTCTCGCTGCGCACCACCGATCCCTACCGTGCGGATCAGATCAAATCGGCGCTCGACTCCCGGTTGCAGCCCCCGCAATTCGCCTTGAGCTGGATCGACTTGAACAAGCAATTGTTCGATGCGATCCGCATGGAGCGGAGCGTGATGTTTTTCCTTCTTCTGTTCATCGTGCTGGTTGCCGCCTTCGGAATCATGAACACCCTGATCACCGTGACAGTTCAAAAAACGCGGGAGATCGGCGTGATGAAAGCACTGGGAGCCACCACGAGCCAGATCATCGGGGTTTTTCTGGCGCAAGGAATGATCGTGGGAATCTTCGGAACGGCCACCGGCCTGGCTCTCGGCATCGCCACGGTGCGCTACCGGAATGAGCTCAGCCGCATCCTGGCCGAGGTTTTCCAAGTCGAGGTTTTCCCGGCGGCGGTTTATCAGTTCAGCGAAATACCGGCCGAGATTGTGGCCTCCGATGTCGCGGTGATCTGTGTCAGCGCGTTCTGTATTTGCTCGCTGGCCGCCCTTATTCCGGCGTGGTTCGCCGCACGACTCGATCCGGTCAAGGCGCTCCGGCACGACGGGATTTGACAAGCCCCGCAAGATGACGCTTTGATGCGACAAATGAAACTTCCCGAGATTTCCGAAGACACCGTCATCCGTTCGATTCTGGTCCTGCTCCCCACGTTCCTGGTGGCTGGATTCCTCGCCACGGTTCTTGTGGTGACAGTGATGATCTCGGAAAATTTCAATTTTCTGAACTGGATGGAATAGCCCGTCCCCCGGGGCAATTGCTTGCCAAAGCTGTTTCCAGCCAATCGAGAGCCTTCACGTAACTCTGGCGCTCGAGGTAATGGCGCAGCATGGGATCGGTGGCGTCGGGAAGGGTGGAAATCAGCTCCTCCAGACGGGCGGCTGCGGCTTTGAGTTGCTCAAGATGGGCCGCCGGATCGGAGTCGCGCAAAGCGTGGTCGGAAACAACGCGCAATCTGCCGGAGACCGCACAATGAAGTTCAGTGAGCGTGGTGTTATTCATTCCGCGTGGATGCGGCTTGAACTCCCGTTTGGCAAGGAAATCACGATGCAAAATTGCCTCGACTGGCGTATGGGTTTGAAAATGCGGCTTTCGATGCGAACCGAAAAGAGATTTTTCCGGAGCGAAACAGGCGAACTGTTTCGGGGCTGCGTGACCGCGATCGTGATGGTCGCGGGACTCGCCGGCCAACCCGCAAAATCGGCCGAGGTGGATTTCCGGCTACCTGGAGAATTTCGATCCCCCCAGGCGGCGCGCCTTGAACCGGAGAACGAAGCCCGTGTCGAGGTGCAGGCGCGATTCATGGAGTCCATCGTGGTGGAAGAGGAGCGCGGACCGGACGAGGCATTTGCCGCAAAAAGATGCGTGCTGGACTTGGAACCGGGCTTTCAACCGGTGGCGCTCTCTGTCGCCAGGGATTATCTCAGCCGCAATCAGGTTCCCGAAGCCGTTGCGGTGTTGAAAGATTGTGTGCGGGCAAATCCCAGGGCCACCCCCGCCGCGATGATGCTGGCGGCGATTTATCTTCACACTCTGGACAAAAAGCCTTTGGCCGAGCGATACGCATGGCAGGTTCTCCGCACGGTCCCCGGCGCTGTCGAGGCTTTGGAAATCCTGCGCGAGGCTCTTCTGGGCACTGGCCAGTCAAGGCGCTGGGAGTCCGCCTTTGCCGAGGCCTCGCGCCTTGAATCCCTCACTGCGGAACGCCTGCTCGATCTCGCAGAATTGCGATTGCGCGATCTCAACCGCAAAAACGCCCCCCGGAGCGCTGCGGCGGATGTGGTTGGCCTCTTGGAACGCGCCCTGAGGCTGAAGGAGGGGGATGGACGCATTCTTGAGCGGTGTGCCGATCTTTTTCTGGCAACGGGTGAAACCTCCCGGGCCTCCAACTGCCTGCGCGATGCGCTCCAAAGCGGCTCGGCAGGCCCCTTGGCGAAGGAAAAACTGGCGGAGTGCGAGTGGCTTCAACGCAACGACGACGAGGCGGCCAGGCTACTCGAGGAGGTTTTGGCCGGAGATCCCCTCCGGCTTCCGGCCTACGACCGCCTTGCCGGAATCCGGCTGCGTCAAGACAACCCGACGGCCGCTCTGGCGGCCTTGCAGCAAGCCTTGGTGCTCGCTCCCGTCGATCCCCGGAGGCACGAGGATGTGATCCGGGTCGCACTGCGTGCCCATGATCACCGCGCGGCTTTGGACCTCGCGGCGGATGCGCGGAAGCGTTTCCCGTATTTGATGGAATTCGCCGTCCTGCAAGCAGTGGCGCTGAGCGAAGCTGGCCGACACGGCGAGGCGTTGATGACTTTCGACCGCACCCGCATTGAGGCATTGCACCAAGCCCCCCGGATCCTTGATGCCGCGTTTTTTGCCGCCTACGGAGCCGCCGCCGAGCGCGCCGGTCATTATGAAAAAGCGGCGGAACTCCTGAAAACCGCCATCGGCTTGGATCCCGAGAATGCCGCCGATTCGAAAAACCATCTGGCCTACATGTGGGCCGAACTAGGCATCCACCTCGAGGAGGCGGAAAAACTCTCACGGGCCTCGCTGGCCGCCGAACCCGACAATGGAGCCTACCTCGACACCCTGGGGTGGATCCTCCACCGCCAAGGCGCCCACGATGAGGCACTCACCCACCTCCGGCGGGCGGCGGAACGTCTTCCCGATCCCGTGGTCTTGGATCACTTGGGTGACGTTTTGAACCACTTGGGAAAGCGCCCCGAGGCCGTCGCCGCCTGGAGAAAAGCCTTGGAGAAAAACCCCGACGCCGATGCCATCGCCACAAAAATCCAAGCCAGCGGGGAGCTAACCCGCGGAGCCCCGCCGGAGGACCGTTGATCCATTTTCACACGGTGGGAAGAACCGTCCGCACACGGCGGGCGATTTGACGAAAGACCCCGGCAGCCCCCGAGCCGGGGGTCGATGCCACCACCGGCAATCCAGTGTCTCCCGACTCGCGCACTGTCGGCTCGATGGGAACCTCACCCAGCAGGGGAACTCCGAGACGCTTGGCTTCACGCTCCCCTCCCCCTGTGCCGAAAATATCGTATTTCCTGCCATCTCCGGGGCAGAGGAAATAGCTCATGTTCTCGACAAGGCCGGTGACGGGAACGTTGGTTTTTTCAAACATCGCAGCCGCTTTTCTCGCATCAATCAAGGCCACCTCCTGCGGGGTCGTAACGATCACGGCCCCGGAAAGGGCGACGGTTTGCACAATCGTCAACTGGATGTCCCCCGTTCCCGGTGGAAGATCCAGCACCAGATAATCCAAAGCTCCCCACACCACCCGCCGCAGAAACTCCTGCGTGTAGCGCGTTACCATCGGCCCCCGTAAAACCGCAGGCGAACCATCGTCGAGAAGATAGCCCATCGACATGAGAGCCAACCCGTGACGGTGGATGGGCAGGATGCGGTTGTCGTCGTCGGCGGTCGGTCGCTCGTTGGCTCCACCGAACATCAGCGCGATGCTGGGCCCGTGGATGTCACAATCGCAGAGCCCCACCCTGGCTCCGTCCATCGCAAGTCCCAGCGCGAGATTCGCCGCCACGGTGGATTTGCCGACCCCCCCCTTGCCACTGGCCACGGCAATGATATGGCGCACTCCCTCGATACGCTGGGCACCGACCGCTCCGGCAGGGGCTTGAGCGGGAGCTTGCACATCGATTTTCACATCGACCCGCCCCACACCGGGCATGGCTTGCAAGGCGGCAGTCGCATCCGATTGGATTTTTTTCGCCACCGCAGTGTCATTGGTCGAAAGCACCAACTGGACCTCGATGTGGGATCCGTTCACCGAAACGGCGCGAAGAAGTCCAAAGGAAACGATGTCCCGCGAGAATCCGGGATACTTCACGGCATTGAGCACTTGGCGGATGGAGTCTTGGTCGATGGGTGACATGGCGGGAGGATTTTGCACGGCAGCGCCGGGTGGGCAATTTTCCTTTTGCGCCAGTGCGGTGCGCGGGCGGGGTAGATTTTTCATGCTTTTGAGCGGGACCCCGGCCTGGTCGGGGCATGGCAACAGCCCTCCGGCACGGCATTTTTTCTCCGCTTTTAGAACAGGACATGATAGGTGTCGCGGCTCGATGGAAGTCCAGGAACCAAGCGACGAGGAACTCGTGCACCGCACCCAGAACGGGGATGCGAGGGCGTTTGACGCGCTCGTGGTAAGGTTCAGTCCGCGTCTTTACGGACTTGTTTACAACATGACGACCAACCATGAGGACACGAACGATCTCCTTCAGGAAATCTTCGGGAAGGCCTATCGCTCCATCCGTGGGTTTCAGGGCAAGTCATCTTTCTACACCTGGCTCCACACGATCGCGGTTCACATGGCCATCAATTTCCTCAAAAAACGCAACCGGCGCCGGACCACAAGCCTGGATGATGCGGAAAACGGAATCGAGAACGATCCGGTTTTTTTAGAGGCCACGAGTCAGGGTGACCCCAGCGAAAGCGCCAATCTGGGCGAGCTTCAAAAAAAATTGAACGAATCCCTGATGAAGCTGTCCCATGAGCATCGAGCTGTGGTGACGATGTTTGACATTCAAGGAATGCCCCATGCCGAGATCGCGAAAATTCTCCGCGTCTCGGAGGGCACTGTGCGCTCGCGGCTTTTTTACGCACACCGCCAGTTGCAAAACCACCTGCACGAGTTTATCCAATCTTAAGAAACCACATGGAACACGACCCTCGAATCAGCCAACTCCTTCAATCCCGTCGCGGTTGCCAACCTCCTCCCGAATACTTCGAAACTTTCCTGTCCGAGTTTCAACTCCGCCAACGGCGCGAGGTCATCCACCGTTCGATGTGGAGAATTCTCGGCGACCGGATCGGGGCGTTTTTACCGGTTATTCCGGTGCCGCGCCTCGTTCTGGTCGGATCGTGTGCGGTCGCCGCTGTTTCAGCGGTTTCGATCCTCGACTGGTCGGGGGATGTCACCGATCCCACCACCGGTCTGGTCCAAGCGGCGCAAGGTTCGAATGTGCAATACGTTTTGCCGGAGCGACCGGTGAGCTATGCATCGGCAAGGCGATTCTAAGATGGTTTCTTTTTTCCGCCTTGGACACTTGGCTTCGGCCCTCGCTCTTCTGGCGGTGAACACAGGTTCACTGCAAGCCGAGTCGATGGGCGAGCGCATCGGCGGAGAGATGAAACGGATTTTTCAAGAATGCCAACCCGCTGTCGTCCGGGTGAGGGCCAGCGACAACGGTTGCTTGCGCTCGGGCAGCGGATTTTTCATCGACTCGGCGGGCACGGTTTACACCCATGCGGGAGTGGTTTGTCGATCCGGGGAGGTTTTCATCGAACACAACGGAAAAACCTATCCTGCACAGGTTGCCGTTTCCGACGATCGCAGCGGCGTGGCCATTTTAAAAACCGCCTGTCAGAGCCCCTTCATCCGTGTGGGCGACTCCGAGTCGCTTGCAACCGCCACCCCGGTGATTGCGATCGGTTTTCCGATGGACCGCGAAGCCAGCCCCAGTCTGGGAATGATCGCCGGTCGCGATCGCCACGAAGCGGGGCAGTATTTCTCCACCTCTCATCTAAGAGCCAACCTCCCGGTTAGCAACGGGGAAGCTGGCGCCCCGGTGCTGAATTTCAACGGCGAAGTCATCGGTATCCTTATGGCGCGTTTGCGTGATGCCTCGGCCTGCCATATTCTTCCGATTCGAGCTGCGGAAAAAGTGCGCCGCGATCTCGCCCGCTTCGGAGAACTTCGCCACGCCTGGGTCGGTGTCGAGGTGGAGGATTCCGAAACTCCCACCGATGGCTCCACCGCGCGGGTGTCCGGACTTTCGGATGCCGCCTCCAGCGTTCTCCAACCTGGAGATGTGGTGCTGTCGATCGGCGGTTTCCCTGTTCGTTCGAGTGAGGATGTCCTCGACGCCGCTTTTTACCTGACTGCCGGCGAACAATCCGCGATTCGCGTGGTTCGCTCCGGCCGAGCGCTCGACATCATAGTCAATCCCCAGCGCCACCCCTCCTGCGGAATGCCACTGCAACAGGTGAACGCGGCGCCAACTCGCTAATCGGCACGCACCCACTCTTCATCCAAGAACGGCTTTTCAAGCCCCTGACAAGCGGAGCATTTTCGAAATGATGATATTCGGGGTTAATCCAAACGGGTCGTGGATTTCAAAGATCGACCGGGCACGGTGAGTGTGCCGCGTGCGGATCCGCTCTCGAAAAAGCGGACATCGACTGGTTCCGCAGTGAAGTTGACCGCCGTCCACGTCGTGATTCCAGTCATTGGGTTGCGATACACCGCGCCCGTTGGAATCGATGCACTCCACTCCCATTGTCTGGGACCGAACGCCAAGCTCCGATGAATTTGAAAATACGAAAACAATGCCCCGTTGGGATCAAGCGCCACGGGATTTCGTGATATCCAAAGTTGCTCAAGACTCTCGACAGCTGAGGCGGCATCGAAGCCCGCCTGAAAAGCGAGCAGGTAGTTTCCAAGCTGCGGACCCAATGCTCCGATATCGTTCGGCCCAGGATCAGCACCGCTTCGCTGCGCCTCGGTGGCAAGCCAAGCCTGTCTTTCCGCCCACATCCGGTTCCACAAACCTTTGAAAAAGTCCGGCTCTCTCGCCAGGTAGTCCATCGAAGGATTTGAGGGCAACCATTGAATGCCATAAATCCAGGCTGGGTCGCCCGAAAAATACGTCGCAAACGCCTGCCCCGCGGAGAAGAGAATCCCCACGGTTCCATGCCGATAGCGCGACGACCAGTTGGATGCCGCCGGTCCGGATTTCCAGGCCGGGAAATCAAGCCAGTATTGCATGGTGGCTGCCCGCTCCATGGAGTGTCCCATTGCCCCCGCGTCCCGCATCGCATCGTTGCCCAAGGCCGAGCCAAGCAAGAATAGCCCCGCCCATGATTGCATGGCTTCCGAACTCGACTCTTGGTTGTTGCCGTTCGGACCGCTCCAGCCAGAGGCGTTGGAATGGCCCTCCCAGATGTCAAATGTCCGGAGAAAAGGGAACCGCTGATCATCCCGATCCCAGTTGGCATGGCTGCGCGCCACCAGTTCCGCCATGGGGCCATAGTCACGGAGAAACCCGGGCTCCCGGAGCCCGAGCAGTGCGCAGGAAACCGTGAAATAACCGTAGTGGAAGTGCAGGTCGTTGAACTGGTGTGAACCATAGCTGTCGCGAAAACCCACGAGCGCCTTCCAGCGCGGATACATCGCAAAAAAGAACTCCCGCTCGCCGGGTGTGAAGGTGAGCCAGTTCACAAGCGAATCCCGGAGAGTGCGGCGAATGGCGGCAGCGAGGTCGGCGTGTCCGCACTCGTGGGCGATATTCATGGCAGTGGCAAGACGAAGGAGTCGCTTCCCGCTCCAGTAGGTGTCGGGTGGATCGTCTGTCCGGGCAACGAATCCTTCCAAATACTGGCGAAGACGAGACGCATCAAATGGTGGCGCAGCCGGAGCGGGAGCCACTGGGCTAAAGCCCTCAAATGGAAAATCCCACTCGAAGATGCGTCCTTTCATCATCCGCAAGCGCCCACGCGGCGTGAGATATTCTGGCGTTTCAAACCGCAGCGCGGAGGGCTGTGGCGTATTCCAATGGTGCGGTAGCCACCCCTGCCAGACCTCACCGCCAGAGTCTTCCGTGAAGACCTCCCACTTGGTTGAGACCCGCTGTTTCCCCGCATCGTAGGTCCACGACAGACGCGTATCCCAAGGGGGCTGAGTGGCTGCCGCTGCGAAATCTGCGGCCGCCGATCCCTGGGGAAGTGGAGTGATGGAAACCAGGTGCCGCCCCTTGTTGGCGAATCGCACGGTCAAACGGCTAGCTTCCTTGTCGCAAAGGGCGCCCGTCGGCAGGTGCAACCCGAATCGCCGGTCGCCGAAAGCCAAAATCAATGAGCCGCCTCGAAATGGAAATACGGCCGCGCGGCCATCCGCCGTCAGGAACTCCGCGCCGCCAAAGGTTTCCACCACCGCATCCAGGCCATTGTATTCCGCCCAGCAAAAGGGCATTCCCCGGGCAAGTGTGAAATCCACATGCGATCCCTCGGGACCCTGTCCCCGCAGCGAGAGTGACCAGTCGCCCCACCGCAGTGCCTTCATGCCGGAAAAGCCGAGGGAGCTTCCATCTTCGCCTGCCGCCGGCGCCCTGTCGCTCAGCACGAAGTCATCCGCGATGACATGACCCCAGCCGCCGCTGGCTTGGTCGAAAATTTCAAGGCGACCCGATTGACCCGCAAATTCCTCCACCTCCCAGGACACGGGCTCGGGCTTTTCCTGGTTCAACCGCGCCGTGCAGGATCTGACAACGGTGTCCCCCACGAGCAACCGCACGCCGAGCTTCGCGGCATCCGATCCGCCACCCAGGAGAAAATTCAGCCTCTTGCGGTCGATTCGAAAAGCGGAAGATACCAACACGCCGGTGGGCCCGTCCCCGCCATGAAACGAATTCACAAAGAACTTCCCGCGAAATCCCTCGACCGCTCCCTGGGTCTCCAGCGCGCCCGTCGCAGCAGATTTTCCAAAGGCCGTCCCTTCGACTTTCCATCCCACCGGATAACGACCATTTTCAAAATCTGCCAGAACCACATCGGGCCGTTCGCCGGGGCCCGCTCCGGCGGGAGCCAGTGCACGCAATCCCACGCCGGGACCCAGATGCATGTCCGTGCCGATCTCGTTCCACTCGATGGGAAAAAACACCCGCAGTCCCTGCGGTTCGGGGCGCACCGCCAAGGGGTAGGGCCAAAGCGTGCAGGCATACGGCTCGATCAGAAACCGCGTCCACCACTGGTTTGTTGGCACTGGCCGCCCGGCCTGCACAGCCTCAACCGGCAGCACCCGCGCATTTGTCCCCGACACCGTGTCTCCCGAGCGCCCTTCGTCCACACTGGCTGGAGGCTCGGATGCATAGGACCCCGCTCCGACAGCGACGACCTCGGCACCTTCCGCTCCGGGGGTCGATAACGAGCAGATTCCAATGAAGAGGAGAATTTTCCGCAGACAAATCAACGATTGATTCATCCCGCCACTCCTGAAAGAGGAGTCTCCGCCTGTCAAAATAATTTGCATATAATTGCACTCTGATGGAGCGTGGTCCACAGTCCCCCATGGTGAACCGTCCGCCACGATTCCGATTTCAACCGCCGCGAGGCCTCTGGATCGCCTGGGCTTTGATGGCAATGGTTGTGCCGGCGCTGGCCAAATCCTACCTGGTGGACTTCAACTCCGCAAAGGCCTGGCGCGGCGTGGATCCGCCCTTAGTGGATGCCAATGGCAACCGCTGGAACGCCCTGCCCCATCCGCTCAGCGGATCCTCGCAGCTCAACGGCCTCGTGGACACGGCGGGTGGATCCAGCCTCATTGATGTGGGATTCAGCACACCATTTGCCATGGACAGCTACAACGGTCCGGCGGGAGTCACCTCGAATCCACCCACGGCCCAGCAAATCGCGGCGACCGATATCGATGCGGTGGCTCTTGGCATGCTGGGTGTCAAGGAGGCGGCCATCGATTACATCGCCTCGATTTCCACAAACGGAACCAAGGACGCCCGCTTTGCGATTCAGGGACTCGATCCCCTGCTCACCTACACGTTGGATTTTTTCGGCTCTTTCAAATACAGCGCGAATGCCACGACGGTTTACGAAGCCTACACGGATGCCGACTACACGTTGCTGGCCGCCTCCGCGAGGCTGGACGTCTGCTCACCCGCAAATGGAGCGCTGCACAACCGCAACAAGGTGGCCACCCTGCCAAACATGCGCCCCAGCGCGGGCGGCACGATTTATGTGCGATTCCGGGGCTCGGGAGGCGGTCCGGGCTATCTGAATTCCCTGCGAATCGTCGAGGGCTCCCGTCCACTGGATGGTCGCGACGTCTCGTTTGTGAGCGTGCAAAATCCCGGTTCATCCGCGCAGCTCACGGCGGCAACAAATGGCGATCTGCTCGCGTCGCTGGATCAACCGCTCACCAATCTCCGCTCGCACTGGTATCTTTTGTGCCGGGGCGACACCTCGGTGGTTTGGATTTTA
>CAMCXK010000066.1 GCA_945883435.1 Chthoniobacter flavus | reverse complement strand
GGCAACGGGCTCTCCGGCTTGCTCCCCGTCCTCCTCTTCAAGCCCCCCGCCGTCTTCAAAATACTGCGGCGTGACGATCCGATCCTCCTGGGGCCCGGCCCAGCGTGTGCGGAATTCCGCCTCCCGCACTGTCAGGACCGTTTGAGCGGTGGCCCCGGCCGGCAGGGTGAACATGGCCAGCGATGCGGCGATTCCCATGGCGTAAAGTTTCGCGTCCTTGGGAGGCATGGACCGGAAAAGCTGTCGGGTGGCGCTTTCCATAGGGGGCGATTGATTGGCGACTCGGGGGAGGATGTCAAACACGGGGTGGTAAAAAGTTCGGAGGGTTGTCGGGTGGGCAGTGAGGGGATCGAACCCCCGACCAATAGTGTGTAAGACTACCGCTCTACCGCTGAGCTAACTGCCCGGTGTGAAGAGTGGAAGGGGAAAAAGCGTTTTTTTCAATCCCAAAAAACGCCTACTCCGGCGAGTGGCTCCAGAAGGCATCGAAGGCTTTTGACCAATCCCGCGATTCGACCCGCGCTCGTCCATTGCGGCCCATCGCCGCGCGAAGATCGGCATTTCCCAGAACGGAATCGATGGCCTGCGCCAAATCCGCTACATCGTTCGCCCGGGTGATGAAGCCGTCTACTCCGTGCTCGACCAGATCCCGGGGGCCTCCGACATCCGAAACAATAACTGGCAATCCGCTGGACTGGGCCTCCAAGACGACGTTTCCGAAGGTGTCGGTGGTGCTTGGAAAAACAAACACATCGGCGGAGGCGTAGGCGGCGGCGAGGTCCTCGCGGGTCAGGTATCCGGTGAAAATCGCGTCCGGCAGCGCTTTCTTCATCTCGGCCATATAGGGACCATCTCCCACGATCAACACCCTGCCGCGGGGTTCCACCGCAGCCAGACGGCGCATGGCAGCCACCAGCAGGTCCAGGTTTTTTTCCTTGGAGACCCGCCCCACAAAAAGCAGGCCGATTTCGCCGGGATTCAGTCCCCGATTCCGCCAGAAGACCGCATTTCTTTTGGAGGGATGAAAAAGCTTCGTGTCCAGCCCGCGCGGGAGAATCCGCAGTTTGGAGGCGGGAATGCCGCGCTGGATCCAGGCTGTCCGGTAGTCCTCGCTGTTTACATAGATCAAGTCGAGCTGGCTGTAGAACCAATGCATGTAATTCCATGTGAGGGTTTCCATGAATGCATCCTCGGTCAGAATCCGGACGTATTGCGGGAAGTCGGTGTGGTAAATCCCCACGGCTCGCAGGCCCAGCGTGCGGGCCGCCGCCAAGGCGCTCAATCCCACCGGGCCGGGCGTGCTCAGCACCACTTCGGAAAAAGCTCCCCGCTCGAGATGGTCGACGATTTGCAGAACCGGCGGGAAACTGAGGCTCTGGAGTTCGTATTCGGGAAGCTCAAACTCACCGATGGGCGCGAAATTGTGAACGGGAATGCCGTGGTCGGAAAGGGACGAACGGCAGGTCATCACCGTGATGTCATGGCCTGTGGCGCGGCCAGCCGAGGCCATCTTCACAATCGTGGTGGCGACCCCGTTGATGTCCTCCAAGGTGTCCGTGAACCAGGCCCGGCGGGTGTTTCCCAAAGCCGGGGGAATGCGTCCGCATACGCCGTTGGCGATTCCCCGCAGATCCTCGCGTTTGGGCAGGCGGAAAGCGTAAATGTATGGACTCAGCAATGCCACGACCGGGGCGATGGGAATGATCGACTGAATACTTTCCAAAAAACGCCCCTTTGCCAGGTGCTGGATGAAATCCTTGATCAAACGGTAGCCGAATTCGTTCGCGATGAGGTTGGCAATGAGGAACGACCGCCGCTCCGCCTCGGGCACACCGGCGGTCTCGCGGGCCAGGGCGGCTTTGAGTTCGGGCTGGCTGAGCGACTCGGAAAGCTGTTTCCAAAGGGACAGGTTTCCCGACTTGGCGATGTCGAAGAGTTTCCCGGTGAGAAGGCCTTGGGTCAGGAATCCCAGCTTGTCCATGAGCGAAAACTCCGTGGGGTTTTTCCCTTCCATGAACCGCGAGGTGATCTTCTCGAGAAGAGCGCTGGTGGGATCGCCGGGCTTGAGCGGCAATCTCGCCTTCGCATGGCGGAAAGCGATGCTGTAGGTGCTGTGGGCGAGTGCCAGCGGGGTCCCCGCCTCGCCGCCGGCCTGGCAATCCCCGGCCCGCACCCGGTCGAGGAAGTCCGCCGCCGTTGCGCACCGGGGCGTCTCCGTGAAGGCCCGTCCAAGGCAATGGCCGCCATGATCGTCGCTTCCGCCCGTGAAGGCTTTTTTCCATGGCTCGGGATGGAGAGGTGCGAGACCGGTGCGGGTGACGAACTCCTCCATTTGCGCGGGTGTCAACGCATCCAAAATGAACCGCGCCGTCTCGCTCTCGATGGCGGGATAGCGTCCGTTCACCACCTCGAAATGCCGGAAAAGCAAAATCAACTTTTGAACATGAAGGGCGGACAAGGCGCTGCCGGGCGAACGCAAGGGATGTGCCACCGAGTGCGCGATCGAGTGGTGGTGGAGGTAGCGGGCCAGTTCGTAGACGCTGCCACGGACTTCGGAGATCTCCCGGTGTTGGCTTTCCGTCACCCCCCACGCCAGAACGTGGACTTTGCAATCATCCTCGGGAAAGACCGTCGAGATCTCCTCGCCCACGATGACGTCGGGCAGGTGGGCGATCTCGAGGCAGCCGTCGATGGTGTTCTGGTCGGTCAGCGTGACAAACCGCATGCCGGCCGATTTCAGCCGCCGGTAGATTTCGAGGGGTTCGGATGTGCTGGCGGGGAAATCCAGGCGTCTCAAAACCCAGTCCGCCGCGCGCGTGCTGTGGCGCGAGTGGACATGCAAATCGGCTCGGGACGTGGATAAAATCATGCGGCGGCCCTCCAGTGGGCGGTCCATCCGTCATATGTCATCGCCTTTCGCCCGGCAAGCGCCGCCCGGACGCCGGCCAGAATCTGGCGGCGAATGGCCGCATGGTCCCAATCGGGCGGATGGATTCCGATCCGCAACAGAGGGCCCTGCGAGGTGGATGTCATGAGCCCATGGTTCCAGGCGAGGCTGGCGAGTCGCCTCCAGCCCGCTCGCACACTCCAAACCAAACTGCGCGAGCCCTGCCGCCGTCCGCTTCGCAAGTCGATCACCTCTCCGATCCGCGTGGTGTAGTGGAATCCCGCCATCCGCACGGCCTCGAGAGCCTCGTTTCCAAGGAGCCACGCTGGAGCGATAAAACCCGTGGGAGTCCCCAATCCACAGCGTTCAAACGCCTGGATGCCCCGGCGCAAACGTTCCAGCGCGGCCTCGCGTGCCAGATCGAGGAATTCCCCCTCGCCGGCGGTGTAGTGCTCGGTGACAAGCCGCTTGCGGAGCGATTCCCGCCCGGTTTTCTCCCGCTGGTGGAAATACCCGTGCAAGACGGTTTCGTGGCCCTCGGCCTGACGCGAAAGAATCCAATCCCCAAAGCCTGCCGTCTCGTCGATCCTCCCGCGGTGGTGGTGGTCGGGGATCACAAGCAACGACGCGCACGCGCAACCGGTGAGCGTGAGATCGTCAAGAATGGCCTGTGTCCGGTCCTGCGTTTGCGGGCTCACATCGTGGATCGAAACCACCAAAGTTCGGGGAAGCGGGTTATTTTGCATTTGCCAAGCCGTCATCTTGGGGGATGGTGGTGCAAAATGTCAGAAGAAAATCCCAACCCGTCAAATGACAACCGCCCGCGCCAAGGCGGAGGTCAGGACCCCCAACTCAATTGGCGCGGACTCGTTCTGTTCGCCGTGGCTTTCGCGCTGATCGGCGGGGCATTTCTCTTCCGCGGCAGCAATTTTGTTCCCACCGAGATGATCCCGTATCCGCGGTTTCTGGAGTTGGTCGGGCAAGGCAAGATCGTTTCCAGCACCGAGGCGCCGCTCCAGCTTGTGGTCGAGGAGGGCCGCAACACGCAATATTTCGAAGGCAAGGTGAAGCTCCCTTCGAAAACGACCGGGGAGGAGGCCGCTGTGGCTTTCCGCACGCCGATTTTCACACCGTTCAACGGGTCGGAAATCGAAAAAGCCCTTACGGCCGCGGGCATCACGCCGGCGATCACTCCGAAGTCCGATTTGCTTGCTTCGGCGCTGGTGAGTTTTCTTCCGATTCTCTTGTTCATGGTCGTGCTCTACTTTTTCTTCCGTTCCCAAATCCGCATGGCTGGCAAGGGAGCGCTGAATTTCGGAAAGTCGAAAGCCCGCATGCTGGCGAAGGATAAAAACCGTATCACGTTCAAGGATGTCGCCGGTGTGGAGGAGGCCAAGGACGAGGTGCAGGAGTTGGTGGAATTTCTGAAAGATCCGAAAAAGTTCCAGAAGCTCGGAGGCCGTATCCCGAAAGGAATCCTCATGGTGGGATCGCCGGGCACCGGAAAAACGCTTCTGGCCCGCGCCATTGCGGGCGAGGCGGACGTGCCGTTTTTCTCCATCAGCGGTTCCGACTTCGTGGAGATGTTTGTGGGGGTCGGTGCCTCGCGGGTGCGCGATATGTTCGAACAAGGCAAAAAGTCCGCTCCCTGCCTCATGTTTATCGACGAGATCGACGCCGTGGGCCGCCACCGCGGCCATGGCATGGGTGGCGGGCATGACGAGCGCGAGCAAACCCTCAACCAGCTTCTGGTGGAGATGGACGGCTTCGACACCCAGGAGGGCGTGATCATCATCGCCGCGACCAACCGCCCGGATGTTCTTGATCCCGCATTGCTCCGTCCGGGCCGCTTCGACCGTCAAGTCACGGTGCCTCTGCCTGACGTCAAAGGACGGGAGGAAATCCTCAAGGTCCACGCCAAAAAAGTGAAAGTCGCCGAAGGGGTGGATTTGGCTGTTCTGGCCCGAGGCACGCCGGGTTATTCCGGCGCGGAGTTGGCGAACGTTCTCAATGAAGCCGCTCTTCTCGCCGCCCGCAAGGGCATGAAGGCCGTGACCATGCGAGAGCTCGAAGAAGCCCGCGACAAGGTGCGCTGGGGCAAGGAGCGCCGCAGCATGGCCATGAGCGAACGGGAAAAAATCTCCACCGCCTGGCACGAGGCCGGCCACGCGATCCTGAATGTTTTGCTCGAGCACACGAGCCCGCTTCACAAAGTCACGATCATTCCCCGTGGTCCTTACCTCGGGGCCACGATGTATCTGCCGGAAGGTGACAAATACTCCACGCAGCAAAAGGAGGCCCTCGACCTTCTTGCCGTCACCATGGGAGGGCGCATCGCCGAGGAAATGTTCACCCGGGATATCTCGAACGGCGCGGCGGGCGACATCCGCCAAGCCACCAGCCTCGCCCGCAAGATGGTTTGCGAATGGGGCATGAGTTCGCTTGGCATGATCAGCTTCGCCGATGGCGGGGAACACGTCTTTCTCGCCCGCGACATCTCCCGCCCCCGCGAATACAGCGAGCATACCGCCCAGCAAATCGACACCGAGGTGAAGCGCATTATCGACGAGGCCTACCGGCGCGCCTCCGAGATTCTTGAAGCCCGCCGCAAAGAGGTCGAGACCCTGGCCAAAGCCTTGTTGGAATTCGAAACCCTCGACGCCTCGCACGTGAAGGAAATCATCGACACGGGCTCGATCCAAAACCCTCCCGTCAACGAGGTGGCCCCGCCGCCCCTCCCGCCCCCGCCTGTTGAGTCCTCGCACGAGCCGACCAAACCGATCAAACCGGAATTCCCTGCCGGCGGCTTCCCGTCTCCGGCACCGGCGTAGATCGTCCGGCAGTGACCGACTCCCGGTGGAGTTGCCACGGGCTCTCCGCCCCATTCTTCAATGGTTGACTGTTTCTGCGCACGTTCCTGCAATCCATGAATTCCATCGATGCCGGTTTCTCCAAAATGGGTCTCGATGGCGCCACGAGGCACGCTTTTCTCTGCATCGGCCCCGATTGCTGCGCCACCGGGGAGGGGATGGCCGTGTGGGAGGTTTTAAAAGCCGCCACCTTGGCAACCGGTTGCCGGGCTCTGCGTTCAAAGGCGGCTTGCCTGCGGATTTGTTCGGGCGGGCCGTGGCTTCTCGTGTATCCCGAGGGCATTTGGTATGGCGGGGTCACTCCCGAGCGCTGCCACCGCATCGTTGCCGAGCACCTCATTGCCGGGCGGCCGGTTCGCGAGTGGATGGCCCAGGCCCATCCGCTGGTCGCGTGCCCGCCCGGGTGACCCGTCCGGTTCCTTGTTTGCGCTTGCATGGCGCATCGTTCGCTTGCCCACAACGGGAAATCGGGTTACTGGATCCCTTGGTCTATGCTGTTCTTGTTTCCCCTGCTGGCGGCAACCGTGTTGGCGCAGGAAAAGGTCCTCGATTTGACGAATCCTGCGGACTACGCGAATCAATCCATCCCGGCCTACATCACCAAAGACAATACGACGGCGGATAATGCCATCACGGATCTCGGAGCCACACTGGGCCGTGTTCTTTTTTACGACAAACGCCTCTCGCGGGATGATTCGATCTCATGCTCCTCCTGCCATAGACAGGAAAAGGCGTTCAGCGACACGGCGATTGCCAGCACCGGCGTGGCCGGCACGACGGGGCGCCATTCGATGAGGCTCGTCAACCCGCGTTTCGCCAGCGAGGCGAAGTTTTTCTGGGATGAGCGGGCCAGCAGCCTCGAGGTTCAAGCAACCCAACCGATCCATGACCACTTCGAGATGGGCTTCAGCGGCACGCTGGGCGACCCCGCATTCTCTGATCTCGTCGTGAAACTCTCGGCGATCGAGGAATATCAGGTGCTTTTCAAAGGTGTCTTTGGCAATGCCACCCTCACCGAAGAGCGTGTGGGAAAAGCGATCGCCCAATTTGTCCGTAGCATCCAGTCCTTCGACAGCAAATACGATGCCGGCCGCGCCACACGAAATGATGGCCAGGACTTTCCCAACTTCACCGCCAGTGAAAATGCCGGCAAGATGCTTTTCACGGCTCCTCCCAACAACGGGGGAGCGGGTTGCGCGGGATGCCACCGTCCGCCGGAATTCGATATCGACCCCAACAGCGGCCACAATGGCGTGGTTTCCAAAATCGGCGGCGGCACTGACACGACCAACACGCGCTCGCCCAGCTTGCGCGATCTGGTCGATGCGAATGGTGTTCCCCACGGGGCCTTTATGCACGATGGGTCCAAACCCTCATTGCTCTCGGTCATCGATCATTACAATTCAATTCCCGCCAATGTCCCCGGACTCGATCGGCGACTCGTGCGTGCGAATGGCCAGACACAGCAACTCAATCTGACCGCCGGGCAAAAATCCGATATCGAAGCCTTTCTTCGGACCCTCACCGGAACTTCCATTTACACGGATGAAAAATTCTCGAATCCATTCAACCCTGACGACACCCTGCCCATTGTTGTCCTGCCACATGACTCCGCGGAAATGACTTTGTCAGACCAGAATGGTGTGCAAAGCGTGACTCTGTGTGCCTCGGGCGTTCCCAATGTGGACTACCTTTTTCAAGCCTCCACCGATTTGGTGCATTGGACATCCTCCCCGGTGACAGCCACTGCGAATGGCGACCTGGTCATGACCGCGCCGATTGCCGCAGGCGATAAAAAGTTGTTCTATCGGTTTGCTTATCAAGCCGTCCCATCACTTTAAGCCTTAAAAAACTGCGGTGCACAAGAAGCTTCCAACCTTGGACAGGGTGGGGTGAATAGGGAAATTCTTTTGTCATCCAGCCCTGTTGGGTGACAATTTCGTAACAAACTCGGGGCTTTCCCATTCGGCATTCCGCAGACAGGATACGCGCCTCATGAAACGTTCTGCTTTCCTTGCGGCCGTGCTTGCGGCTCTTGCATCGCCGGTCCACGCCGAAAAAATCTCCGTCGATCCCGACATCGCCAGCTACCAGCCGGTCAGCGGCGTGAGCGGCAATGTGAACTCGATCGGCTCCGACACGCTCAACAACCTCATGACCCTCTGGGCCGAAGGATTCAAAAAAGCCTACCCGAACGTGAACATTCAAATCGAGGGCAAGGGCTCCTCGACCGCGCCTCCGGCCTTGATCGAAGGCACCGCCCAACTTGGGCCGATGAGCCGCCCGATGAAGAGTTCCGAAACCGACGCCTTCGAAAAAAAATTCGGCTACAAGCCGCTGGAAGTGCCGGTTGCCGTGGACGCACTGGCGGTCTTCGTGAACAAGGACAATCCTGTCAAGGGCCTGACCATGGCGCAGATCGACGGCATGTTTTCCAGCTCCCGCAAAAGCGGCGGCGAAGACATCACCACCTGGGGCCAAGTGGGGCTCACCGGTGACTGGGCCGCCAAGCCGCTGTCGCTTTACGGCCGCAACAGCGCCTCCGGAACTTACGGATTCTTCAAGGACGAGGCCCTCGGCAAGGGGGATTTCAAGCCCACCGTGAAGGAGCAACCCGGCTCCTCGGCCGTTGTGCAGGGCATCGCCACCGATCTCGGAGCCATCGGCTATTCGGGCATCGGCTACAAAACCTCCGACGTGCGCGCGGTGCCGCTTGGCGACAAAGACGGCGAGTTCGTCGAAGCCACCTATGAAAATTGCGTGTCCGGCGAATACCCGTTGGCGCGGTTCCTCTATGTTTATGTGAACAAGAAGCCCGGCCAGCCGATGGATCCGCTGACGCTGGAATTCTTGAAATTCATCCTCTCGAAAGAGGGGCAAGAAGTCGTGATCAAGGACGGCTACTACCCGTTGCCGAAGGAGGCCGAGGAGGAGTCGCTGGAGGCTCTGACCAAGTAATCCCTCCCAACGCCGGACGCCGCTTCCCATGCCGACGCCCCTACCCGACCACGCCCGAGACGAAAGCCGTTTCCAAACCGCGAAAACCACGCTTTTTGTGGACCGGTTCATGACGGTGTTCATCAAATTCGGCGGGGCGCTTGTGATTACGTCGGTGTTGGGCATTTTTGTTTTTATCCTCCTCCAAATCTGGCCCCTCTTTGCCCCGGCGCGGGTCACCGCGCTCAAGTCGGTGAACCTCCCGGAGCGCAAATTCGCGCTGCTGGGGATGGACGAATGGGGAGCCAAGCCTTTCCTGCTCGAGACCAACGGGCGCATGTTGACGGTGGATGCCGATTCCGGCGCGGTCAGCGAGGTGGAAATCCCGCTCGGCGAGGCCCAAGGCACTCCCATCACCGCGGCGGCCCTGAATAAAAGGGAGCAAAAGATCATTTTGGGAACGGCCGACGGGCGTTTTGTGATCGTGGCCCCGGGCTACTCCTCCTCCGAGCAAAACGGCGTCCAGTCGATCGCCATCAATCCAAAAGCCGAGCCGCCGGTGGCCATCGGTCTCCCCGGCGTGCCGATCGTGGATGTGGCCTACGGCGACTCGGGCACGAGCAAGTTGGTCGTGGCCTTGCAGTCGGACGGGGAGAAAACCCAGCTCACGGCCTCGCTTTTCAAGCGCAAGCGCGCCCTCATGGGCCGCAGCAAGGAGGAGGCGGCCGGATCGTTCGACCTCACGGCGCTGGTTCCCGGGAGGCCGGATAAAATCCTCGTTCCAGGCACCGGCGACTCGGTCGTTGTCCTGACAGAGTCCGGCAGCGTGTGCTACCTTGCCTTGGTGGGGGAGGCTTTCGAGGTGCGGCAGGTTTTCAAGCCGTTCGAGGATTTGCCGGAAGCCCACATCAACGCGGCGGCATTTATCTTCGGAGACGTCTCGATCTCCTTCGCAAGCGACTCGGGTGCGAACCGCGTTTTCAGCCTTTACTACCCGCCGGGCGGTTCGAAACGGACGTTCGGTCTCACGCACGAATTCCCCCCGCTGGAGGTCAGTCCGGTCTTTTTGGTGTCCACTCTTCGCAACAAAGCATTCCTCCTCGGCGGGGGAGGGGATCTGTCGCTCCGCTACTCGACAACCGACTCGATCCGCTGGCAGGAGCGCATGCCGTATCGGGTGGCAAATGCGGTGATCAGCGGCAAATACCACCGCCTGGCGGTTCTGGATGAGGAAAACCGGCTGCACTTCTTTGCGATTCACGACCCCCATGCGGATTCGGGCTGGAAGGCGCTTTTCGGAAAAATCTGGTATGAGGGCGCCTCGGAGCCCAAGTGGGAGTGGCAAAGCACCGGCGGCAGTGATGATTTCGAGCCGAAATACAGCCTGGTGCCCCTCATTTTCGGAACCCTCAAGGGCACGCTGTATGCCATGGTTTTTGCCGTTCCCATCGCTCTCCTCGCAGCCCTCTACACCTCCCAGTTTCTCGATCCGCGCTTCCGTTCGGTCGTCAAGCCGACGATGGAAATCATGGCTTCGCTGCCGTCCGTGGTGCTCGGATTTCTGGCGGCGATCTACGTCGCCCCGCTGATCGAGCGCCAAGTGCCCTCGCTCTTGCTCTGCGTGGCCGGCGTGCCTCTGGTGGCGGCTGTGATCGGATTTGTCTGGAGCCGCTTGCCGATCCGCTTTCGCAAGCTTATTCCACCCGGTTGGGAATGGATCGTGTTCCTTCCGGTTCTGCTCTGCGCCGGTTCGCTGCTCTGGTCCCTCGGTCCGCTCTTTGAGGCCGTGGCCTTCGTGGTCACCGACCCTGCAACAGGCCAAAAAACAGCCGATTTCCGCGCGTGGTGGCCTGCTGCGACCGGTGCGTCGTTCGACCAGCGGAATTCCCTCGTTGTGGGATTCATGATGGGATTTGCCGTGATCCCGATCATCTTCACCATAGCGGAGGATGCCCTTTCGAATGTGCCGACGCCACTTATCACGGCGTCGATGGCCTGCGGGGCCAGTCGCTGGCAAACCGCCCTGCGTGTGGTGTTGCCAACCGCCTCGGCGGGGATTTTCTCGGCTCTCATGATCGGCCTCGGCCGCGCCGTGGGCGAGACCATGATTGTCGTCATGGCCACCGGCAATACGCCGATCATGGAGTGGAACATCTTCTCCGGAATGCGAACCCTCTCGGCGAATATCGCCGTCGAGCTTCCCGAGGCCCCCCACCACGGCACGCTTTACCGAACCCTCTTTCTCGGAGCCATGGTGCTTTTCCTCCTGACATTTGCCGTGAACACCGTGGCGGAAATCCTGCGCCACCGCTTGCGCGAGCGCTTCAAAACCATCTGATGAGCAGCGACCACGATCTCAAAAAAACCATGGCCGCCAAGGGCGAGCCGTTTGTGTGGCTCACCGCCATGGGACTCTCGGTGGGCCTGCTGATGGTGGCCGGACTTCTCGGTATCATCATCGCCAATGGCGTTCCCGTCTTCTGGCCGGACCGCGTGGTTCAACTCACCCTCAAGCCGGGCATTTCCAGCCCCGTTCCCGGTGGAGGTTCGGAAATCGTCGGCGAGTTGGTGCAGAAACGTGTGAAGCGGATCCCCATCCTCGGCGCGGATGGCAGCCCTGCCGCCGACCAGACGGAAATCCAAGTCTTCGTAGGAAACAAGGATGCCTATGCGATCAACTTCGCCTTCGCCAATCAGGTGGACATCGCCGCCGAGTCGTTCCCGCCCGACATCTACCGGTTCGAGCGCTTGGAATACGGCATTGCCTTTGGCTATCCGCGCGCGATCAAACTGCCCGATGGTTCATCGATTCCCGCCACCTCGCCGGATTTCCCCCGCTTGCTCGCCGAGTTGACCAACGAGGCGACCGACCGCCGCCACCAAATCGAATTCATTGAAAAACGTGAAATTGGCGCCATCAACTCCCGGTTGACCGAACTCCGCGTCAAGAAGGGGACCACCGACACGGCGGCCGAACTCGCCTCGTTGGATGCCGATTACCAACGGCTCGCGGCCGAGGCCCGCACCCTGCGCCAACAACAAGCCGCCACCGTGCTCGTTTACGGAACCCCGACCGGCTTGGAACGCACCCTCGCCATCGGAGATCTGGTGGCCTACACCCAGCCGAACCTTCTCACCCTTCCCCAACAAGCCGGACTTTTCCTCCACAACATCTGGAATTTTCTCACCCTTGAGCCCCGCGAGGCGAATACCGAAGGAGGGATTTTCCCGGCCATCTTCGGCACCTTTGTCATGACACTCCTCATGAGTCTCGCCGTGGTGCCCTTCGGCGTGGTGGCTGCCATTTACCTCCGCGAATACGCCCACCAGGGGTTTTTCGTCCGCTGTGTCCGCATCGCGGTGAACAACCTGGCTGGCGTGCCATCGATTGTGTTCGGAGTCTTTGGCCTCGGCTTTTTCGTGTATTTCGTGGGGGCTTCGATCGACGGGTGGTTTTTCAACGAATACCTCCCGACTCCGACCTTCGGCACCGGCGGCATTTTTTGGGCTGCACTGACGCTGGCTCTCATGACCGTGCCGGTGGTGATCGTTGCCACCGAAGAGGCGATGGCTGCTGTTCCACGCGGGATGCGCGAGGGTTCGTTGTCCTGTGGAGCCTCGAAATGGCAAACGATCCAACGCATTGTCCTGCCCGCCTCGCTGCCAGGCATCCTCACCGGCCTCATTCTTGCCATGGCCCGCGGAGCAGGCGAGGTCGCGCCTCTGATGCTTGTGGGCGTGGTCAAGCTCGCCCCGAGTCTTCCCATCGACGGGTCATTTCCGTTTGTCCACTTGGAACGGAAATTCATGCACCTCGGTTTTCACATTTATGATCTGGGCTTCCAGTCGCCGGACTCCGAAGCGGCCAAGCCGATGGTTTTTGCCACCACGCTTCTTTTGATCGCCCTGGTGGTGGTCTTGAACCTCGCGGCCATCCTCATCCGGGAAAAACTCCGCAAAAAATACGCCACCGGCGCTTTTTAACTCCAACCCCGTCACGCCTTGAAAACCCCGACCACCAGCCGATCCGACTTCATCTCGATCCGCGACTTTTGCTTTTTTTACGGATCCAAACAGGCCCTGTTCGACATCTCGATGGAGATTCCCGAGCGCCAAGTCACCGCCTTCATCGGCCCCTCGGGTTGCGGAAAATCCACGCTTCTCCGCAATCTGAACCGCATGAACGACCTCGTGGACGGCATTCGCCACACGGGGGATATCGTCATCAACGGCAATAGCATTTACGACCCCCACATCGAGGTCATCTCGCTCCGCAAGCGGGTGGGCATGGTTTTTCAAAAATCCAACCCCTTCCCGAAGTCGATTTACGAGAATGTCGTGTATCCCCTCCGCGTCGCGGGACAGAACAAAAAAGCCGTCCTTGACGAGACCGTGGAACGCAGCCTCAAGGGAGCCGCCCTTTGGAATGAGGTGAAGGACCGCCTGCACGACAGCGCCCTCGGCCTCTCAGGTGGACAAATGCAGCGGCTCTGTATCGCCCGGGCCATTGCCAACCGCCCCGAGATCCTTCTCATGGACGAACCCTGCTCGGCCCTCGATCCCATCGCCACCGTCAAGGTCGAGGAACTCATCCAAGAGCTGAAACGCGAGTTCACGATTGTCATCGTCACCCACAACATGCAGCAAGCCACCCGCTGCTCCGACCTCACCGCCTTTTTCTACCTGGGCAAACTCATCGAATTCGACGAAACCCATAAAATCTTCTCGAATCCCTCCAACAAACAAACCGAGGACTACATCACCGGCCGCTTCGGTTGATTCCACGGCCGCCCCGAACGATCCTTTTTTCCATGGAAACCGCCCGCCACATTCTCACCAGCTACGAGGCCGCACTCGACACCCTTCGCAAGGATGTGCTCATGATGTCCAGTCTCTCCGCCCGCAGCCTCGACCACGCCCGCAAGGGGCTTTTCGAACGCGACGAGGATTGGTGCAACACGGTCATCGCGGATGACGAAGAGATCGACGCCCTCGAAATCCAGGTCGACACCCAAGGTATGGACATCATGCTCCGCTTCCACCCGCTGGCCTCCGACCTGCGCAATGTCATCGCGGCCATGAAAACCAGCGTCAACCTGGAGCGCGCCGCCGACCAGTCCGTCGGCATCGCCCGCCGCACCAAGAAGCTTCTGGCGCTCCCCCAGCTCTCCGAAACCGCCCGCATCGAGCCGCTTTTCAACCTCGCCAACGGCATGTATCTCGACTCCGTCCGGGCTTATGCCGACGGCGATATCGAACTCGCCCGCTCCCTTAAATCGCGCGACCGCGACCTCGACGAGTCGAACCGCCGCCTCGCCGACGCCCTGACCGAATTGATGCCGCAAAATCCCGACCTGATCCGTGGCTACCTCGAGCTGATCTTCATCGCCCGCTGCCTCGAACGCATCGGCGACCTCGCCAAAAACATCGCCGAAGACACCATCTACGCTGTTTCCGTCACGGACGTCCGCCACACGCCCCAAGCCGCCTGAGTCGACCCATGGAGTAGCGGAATTCGGAACGATTTTCGACGGTGGCGGGCGCTTTGCGCACGGGGCTTCGGACTGCGCGATGGGGATCGGTCGAAGGCGAAATGTTTTCAAAATTCCGCTACGGAGATTTGCTTGTAGCGGAGAGAGAAGGGGGAGCTGCCGGAGCCGGGGATCTCAAGAAAGGCGCAGGAGAATTTTGCCGTGCCGGGTCGGGGAGGCATCGGCTTCTAGGGCCCGGTGGATTTCGGCGAGGGGAAAAATCTGTTCCACCGGGGTGTGGAGT
>CAMCXK010000065.1 GCA_945883435.1 Chthoniobacter flavus | reverse complement strand
GATTATGCGCCCCCCCAGTCAGATACAGCATCGCAGTTAGTGTCGCTGTATCAAGAGCAAGAAGTATAAAAACAATCCAGTTTGAATCCCAAGGGATGCGTCCTCGAAGCCACACGACAAGGATATTGGCAATGAGGGAAACGAGTATGCACAGGCCAAGCCACTCCAACGGAAGGCGCACACCCATGATGCCGCCTACGACCGCACAAGCCACTATCTGCCCAAGCATGGCCATCCACCGCAACCGTAAAAACCAGGAAAGCCCATGGGCGGCCGCGTCTCTTTCCAAAGATTGAGAATTCAAATTGTGCACCAGTTAAAGCACGGGAGAAAAAACCAAAATGACCAAATTTCAATAATACTCCACCAACCGGTAAAACCCGCGCCCCAATCCACTGCGAGAAAATCCCAGACTTTGAAGTCCCCCATTTCCAGCCCGGAAATCGATCGTTTCCCAGGCCCCGCTCGACAAGTCCAGACACTGCTGCAAATCATACGCAAAACCGTGACGACTCGTAAAAGACAATACAATGGAATCCCCTGATGTTGCGATTTTTAAAGCGGGGGGTTGTTGCGCTTGGAAAGAAATTGTATATTCACGGCTCTCAGAAAATCGGGCATTCCAATCCACCACCCGGAAAGACACGGAGTATTGACCCGGCAAATCCATTGTGAAGGCGCGCCCGTGTGTATGAGGTTCTCCAAAATAGACCACTGGAAATGAAGGAGTGTCTTCTGGTGAAGCAGTCCAGCCGCTGCTCCGGGCCCAAGTAGGAGAGGTTGCCCCGACTTCCCAAAAGGCAAATTGCCCTCCCGGAGGCCCCTCCACACTAATCAGTTCCACGTAAGGATCGGCTCCCTCAGCAATGGCGAGCGCTCCACTTTCGGTGGTGAAGGTCAATTCCACCGCATGCCAACCGCCGGGAAAGTCCAAGAGGTAGCCGCTCCAAGGTTCTCCGCGGGGCACAAACACAGCGGTCTGGCTGGATGGACCAGAGAGCCCCAAACGCAACGAATCATGGGGGTCGACTCCGACTTCGACATGCTCGTGGGCGCCAACCCGATCGAAAGCCACTAAAGACGCAACGGCCAAGAGGAGGATTTTTTTCATGGAACTAAAAACGGCGGATTGGAGAGGGATAAACGGCTTTGGAGTTGAACGGAACCGAGGCTTTCCACGTGTCCGTCGGCAAAGAGGAAATTGGCACTCGCTCCATGGGCTTTGGTGTTGACTTCACGCTCAAATTGAACAATCGACATGCGACCGCGCGCTCCAAGGGCTCCCCGGAAATGGAAATGATCAAAATCCCCCAAGGAAGCCTGTTTTTCTGCGATTAAAAGAGTTGATGACGGACGGGCAATTTTTGTCAGTGGAATTCCCCGCGCCGTCGCCGGGTCGGCCAGCATGTCATTCCATGCATAAGTCACATCAATCGCCAGCGGGTAGTTTTTCAGGGACGGGCATCGACCAATAAACTGGGGCCCCAAAAAGTCGCCCAGCGCATTGGTCCAAGAAATGCGGCCGCCGTGCTGGATATCCGGAAGATTTCCATTATTCTCAACTGCATACAATTGAACCGCCGATGCGATCTGTCGCATATTCGAAACGCATTCCGTGGCGCCCCCTTTACGAAGGGCGGCCTGGGCTCCGGAAAATCCCAACGCCGCGAGCATGCCGAGGATCACAACGACTACCAGCAACTCGAGGAGCGTGAACCCGCAGGCACGAGGGATTTTCCGGGCCAGGCGCATCATTAGGCCGACTTCCGGCGGCACATGATCCAGAGACCAAGACCTGAGGCCAGGACGATCATGGCCCAGGTGGATGGCTCAGGAACCGCCTGCACACTGACATTGACACCATATGTGGGAAATGTCGGGCCGGTTTCGAGCAGTTGAGCGGCATAATTTGCGCCTCCGATGGAAATCGAGTAATCCCCGGGCGCCAGATCGCTGAATGTGGCGGTGAGAAAACCATCCGCGTTTCCATCGCCCTGGATGCCCGGTGTGCTTCCAAAGTTCGCGCTGGTCCCATCCGCCGCATGGCCGATGTAGGAAAAGCTTCGCAAGGAGTCGCCGGAGGCCGATGGGGTCGGGTAATCGGTGACACTGTTCCCAATCGACCAATTGCCCAGAGCATTAAGCGACCCCTCTTTTCCGGAACCGCCCTTGCCATCGGCCGAGGAACCGAAGGTTTGCACAAGCCACTCCACCGAAAGGCTGGAGGAATCATGCGCCAACGGACTGGAAGTATGTGAGAGACCCGAAAAGACCGAAACCGCCGGCAGGAAGCCTCCCGCAGTGCCATTTCCCACAGTTTGATTGCCGGATCCGTTTCGCTCGATGCTGATCATCACCGACGAAGTCGTGGAGAGGGTGAAACGGAAAAACCTCGTCCGGTGGGTATCCCCCCAATCCGTATCTGTGGCATCCGCCCATCCGAAGGAACTGCTCACGGTCTGGGTATCGATGCTGGTGGCAGGCGCGCCCACAACCAAAGTGCCGAAGTTGCGTCCCGAGTAACTGATATGGGCCGACGCCGTCTGCACCGCGCCAAAAATGACCGCCAAGGCGGCCGCTGAAAGGAGAATTTTTTTCATAAATCAAGAAAGTTTCGATCCCAAAAATGCCCGCGTGGCGGCACATGCCGACCAGAAGGAGTTGGGCGCGGGTCGCTCCGCGGATCGAGGGTGCGGAGCCGGGTTTTCGAGAGGTCGGGATCAAGTCCCGCCGCTGCGTCTCAAGCCAAAGAAAAAAAGCGAATGGGGACGGGAGCGGGCGGAGCCGCAAACCGGGCTGTCCACTGCAACAAGGAGGTGGGCGGGTGGGTGAAAGGTCGGAGTCGGGGGCGCACAAGCAGAAAAGCTGCCACAAAAGCCAACAATTCGATTTTTTTCACTGCGACCGCGATTGGGGAGGAATGCTCGGATTTTTTGGCCTCACGGATCGAATCACAAAGCCCGCACGGGTGGGCTCCGTCGAAGGTCTTGCGGGCCGCCTCCAAAAGCGAACCGTCGCTCTGGGAGTATGTCCAAAGCATCGACGTCCAAGCGACCGTCTGCAGCGCGGCCCAGTGCCCGCCCGCAATGAAAAACAAGGCGGTCAGGGCAACCACCCGTCCACTACGACGAAGCCAGACTGAGGAAACAGTTCCCATGGAGCGGAGGATATCCATCACAAGCCGGCCATGCGGTGTCAAGATTCAACGCGCCGCTTGCAATTCAACCGGCAAGCGACCGGTTGACCGCACTCACGATGGCATGGATGGAGGCCAACTCGATGTTCGTGTCGATACCGACCCCAAAAAAGCCGCGCGCGCCGGCGGAGCGGATTTCGATGTAGCTCACCGCCTGCGCCCCGGCGCCGGCGCCCAGCGAGTGCTCCGAGTAGTTCAGGATTTCCATGGGTGGGATCGGCAACCGGCCCAAGGCATCGACAAAAGCGGCTATCGGGCCATTTCCGCGGCCTTGCAAAACGTGCTCCTCCCCCGCATGGCGGAGACGGGTTTCGATGACCACCTCTCCAGTGCGGTCCAGCGCCCGGAACTCCCGCAATACCACCTGTCCTTCGCGGACGATGTAGGTTTTTTCAAAAAGATCGCGGATTTCCTCCGCTGACAACTCGGTGCCTTTGTCGTCCGAGAGCGCATTGACCATGCGACCGAGTTCCTTCTGAAGGGGCTTGGGAAGCTGGTAGCCGAATTCGGACTCGAGCACATAGGCCACACCGCCTTTGCCGGATTGGGAATTGATGCGGATGATCGCCTTGTAGCTGCGGCCGATGTCGGCGGGGTCGATCGGAATGTAAAGCACATCCCAAGGCCGGCCGGGTTGCTGGCGGGCCCAGGATTTTTTAATCGCGTCCTGGTGGGAGCCACTGAACGCCGTGAATGCAAGATCGCCGGCATACGGGTGCCGGGGATGGATCTCCATGCGGGTGCAGCGTTCGTAGGTGTCGCGGATCGCATTGAGTCGGCTGAAGTCGAGCCCGGGGTGAATGCCGTGAGTGTAGAGATTGAGGGCAACCGTCACAATATCAAGATTGCCGGTGCGCTCCCCCACCCCGAAGAGGGTGCCCTCCACACGATCGGCTCCGGCGAGCAAAGCCAGTTCGGTCGCGGCTGTTCCAGTCCCCCGGTCGTTGTGCGTGTGCACGGAGAGAATCGTGCTTTCACGGCGGCTTAAATGGCGTCCCATCCACTCGATCTGGTCGGCGTGCACATTCGGCGTGGCATACTCCACGGTGGCCGGCAGGTTGAGGATGATCGGATCGGACGGGGTGGGTTGCCACTCGTCCGTGACGGCCTCACAGATGCGCAGGGCGAATTCCAATTCCGTGCTGGTAAAGCTCTCGGGGGAATACTCGAGGCGGATGTGCGTCCCCTCGCCCACCAGTGGCTGCATCGAGTTTTTTAAAAAACGCACAGCCCGTGTAGCGATGGCCACGATTTCGTCGCAACCGGCTCCGAAGACGTATTCGCGCTGCTTCGGGGAAGTGGAATTGTAAAGGTGGAAAATAACCCGCCGCACGCCCTGAAGGGCCTCGAGCGAACGTGTAATGAGATCTTCGCGGCACTGGCACAGGATTTGCACG
The DNA here is from genome assembly GCA_945883435.1 of Chthoniobacter flavus. GTDB lineage: Bacteria > Verrucomicrobiota > Verrucomicrobiia > Chthoniobacterales > Terrimicrobiaceae > UBA967. Next base: position 9,894 of record CAMCXK010000065.1, on the reverse strand, counting down.
GTGACATCCTCCGGAATGCGATTTTCCTCGATGAGGCGGCGGCAAAAATCGAACTCGATCTGGGAAGCCGAGGGAAAACCGATTTCGATTTCCTTGAAGCCGATGCCCGTGAGCATTTCGAAATACTCGATTTTTTCCGGCACACTCATCGGCTGGGCCAGCGCCTGATTGCCGTCGCGGAGATCGACACTGCACCAAACCGGAGCGCGGGAAATCTCCCGGTCGGGCCATGTGCGGTCGGGCAGGGAGACCTTGGGAAAGGGTCGGTATTTGGTGACAGGTGGTGGCTGCATGGAAGTCGGAATCCGCGCGGAACATCCTCCGCAAAGCGTGAATCCAAGAACTATGTTGATCGATTTTCAGGTGTGTTCAAGGGCAAGATGGCAACATCGCCCCCGCGGCAAACCTCAACTTTTTCCAAGTTTCCGCACTTCAGCCGCATAGCTTGTGGCCGCGGCTTGGATGCGTTCGGCCAAATGCTCCAGCGGCTTCGCAAAGGGCGGACGAAACCAAGGGCTGAGACCGACCAGATCATGGAAGACAAGAATCTCACCGTCGCAGCCGGGACCACTTCCAATCCCGATCGTCGGGCAGGAAATCTGATTGGAAATTTCCACGGCCACGGGTGGGTGCACCAGTTCCAAAACGATGGCCGCAACGCCGGCCCGGTCCAAGGCGCGGGCCGACTCCAGCAAACCGGCCGATTCGGAATCCTTCCGGCCTTTGATTTTGTAGCCTCCCTCCTCACGCACCCGCTGGGGTAGCATTCCCAAGTGGCCCACCACGGGAATCCCCTCGGCGATCACAGCAGAGATGGCGTCGAGGGACTCAAGACCCCCCTCGATTTTCACGGCATCGGCTCCGGCCGTGCGCAGAAGTTGAGCGTTCGCCACCGCCTCCGCGCCCACGCTGCCGACCGGCATATCGGTGACCACCGCCGTGTGCTCCGCCCCCCGCGCCACAGGCCGGGTGTGGTGGCACATGTCGTTCATCGTCACGCCAGTCGTGTCGGGGTGCCCCAAAACCACCATTCCAAGCGAATCCCCGACAAGCAGAAAATCCAGCCCGCACGAGTCCAGAATCCTGGCGGTCGGATAATCGTAAGCTGTCAGGGTGGCCAGGCGCCGACCCGCCACTTTTTTCCCGCGCAGATGCGCGGCCCAGAGGGGCGGTGAGCGAAACAAGCTGCGGGCGGATGAAGGCTCAGCGGGCGGCACCGGCTTTTGTGGCTTCCGGAATTTCGCGCAGCAAACCGCTCGTAACGTCATACATGTAGCCGTAGACCGGGATGCGCGCGGGGATCAACGGGTGGTTGCGAATGACCGAGACATCGTCCACAACCGCTTGCTCCGCATCCCGAAAGGTGAGCCAGTCGATTCGGGACCCTGCACTTGATCCCGCCGAGGTGCCGACGTCTTTCCAGGCGCCATTCTCGAGAACGGCGGTTTCCAAGCTTTGTTCCAGAAGCGAGGACATCACCTCGTTGGTGAAGGTCAGCATTCCACAACCCGTGTGGTGAATCACGAAAAACTCCGCCGTCCCGAGCAATTTGTAGGAAATCACCAGGGAACGGATGGCATCGTCGCTCGCCCGTCCTCCGGCATTCCGGATCACGTGGGCATCTCCCTCGGACAAGCCGGCAAACTTGGCCGGGTCCATGCGCGCGTCCATGCAAGTGAGCACGGCAAATCGGCGTTTGGGAGGAATCGGGAGGGTTCCGAGCGGGCCAAAGGCTGCAGCGTAGCGGGCATTGGCGGATTCAACGGATTGAACAGTGTGGTTTTTATTCATGGTGGTGATTGGTCGGGGAAAAAAGATCGGCAACGGCGGAAGGACGCCGGGATTCGGGGAACTTGCCAAGGATTTCACGCACGGGGCAAGCCCAACCGGGCAAAATCCGTTCCGGAGCCACATCGGCCAACGGACACAGCACAAAAAGCCGTTCGCCGATGCGGGGGTGCGGCAGAGTCAGGCCCGGCAGGATGAAAGCCATTTGTTCCAGGTAAAGCAAATCCAGATCGATGGTGCGCGGCGCATGAAAGGCATGGTCGCGCGGACGTCCCAGCGCGACTTCGATATCCTGCAACCGGGACAGCAAATCCAAAGGAGGAAGAAGAGTGGAAAATTCCACCACGGCATTGAAAAACGGAGGCGACCCCGGCGGACAATCCACCGGTTCGGTTTCATAAACCCGAGAGCGGAGAAAGGGACCCCCGGTCTCGTGCAGGGACTGCAAATGGCGACACGCCTCGTGCAGCAACCACAGGCGGTTGTGGAGGTTTGAGCCCAGGGCCACCCCCGCCCTCATCGAAGTCCGAGGACGTCCTCCATATCGTAAAGACCGGCGGGTTGGCCTTTGGCCCACCTCGCCGCGCGCAAAGCCCCCTTGGCAAACGTGTCGCGACTCGACGCCTTGTGGGTCAGTTCGACCCGCTCGCCCATGGCGGCAAACAAAACCGTGTGGTCGCCGACCACATCTCCACCACGAACCGCGTGCATGCCGATTTCAACCGCCGGGCGCTCGCCCACCATACCCAGCCGGCCGTGGCGCACATCCTTCCCGTAGTCGAGGCTCCGGACCCCGGCCAAAATCTCGGCCAGGCGGCGGGCTGTTCCGCTGGGCGAATCCTTTTTTAATCGATGGTGCGTCTCGATGACCTCCAAATCGAAATCCGGGCCGAGAATCTCAGCGGCTTTCCGGGTCAACCAAAACAGGGCATTCACCCCGACGCTGAAATTCGGAGCAAAAACAACCGGAATGCGGTGGGCATGGGCATGGATGGCATCCCGCTCGGCATCGGAATGCCCGGTTGTGCCGATCACAAGAGCGCATCCCGCCTCCGCGCACCACTCCGCAACTCTCACGGTGGCGGTGGCATGGGTGAAATCGATCACAGCATCGCATCCCGGCAGCGAACCGGGCAGATCATCGCCCGCGTCCAGTGCCGCAACCACCGAAAAACCCGCCTCGGGTGTCGCGCACGCGATCAAGGCCTGACCCATACGTCCCTTGGAGCCGTTGATAACCACTCGCGTCATAGTCCGAGGGCCTCCAAGGTTTGCGTCAACCGGGCGGCACTGGCGGAACCGAGTTCGCACAGGGGCAGGCGCACATCGGCCGTCATCGCACCCGCCCGCGCCAACGCAAACTTCAAAGGCACAGGGTTCGGTTCGATGAAAAGATCCTTGAAGAGGGGATAGAGACGCCGGTGCGCCTCGAGGGCCAGGGGGAAGTTTCCCGCAAGGGCGTGGCGCACCAGGGCGGCCACTTCCGCAGGAATAAGATTCGAAGCCACGCTCACCACGCCACAAGCCCCCGCGGCCAGGAAGGGAAGAGTGAGCGAATCGTCGCCGGAGAGGATTTCAAAAGAATCGGGCAGGGCATGACGGAGTTGGTTGACGCGCTCCACCGAACCACCGGCTTCTTTGATGGCTGTGATGTTGGGAAAATCCTTGGCCAGTCGAACCACAGTCTCCACGGGAATCTCGATGCCACACCGCCCCGGGATGCTGTAGAGGACCAGTGGTATCCGCGCAGCCCGCGCAATGGCTGCGTAGTGGCGGTAGAGCCCCTCAGGGCTGGGTTTGTTGTAGTAAGGGGCCACCAGCAAAGCGGCATCCGCACCCGCCTCCTGCGCGGCCACCGTCAGGGAGACAGCCTCTTGCGTGCAGTTCGATCCCGTGCCCGCGATCACCAGGCAGCGGCCTGCGGCCATCCCGACAGCTGCGGCGATCACCGCCATATGTTCTTCATGATCGAGCGTGGGGGACTCGCCAGTGGTGCCGACGGGAACGATTCCCGTGATGCCTCCTTGGATTTGTGTCTCGATCAGCGCGGCAAATGCCGTTTTGTCAAACCGCCCGTCACGGAACGGCGTGACGAGCGCGGTGTGGGCTCCTGCGAATGTCATTCTGGATTTCTTACAGCGAAACAACCCCCTCGAAAACAAAATCCGCAGGCCCGGTCAGGCGCACATGGGAGAATGAGGCATCCCCCGAGCGCTCGAATGACACGCTTAAAATGTCACCTCCCCGGACCTGAACGGCCACCGGCGACAGGGCGCCGGTTCGCTGGGCATGCAGAAGCGCGGCCGCGCAGACACCCGTGCCACAGGCCAGCGTCTCGTCCTCCACTCCCCGCTCGTAGGTGCGGATGAGCAAACGGTCGGATGCAGCCTCCACGAAATTCACATTCGTGCCGCGCGGGGCAAAAACCTCGTGATTTCTCAACGCCCGGCCGTGCTCGACCACCGGAACATCCGCCACCCGCCCGACAAACACAACCGCATGCGGCACTCCGGTGTTGAGGAACTCCACCTCGCCACCACCGGAGCCGAATTCCAGATGCCGCGCCGCGCGATAGTCTCCCGGCGTGCCCATTTCCAAAGTGACCAAATCGTCCTCCAGCAACGCCACAATCGGACCAGCCGCCGTCTCGAACGAAATCCGCGAAGGCCTTGGCGACACCAGGCGCGCGGCGAACCGCGCAAAGCAACGCGCCCCGTTTCCGCACATCTCGGCCTCACCGCCATCCGCGTTAAAATACCTCATTCGAAAATCGACGGCGGCGATGGTCGGCACCTCAACCGCCAGCACCCCGTCGGCGCCGATCCCCCGGTGCCGGTCGCAAAGCCGCGCCAGCGTGCTTTTCTCGAGTCGATGGGTGCCGCTTCGATTGTCGAGCAGGATGAAGTCGTTGCCCGCCCCGTTCATTTTGGTGAATGTCCAGTTCATGGGGGCATCCTAAGCCAAGCGGGAGTGCGGATGCCATCGCGATCGGCACGCGGTCCGATTCAGTGTCCACAAACGCGGGGTTCGGAGGGCTCGATATGAACCGTCACATCGCTCAGGTGGTGACCACCCTCAAGAAGAGCGTCTTTCACCAGGTGCGAAACCCGGTGGCCCGACGAAACGGTGGAGTCGCCCGGCACCCGAACATGCAAATCCGCCAACAGCGTCAGGCCGCTCTTCCGCACCCGGCACTTTTCCACGCTATCGACTCCCGGAACCCCCTCCGCGCAGGCGGTGATGCGGTCGATGGTGGATTGTGGGGCTTGCTCGTCCAGCAATTCGCCAAGCGATCCCCGGAACATCCTCGCCCCGTTCCAGGCGATGATGCCGCACGAGAAGAGCGCCGCCCAGTCATCGGCACTGACGAATGCCTGCCCGCCGGCCAGAGCGATCAAAATGCCAACTCCGGCGGCGAGGGATGTCAGGGCGTCCGAACGGTGGTGCCAAGCATCAGCTTCGAGAGCGCTGCTGGCAACGCCGTGATTTCTCCGTTTGGCATACCGGAACAGCCCTTCTTTCAGGATCACCACGCCGATCAAGATCCCGAGGGTGAAGGGCGCCGGCGGGGGGCGGTCGACGGCTCCGCCGGTGATCTCGCGCAGGCTGTTCCATGCGACCAGCAGGCCGGCCGCCAAAAGAAGCAATGCTCCGCCCGCCCCCGCAAGCGACTCCATTTTCCCGTGGCCATAAGGGTGCGTCGAATCCGGTGGCCTCTCGGCATATTTCAAGGCGAGCCAGATCAAAAGCGAACTCAAGACATCCAAAGTCGATTCGAGACCATCGGCAATCAGCGCATCCGAGTGCCCGGCCCAACCGGCCGAGATTTTCACCAACGCCAAAAAAACATTCAGCAAAAGCCCTGCCGCGAGCACCCGGCGACCGGCTGCGGCACGCTCGGAAATCGAGGCCGAAACTCGGCAGGCGGCGGACTCGGGAGACATTGTTTTTTTCAACCACCCCGGGAGTCAAATGACAAGCTCGGCGGCCCGGGGCGTTTTTCCCTTGATGCCGGACGGCCGATCTTCATTTTCAAGGTCCCATGGCCACACTCGGAATTGATATCGGCGGCACAGGCATCAAAGGCGCGCCTGTGGATCCCCTCACCGGAACTTTGCTTGCGGAGCGTTTGCGCCTGCCCACCCCGCAACCTGCCCGGCCCAATGCCGTGGCCGATGTCGTGCAGGAGATCGCCCGGCATTTTGCCCATACCGGTCCGACCGGCATCACATTCCCCGCCATTGTGAAAAATGGCGTGGTTCACAGCGCGTCGAATGTGGACCATGCCTGGATCCAGACGGATGCTGGAAAACTCTTCAGCCACCACCTGGGCGGTCCCGTGGTGGTCGTGAACGATGCCGATGCCGCCGGCTATGCGGAAATGATTTTTGGAGCGGGACGCGACATCAAGGGCGTGGCGATCCTGCTGACCTTCGGAACAGGCATTGGCTCGGCGGTTTTCTGCGATGGCCGACTGCTGCCGAACTCGGAACTGGGGCACCTGAAAATCCGCGGCAAGGATGCGGAGCAGCGCTGCTCCGAGCGCGTGCGCGAGAAGAAGGACCTGTCGTTCAAAAAATGGGCGGGTATCGTCAGCGAATACCTCGCCATTCTGGAACAGCTCTTCTCGCCCGAGATTTTCATCATCGGCGGAGGCATCAGCAAAAAAGCCGACAAGTTCCTTCCCCACCTGACCACGAAGACCGACGTGCGCATCCAGCCGGCGAAAATGCAGAACGACGCGGGGATCATCGGGGCGGCGTGTCTCGCGGCCACCACGCACCCGTCCACCAAGGCACGGAATCCCAAGTAACAAACCCCGCTCCGGCATCTTGCCGGGCGATATTTTTTACGCGTGCGGCGAACGCTGAGCATGTTCGATTGAACACACCGCCCCCTCGATGGTCGAACCCTTCATGAAAAACCTCCCGCTTTTGGCACTGTGTGTCGTGGCTCTCGCATTTCTTTGGCACTCGCTCGCCGATACCGGCTCGATCCCCCCGCCCGCGGCGGGCCTTGTGGCCGTGCAATTCCTCACATCCGACGGCACTCCCTCAAAAGTCGTGGAGGTGCCCCGCGTGATTCGATCCGAGGCCGGGTGGAAGCTCCGTCTCACGCCGGAACAATACCGGGTGGCGCGTGCGCAAGGCACCGAGCGCGCATTCTGCGGGGTTTTTCACGACAACCACAAAAAGGGCGTTTACTCCTGCATCGGCTGCGGGCTGCCCCTCTTTAAATCCGATGCCAAATTCGATTCCGGCACCGGTTGGCCGAGTTTTTTTCAACCATTCGCAGCGGGGAATATCGGCGTCGAACGCGATCTGTCCCATGGAATGGTGCGCGAGGAAATCCACTGCGCACGATGCGACACGCATCTGGGGCACGTGTTCAACGACGGCCCCGCTCCCTCGGGGCTGCGCTACTGCATCAACTCCGCCGCCCTGGGATTCGAGGAATCGGGCGTTGTGCCAGCCGTGGAGACAATCTATTTCGGCGCCGGATGCTTCTGGGGTGTCGAGGCTGCTTTTTCCAAAGTGCCGGGTGTCGTTTCCACCAATGTCGGCTACATGGGCGGCGACACCCCGGAGCCAACCTACCACGAGGTGTGCTCGCACAAAACGGGACACGCCGAAGTCGTCCGCGTGGAATTCGATCCCCGCCGCCAGTCGCTGGACGGGTTGCTGAACATCTTCTGGTCGATTCACAATCCGGCCTCCCTCAATCGTCAAGGCCCCGATATCGGCGACAACTACCGGTCCGCCGTTTTTTTCACCCGGCCGGAGCAAGAGGAAGTCATTCGGGCCTCTGCGCAAAAGCTCGGTGCATCCGGCACACTGAATGGACCGGTGGTAACGCAAATCGACCTTGCAGGTCCCTATCAACCGGCGGAGGAGGAGCATCAGAAATACCACGAGAAACATGGGGGCTTCTGCAAACTCCCCGCGAAATCCTGAAGCGCACCACGACGCGTTAGCGGAATTCAATCCACCAACGGCGCAGGCGCTCCAGAAGGTCGAGATTGCGGTTTTCCGCCACCCAGTCCGAGCAGAAGTCGACCAGCGAATGATCCGTGGTTCCCAGCAGCAATTCGATTTGGATGGTGAGGTCGTTTCCGAATGCCGGAATCATGATGAAATCGGGGTTCAACACTGCCAGCGCAGCCCCCGATTCCGCATCGGTTAAAAGAACCGAATCCGCCGGCGGGCTTTTGAAAAACTCGCCGGCCACCCCCTCGATTTGGAAGCGCACCGCGTTGCCGGGGCCCGATTGGGCGATTCTCCGGCGCAGGCTTCGCTCGAGTTCGCGCGAAAAATCGAATTCCGAACTGTAACGGAAATTGAGGGGGGCTGCCGATTTGCCTTGGAGGATTTTTTGAAGCCGCACGCTGAAGTCATCGGGAGCGACCACGGCCAGCGTGGCCTGTTCGTAAACAACCACCTCCAAACCGGGCCGGGGAGTGATGCCGGTTCCATGAATGCCGCCCGCCGCGCAGTCGATGCGGAATTCCGACAGCCAGGAGTTCAATTCGGCAAACGATCCCTCGGCGACTTCGAGGCGAACCCCCAAGGCCTCGGCGAGCGAGGAAAGCAGATCGATATCGAAGCCAACCAGGCTTCCGGCAGCGTTCCTGTAGACCCAGGGAGCGCTATTGCGAACAACTCCGGCACGCAACACTCCCGCCTTACGGATTGAAGCCAGGGAGGAGGGCCCCTGCGCGGGAGGAAACGAGCTTTTCTCCACCGGAGACTGCCCCTCCAAGAGCGACGTTCGCTGCAGCACGACTTCGCGGGAACCCGGCGCCGAGCCGAGCATGAGGGCCAATCCGGACCGCACCCCCCAGCCCAAGCCGGTTGCAAGGACCGCCGACAGGGAAATCGCCAGGCCGATCCAGAGGGGTTTGATCCGCCACCGGCGCAGCATGGAGGCAAAAACCAGCATGGCCACCATCCCGGCAGTCATGACCGAAAGGGGCTCCGCCAGACGGATGATCCACTGCTGGTTCATGAGGTAGAGCCACAGCATTTGTTGTGGCAGTCCCATGCGGGGAAGTTCGGCAAGAATCGCGATTTGCGCCCCGCCCATGACCGAGGCGATGCCGGTCGGCAGAAGCGCCGCCGTGTCGGCCATTTCCAACGGCCTGTCCATGAACCACGCGACGAACGGGAGAAACGTCATGATCAGCAGACGGCCAAGGGACAGGTAGACCAGGCAGACCGGAGCCAGAATCTCGACAACGGCGAAGTTCTCCTCGTCCTTTTCACCCGGAAGGCTGTCCCACAAACGGCGGAGCGACTCGATCAACACGGGCATGGCGACGATGGCATTGCCGGTGCTGGCGGCCAAGACCAGCGGGTCCCGCAGCACCTGCCAGAGATCCCGTGGCTTGAACGCGGTCATCCCGAGCACCAATCCGGGAAGCAACACGCATCCCATCGCAAGAAACCCCGTGAGCATCATTCCGACCAGGCCCAAAACGCGCTCCCATTCCCCTCCGCTGGAGGCTCCAACGGCGTTGGCAGTGATCGCAAAAATCCCAACCGGCGCGATTTTTTTGGCCACAAATGAAAAGGCCTCCCCGAACAACCGCCGCAGCGGTCCCAGAACGTTGAGAACCGGCTGCGGATCCGCCATCCCCTGGAGTAAAAATCCGATCAGCACGCTGAACAGAAGAACCCCTGGAACATTGCCTGCCGCGAGCGCTTGAAAGAGGTTCGAGGGAAGAAAGGTTTCGACAAATCCCGGAGGAGCCACCGATTCCAGCACGCGGGGATCGAACAACGGCGAGGACCGCAGATGGGGCAACATCAATGGCAGGAAAAGAATCGCGGCGACCCCCAAACCCAGCACTCCGGCGAGAGCCAGCCCCCCGTTTTTCAAAAGCAAGATCAAGGACCGGCGGCGCAGTCCTCCGAGCACCACGACAACCTCAAAAATCAAGTAGGGGAGAACCACCAGCGCATACGCATGCACATATCCAGTCGCCACGGGCTGCAGCATCGTGGCGTGTTTTCCCAAGGCGAATCCGGCGGCAATTCCCAATCCGATGGCCAGAAAACACCATCCGGCCACACTTTTCGGCAGCCAGCGCGTCCACGGGCGAAAAGG
>CAMCXK010000064.1 GCA_945883435.1 Chthoniobacter flavus | reverse complement strand
AAACAAACCGAAGCCCAAGCCCTTCTTCACTGGGAAACCTTCCATGTCGGTAGCCAAACCACCGTTAATTTTGACCAATCTTCCGGCGGTGTCGACGCCGGCAAATGGATCGCCTTCAACAAAATCTTCGACCCCGCCGCCAAACCCTCTGAAATCCGCGGCAAAATCAACGCCCAAGGCCAAGTCTACATCATCAACCAAAACGGCATCCTCTTCGGCGCCGGCTCCCAGATCAACACCCGCACCCTCGCTGCATCCTCTTTGCCGATTAATGATCAATTTATCAAAAACGGCCTTTTGGTTCAGCCAAAAAACCAAGAATTTTTATTTTCGTTACTTCCCGATGGCTCCTTTAATCCGCCACTTGCCCCCGAGTCTGGAAAGTATGGAGATGTGGTAGTGGAACGCGGAGCCCGCCTAGAGGCCAATCTGAATGCCGACGGAGGAGGAGGGCGAGTTGTCCTTGTCGGGGCCAATGTGTTAAACGATGGCGAAATCTCCACGCCTGCTGGTCAGACAATTCTTGCGGCGGGTCTTCAGGTGGGTTTCCAAGAGCACCCTTCCACCGACCCGAGCCTGCGGGGTTTGGATGTATTCGTAGGGAGCGTAAGCAACTTCTCGGGAGTAGTCACCCAATCCGGTCTGGTCTCCATCCCGACTGGGAATCTCGTTATTGCAGGCAAATCAATCGAGCACTCAGGGATAACCGATTCAGTTACCACGGTGGCGTTAAACGGCAGGATCGACCTTCTGGCCAGCTACGATGCTGTGCGGAATGTTGACTACGACCCGGTTAACAACCCATCCATCCCCGCTTTTCTTAATCGCTCAACGGGGGATGTCAATATATCCAACAGATCTGTTCTCCAAATACTGCCGGACTACGCCAGTTCGGCAACGACCATTGGAACTCGACTGCCACTCGTGTCACAAATCAACCTTGTTGGAAAAAACATTTCTATCGGTGAGTCAGCTTCTGTCGTTGCAAAAAATGGAGCCCTTAACCTGAAGGCTGGCGAGTGGCGTTCGGTCATCGAGCTGCCAGACCAAAACAGTTTCCGTCGCGGCGACCCGCACTTTGTTTTTGCCCAAGGTAATATCAATCTTCAATCCGATGCGCTTTTAGATGTCTCGGGATCCACGGAGGTCTTCTTGCCCATCAACCACAACTTGGTGGATGTCCAACTTCGGGGCTCCGAATTGTCTGTCTCTCCCACGCAACGCGATGGCTCCCTTCGAGGAGTCTCTCTCACCATTGATCTTCGCAAGTCGGGGACCTACAATGGCCGTTATTGGATCGGCACGCCCCTCGGTGATGCCACGGGCTTCGCCAACATCATCGAGCGAACCGCCGCTCAGTTAACAACCTCGGGAGGCTCGATTTCCATTCAGGCCGGGAGCGGTCTCCAAACGGAAGCTGGATCAATGATCGATGTCTCGGGTGGCTACTTCCGAAATGAGCAAGGCAGTATTTCAACCTCCAAGCTTTTGGTGGACGGTCGCACCTTGGTTGATATCTCGGAGGCATTTCCCGACCGCGTCTATTCCGGCCTCTTCTCAAATCAATCAACCCGACCCGGAGGAAAATGGAGCGAATCCCAAACATTTACCAATCTCCTTGCTCCAAGCGGATCCAAAAACCAAATCGATTACATCACTGGAGGAGATGGCGGAACCCTCAACATCACCTCCCCGATCATGTCTCTGCGAGGCTCTCTGGTCGGCGAAACAATTCAAGGCCCCAAACAGATTCGCGCCACCTCCACAACCAGCAATATTCCACTCGCCTCCAGTCTGCGATTGGCTCTGACCAACCAGAGTCCCCTGACTTACACTGGCGTCATCTACCCCACGGTTTCTCCAAAGCCTCCTAAAATTCTTTTCGATAAAGGAGCCACGGGACTGGATTCAAATGAAAGCACCATGCTTTTTGGAGCGGACTTTTATGCTGCCACTGGCTTCGGGTCACTGGAAATTGAGAATTCCGAAGGCGAATTGGAAGTATCCGATGGAACCACCCTCAATCTTCCTGCGGGCGGTAAGCTTTCAGCAAAAATTCGAAATGCGCTTATTAGGGGCAGCATCGTTGCGCCTTCAGGAACAATCTCACTAACAGCTTACGCTTTTTCTCCCTATCAGGCATCCATCTTAAAAGCCGATGCCACCAGCACAGCCCCCGTGTTATCATCTGAAAGCGGAACCATCCGTATCTCCCCTCAATCCACCCTCTCCACTGCGGCGTTGATCACCAACGACCGACTCACCGCCATTGATGCCATCTTGCAACCGGTCTCTCTGTCGGGTGGTCTGGTGAACCTCGATGCCTATAATCTTTTTCTACAACCCACCAGCTTGATCGATGTCTCCGGAGGTGCCGCACTTCCAAGTTCCGGGAAACCCAAGTATGGCTTGGCCGGAGAAATCCGCCTGCGCGGCGGAGCCGATCCCGGTTTGAATTCTCTCACTGGCGGCACACTCTCGCTCAATGGCCGATTGGAGGGATTTTCCGCTGTCGCCCAAAAAGGTGGAAAACTTCAAGTCACTGCTCCGCTTGTTCAAATCGGCGGCACACCACTGGACAGCCGATCGCTTGTCTTGGCTCCTGATTTCTTCAACCAAGGCGGGTTCTCGGAATTTCAGCTCACCGGCATGGGCGTTGCTCCCGATGCGGCGAAATTTAATGAGTTACGCACAATCACTGGAGACCCGAAAGCACCGGACTCGTATCTGCCTGCGGTATATGTTGCTCCAGGAACTCAAGTCGCCCCTGCGGCACTCACGCGGGTCTTACAGACCAATAAAGCCAGCGGATTGCTGGGTTGGATAAATACCTTGCCTCCGCAAGACATCGCCCCTCCAGTTTCCATATCTCTTTCCACGCCTGGAATCACTTATGATTTCCGGGCCGTTGATCCCGTCACAGGGGAGCAGCGCAATACCGCCGACTTGAAAGTCAGAGGTGATGTTATGGTATCAGCCGATTCCTCATTCGCCCTACCGGCTCAATCCAAATTTTCAATTACCGGGCAAACGATCACTTTTCTTGGCAAAGCCTCCGTGCCAAGTGGCACCATTACCTTATCTGCGGGAAAGAAATTCCCTTCCTTTGATCAAAAGCCGGAATTCGGCAAATCCACACTGTTTCTCGGACCAAAGACTGAACTGGCTGCTCGTGGTTTTTTTAAAAAATCAGCAGATTCCTATGGCCGAAATCGAGGGGAAGTTTTGCCCGGAGGATCTATTGACCTTACGGGAAACCTTTTCATGGATGCCAGCGCCCTTCTCGATGTATCTGGCACGCAGGAATTGGTGGACCTGACGCCTTGGGAAGCAGGTGTTGCCTCCTTTACTCCAACCTTAATCGATCCAAATCCCAAAAATCTGCCGTCTGCTTTGCGCACGGTGCCAACTCTCATGGAATCCAACGGCGGAACCATTCGACTCACCGGTGGAGAGGTCCTCGTGAACAAAGCCACGATGCTGGCCCGACCAGGCGGCGACAATTCCCTCGGCGGCACATTACAAGTATCCTCCAATCGCTTTTACCTCGATACCGAGACCCCCACCTCGGCTGATTCGAATCTGGTCGTGACTCAAACCCGTTCTGCCGCTTTGGAAACAGCCGCCACAAAAGGCGTTGGTTTCGCAATTCTTTCCTCAACATCCACAGCTTTGAATGGCGGTTACTTCTCCGTGGATCAAATCGCCGAAGGTCAATTCGGTTCCTTAAAACTCGGCGGGAATGTCAATTTTGAAAACAATGTCTCACTAAAAACAAGCCTGAGTCTTGATATTGCAGACGGAGGCGTTCTTCGTGCCAATGGGCGGGTTAGTTTGGAGTCTCCCTATGTGAGATTAGGTCAGGTTTTTCGTTCTCCGCTTCTTCCCGCAGACGACAAAATTCTATTCACCAAAAGCGACCCCACCAACCCAGAGCATACCTTCTCTCCTACCTTCGGTCCCGGTTCGCTGGAGGTTCTGGCACAACACATAGACCTTGGGACTCTGTCACTTTCAAATATCGGTGATGCCAAATTCGTTGCCACAGCGGGTGGCATTCGAGGAAATGGAATTTTTCAAAGGTCCGGAAGCCTTCAGATGTCGGCAGCAGCTATTTATCCGACAACAGCTGGCGCACTGGAGGTTTTCGTTTATGACGCCCCTGGCGTTCAGGGCCGTCTGAAGATTTCATCCACAGGTTCTATCCAAACTCCTACCTCCGCCGGTGGTCGCTTGGTGTTTCATGCTGCCCAGATCGAACAGGGTGGCACGATCTTAGCCCCCTTCGGTGAGATTCAAATCGGCTGGGACGGACGAGGCACAGCGCCTAAAAATGCGATCGCAGGCTCTACTGTCTCCACGCCTGTTACTCAATCCCTGCGATTGCTCCCAGGTAGCACCACCTCCGTCGCCGGCTTGGACAATCAATCTGGCGCCGAGTTGCTCTTTCCGTATGGTGTTTCTTTTGATGGCCTGAGCTGGATCGATCCTGCTGGACAAGATATTTCAAATGGCAGCTTGTTGCCGAAGAAGTCTATCAGTCTCTCGGCAGTAAATATCCAAGCTGACGAATCATCCCGGATCGACCTCCGGGGCGGAGGTGATCTCTTTGCCTACCAATGGGTGGAGGGAAATGGTGGCCCAATCGACGTTCTGGCCGCCTCTCCGACTTACAAAGGCACCGCTTATCTCTACGGCACAAGCCCCGGATATGCCATCGTGCCAAGTTTCGAAGGCCCCTTGGCTCCCTTTGCGCCGTTCAACCCATCCTCCAAAGCCACTCTTCTCGACAACGCAAGCGGAATTCGTGATCCTGGATACACCCACCAAAACTTGGCTTTGGGCCAAGCCATTCAGATCGAAGACTCAAGCCTGCTACCTGCTGGGTCCTACACCCTTCTGCCCGCACGCTACGCACTCCTCCCCGGAGCGTTCCTCCTCACACCGGTTCAAGGCAAAATTCGTCCATCCTACCGCTCGGGCGACGGTTCCGAACTCGTCGCGGGGGTCTTGACGAATTCCCTCGCGGGTCAATCCATCGAGGGAAAGCCTCGCAAACTTTATGAACTCTCTTCTTCAGAAGTCCTCACCGAACGGGCAGAATACAATTTCTTAGAGGCAAACTCGTTCTTTCCGGAACGGGCTGCTGCTTCCGGACTGGAGCAAACCGCCCGATTGCCTCAAGACTCGAGCCACCTTACCGTGGCGGCTACTTCTGGCCTGCGATTTGCGGCCCAAGTGCTGGCTAATCCCGTTTCGGGTGGCCGGGGAGCCACTGCGGATATCTATGCCGATTCTTTGCTCATCGGAAGGTCGGACACTTCTCCATCCCACACGGCTGTCCTTAATGCATCCCGACTTTCATCCTTCGGCTTCTCAAGCCTGATCCTGGGAGGTCAACGCTCTGGGCAGTCCATTACTCCTGTCTCCACTTCCATTCGCGTGGAAAATTCTGGCTCAACGCTTTCTGTCAGCGATCTCACCTTGTTGGCCAAGGATACTATCGAACTGGCTGATGGAAGTTCGATCCAAGCAAATCAGCCCACCATTCAAGCTGCCCAGGATTGGAAATTTGAGGGAGTTGGCTCATTTCTTCGCCTGACTTCTTCCGGAGCACCGACGATCACACGCTCAGAATCCTCAAGCTCCACTTTCCCCATGATCTCAATTGGAAGCGGTGTGGTTCTCAGCGGCCACGGGCTCATTATTGACTCCATGCGGGGATTCCAAATCGATCCGACAGCCTCGCTGGCGGGTCGGAGCATCCAACTCGGAGCTGGTCAAATCGCAGTCGTCCTATCCGGAAGACCCGCAATCAGCGGGGATACCCATCCTGCCATACCAGATTTGACCCTGGAAGGGGACCTGCTCTCGAGCGTGATCGGGGCGAGCGCTCTCTCGCTCAACAGCTACCAGAGCACGATTGATCTTTATGGCACAGGAATCCTTGGGTCCGATGCGCTTACCCGCCTGACTCTGAATGCCGGGGCCATCCGAAGAATCGGCGCAGGTGCCTCTCAAATCAACCTGCAAGCCAAGTCCATCGAGCTCGGGAATCCCGGAGGAGCCACTGCGCCCTCTTCGCTGGGCTCTCCCTCCGGAACGCTGCAGGTCTTGGCCGATAATGTGTCCCTCACATCAGGCACGCTGGGGATTTCAAACTTCCAAAATACCCTGATTTCCGCTCCCCAAGGCGTTTTATTCGACGGGACTGGCTCCTTTTCCAACGATGGCAACTTGGAAATCCGCACAGCTCGCCTCGCCGCAACGAAAGCCTCCCTCCACGGGGCCAAGACCACGGGGGCTCTTCTTTTGTCACGCTCTGTCGCGTCTCCATCAGTCGTTTCAGGACTTGGTGCAAGTCTCACTTTCGAGGGGGCCGACCTTGATGTCTCGACCGATATCCGCCTGCCAAGTGGCTTGCTCTCCCTCACCTCGACTGCACCAGCCGGTCAGTTTCTTGTCTCTGGCACGCTGGATGTGTCGGGCAGTTCGTCTTCGATTTTTGATGTCACCAAATATACTGATGGTGGCCAGATCAGCTTGGCCTCGAAAAACGGGGATGTTTCGATTCTCACTGCTGGATTTCTCCGTGCCAACGCCCCTCAAGGTGGTGGAAATTCCGGGGAAATTCGCATTGCCGTGCCAAATGGGGCGTTTGCAAACCAAGGGACTTTCGAGGCACTTGCCGCCTCCACATCCGCCGGCGGACGCTTTGCGTTGGATGCCAAGTCGGTTGCGGCCTTGGATACGCTTCTTGACTCGATTCAATCCGGCGGCTTCCGGGCCTCCCAAAATCTCCGGCTGAGAAACGGTGATGCCGATCTGAGTGGGCGGATTTCCACGCGTGAGTTCCGGCTCTCTACCGACGCGGGTTCGATCCTTGTTTCGGGCACTATTGATGCCAGTGGCCCGACTGGGGGTTCGATTGCGCTGCTTGCTACAAAGAACCTTCAAATTAGCAACGGCGCTCTTCTCGATGCCAGAGGCTTGGATTTCTCCTCCTCAGGCAAGGGCGGACTTGTTCAACTGGAAGCGGGATCATCGATCAACGGCGTGTCCGATTCTACCGCTCGCATTGATATCGCCACGGGCTCGCGCATCGAATTGGGTGTTCAATCCCTCATAACTGGCGGTGCGGATGATTCCAACTCCAGCGCCTTCCAAGGACGCTTCAGCGGAGCACTTCACCTCCGGGCCCCGCGCACAAATGCCAACTCCGGCATCGGCATCGAACCGATCCACGGAGAAGTTCTCGGCGCTTCCAAAATCCTTGCCGAGGGATTCAAAGTTTACACCAGCGCTGGCACGATCACTTCGGCTCTGCAAAGCCAAATTCACTCAGAGGCCCAATCCTACTTGGGTTCCAGCGGAACCGCCTCGGCCTCTTACACCACAATGGCGGATTCGCTTCTGGCATCCCAACCAGCCCTCGAGTCCATACTCGTTCTCACACCCGGGGCGGAAATCGTCAACACGGCCGGAAGCCTCACCCTTGGAACCTCCTCCTCAACGTCCACAAGCGATTGGAACCTCTCCACCTTCCGCTATGGCCCGAAACAGGCCCCCGGTGTGCTCACCCTCAAAGCCAAGGGCGATTTGATTTTCTTCAACGCCCTCAGCGACGGATTTTCCCCCTCATTGGCGAGCTCAAACGGGGCCTGGCTCTGGTTGGCTCCGCTTTCCAATATCGCCACGCCCGCCGAGGGCCACTCTCAGCTTCCCCTAAATGCTCAATCCTGGTCCTACCGCCTCTCTTCAGGGGCCGATCTGACCGCCGCTGATTACCAAAAAGTGGATGCATTTTCCGCTGCTTCGGCGGCCTTTGGTGGATCAGTCCGCCTAGGCAAAAATTATGACCAAGCTATTTTCGGCACCACTGGCAGCTCGTTTCTCACAAGCACGGCGGTAAGCGGGCGGTTCCAAGTGATTCGCACCGGCACAGGAGACATCGATGTTTCATCGGCCAAGGATGTGGTCCTGCTTAACACCTTTGCTTCGATCTACACCGCCGGTGTCCGGTTGGCCGATTACACAAAAATTTTTGCGGCCAATGATTTTTCCGTTCCTCTGATTATTGATACGGCCAACCAAGGCGAACTCGGAGCCGCGCAGCGCAACAATACCAGTCGCTATCCAGTTCAATACGCCATGGCAGGCGGAAATATCCGTATCGACGCCCTCGGCGAGTTAAACCGCAAAACAGGCGCCAACATCGACGACTCCTCACGCCAGCTTCCCTCGAACTGGCTCTACCGCCGCGGTTTTGTCAACGCCACAACCGGGGAATATGGAACTGGTGGCTACCAAAGTGGCCCGATTAACTTCGATTCCAACCCCGCCTCCACAACTTGGTGGGTCGATTACAGCAACTTCTTCGCAGGAGTGGGCGCGCTCGGCGGCGGGGACATTCATCTCAAGGCCGGCGGGAACATCGCAAATTTCGACGCAGCCATCCCGACCACTGCCCGCTCTCCCTTGGGCCAGGCCGATGCAACAAAATTGCACGAAACAGGCGGCGGCGACTTGCTCGTCGAATCGGGAGCCGACCTCGATGCCGGCGTTTATTATGTGGAGCGTGGCCAAGGCGTTCTCAAAGCCAGGGGCTCCATCGTTACCAATGCCACTCGCTCCCCAAGCCCTGGCATCATCGACAGCATGTCCACTCCCAAGCTGGAAGATTCTCGAACATGGCTGCCAACAACATTGTTTGTTGGAAAATCCACATTCCAAATCGAGGCTCAGCAGGATATCCTTCTCGGTCCTATCGCCAACTCGTTCCTTCTTCCTCCGGGCACCAACAACCGGTATTGGAACAAGTCCTACTTCCAGACCTTCTCTCCAACCAGCGGCGTGACGGTGACCTCGCTGGGAGGCAGCATCACACACCGCACGCAAGCCCAGTTGCCTACAGCTCCGAACCCGAGACCTCTTCTCGGACTGTGGATGGATACTCAAATGAAGTTGGCGAATACCAACGCATCGTTTTACCAACCGTGGCTGCGTTTGTCGGAAACTGCCGTCGAGCCTCTCGACTCCCTCTTGGAAACTCTACCGCCCAATCTGGTCTCCACCGCCCTGTCCGGGGACATTAACCTCTCCGGAGATTTGACATTGTTCCCGTCCGCCACTGGAACTGTGGAGTTGCTCGCAGTCGGCCAAATCCGCGCACTCCAAGCCGTCGGATACTCAAATTTCCTGGTGCAAGGCCAATCGTCGCTTGTCTGGAAATCGTCGACCATCAACCTTTCCGATGTAGCGCCGTCAAGCCTGCCGGGAATTTCAAATCCCTACTCGGCAACTGCCACACTCGGACGCAGTCGCACACTTCTTGCTTCCACGGCTTCAAATATTTTTACGCCTTACACGGACAAGTTTACAGAGACAGGCTCTTTCTCGGGCTCCTCATCCAGCGCCTCATTCCAAACAAATCTTCATGATGGCTCGCTGCTTCACAAATCGGATACGAACCCGGTCAGGCTTTATGCGGGCGAGGGCAACATCGAGGGGCTCACCCTCTTTTCTTCCAAAGCGGCTCGCATTTTTGCCGCTTCGGACATTGCTGATGTGTCGCTTTACATTCAAAATACTTCTTCAGAAGATGTTTCCATCGTATCCTCCGGACGCGACATCCTTCCCTACCTTGCCTCTTCATCTCTCCGGGCTTTAGCCTCCGTTCCCGGAAATGCGGTTGCGGGCGATAGTGGACCGTTGGCCGGGGATATTCAGATTTCAGGCCCTGGTGTGCTCGAAGTTTTGGCTGGTCGAAATCTTGATCTCGGCACTGGAGCGCGGAACTCCGATGGCACTGGAGCGGGTATTTCTTCGCTTGGAAATCTCCGAAACCCGGCGTTGCCCATCGAGGGAAGCAATCTTCTCGTTGCTGTCGGCATTGGCCCGTCCATAGGTTTGGCGGCCAGTTCGCTCAATCTGGATGCCGCTCCTGTCGGTGAGCCCGCCAGTCCCCCGTCCAGCGCCTCTGCCGAGGTTCGCGCGCTCCAAGCCATCGACCGCTTGTTTGAAACCCTCCGCACAACCGCCAAGGAGGCGTCGGAAAACGGCAGCTATGAAGCGGGAACACGCGCCATCAATGCCATGTTCAATTCCGGAAATGGTCGCATCACCACGCACTCCCGGGACATTGTGACCCGGAGCGGTGGTCAACTGTCTGTTCTTGCCCCTTATGGCGATATTGCGATTGCCTCGACAATCAAAGACCTTTCCGCAACTCCCCCCGGCATTCTCACCGAATACGGCGGGTCTGTTCAAATTCTCTCCAATGGAGACGTTTCGATCGGCAAGGGGCGGATTTTCACTCTTCGAGGCGGTGACATCACCATCTGGTCCTCCACGGGAGACATCGCAGCCGGAACATCTGCAAAAACCGTGGTCTCCGCACCGCCAACGCGTGTTTCCGTGGACGTTCAATCGGCTACCGTGGAAACCGATTTGGCAGGCCTGGCCACGGGCGGGGGTATTGGTGTCTTGGCTGCCGTTGAGAGCGTTCCTCCAGGCGATGTTTATCTAATCGCGCCGAAAGGCGTTGTCGACGCCGGTGATGCAGGAATCCGTGCGACTGGCGATCTCACCATTGCAGCGACGGCCGTTATCAATGCCGATAACATTGCAATCTCCGGTTCATCAGCGGGAGTGCCCTCAACGGCGGCTCCAGCAGCCCCAGCCGTCTCCGGGCTCAGTGCGGGAACCACCAATGCCGCAACGAATTCTGCGGCGGAATCCGTGGCCCAGCAGAGTCAAGGCCCAAATGAATCCGTGGAGGAATCCCCATCCCTGATCACGGTGGAGGTGCTGGGATATGGCGGCGGGGAAGGGGACTCGCGCGAGGACGAAGAAAGCGAAGGGTAACTGTTCGTGCGGACAAAGACTTCTCCGGGCACCATCGCCCCTCCGGTTCCCAAACTGTTTCTTCCAGTATTTCTGGTATTGCTCCTTTACGCGGGAGTCTGTCTGGTTGTGGATTCATGGACAGGCATCCGGGAAATTCTCGTTGCCACGGAGTTTGGCCCCGTGGGCCGCTTGGTGGAGCCGGTTCAGACGGGAGACGGGGAATCCACGCGCAACCTTGTGATCACCACCGCGCCGGACGGACGTTGGTGGATCATGCATGCCGAGCGGATGGCCCGTGAAGGCACTTTTCGGATACGGGAAACCCTCAGCGATAATCCCCCCAATGGTCGCGAGGTGCACTGGAGCTCACTGCAGATGTGGAATCTTATCGGCCTTTCGAAAGTTCTGGCCTTTCTTCCAAGACCCCCGGGCCTTTCTCCCATCGAGTGGGCGGCTCTCTTTGTTGGTCCTGTCACGTGGACGGTTTTTTTTCTGATTGGCCTGCTGGTTTCTTGGAAGGCTTTCGGCCGGGAGGCCGCATTGGCTTGGATTCTTTGCCTGCTCTCTGCCAGATCGGTGCTTTATTACTTCCGGGCTGGAGAAGCTGACCATCACGGACTGGTGGCCATGTGCGCCGCACTGGGAGTTCTTCTGCTCGCCGGCGGTCGAGTGGGGATCGCTACAGACCCTGCCCACGCCCCCTCCCGCTGGTGGTTCGCTGCCGCAGGCCTCTTCACGGCCATGGGACTCTGGATCAGCGCCGCTACACAACTCCCGATTCTTTTTGCCTCCGGCATCGGAGGAATCCTAGCAACATGGATTGCCTCGCGCGATCCAAAGACTCGCATTGATCCATCCATCTGGAGAGTCTGGGGACTCGTAGGGGCCCTCGCCAGCCTCTTCTTCTATGCCGTGGAGTATTTTCCATCGCACATGGGTTGGCGGATGGAAGTCAACCACCCGCTCTATGCCGCCGCTTGGCTGGCTGGCGGGGAACTCATGGCCCGCCTCACACAAGCCATCGCCCAGCGGAAAATACCAAAACTCAACGGAAGAGATGTCCTGACCATCTGCCTTGGCCTCCTCGCTGTTCTTCTCCCGGCGATCATGATCGTTGTTGGTGGCGAAAGGGTGTTTGTTGTTTCCGACCATTTCCTCTACGCCCTTCACGATTATTTCATCAATGAATTCATGAGCCTGGCTGCCGTGGCGAAAACGACAGGCTACCACTACGCCCTTTATTCCTACACATTCACATTGGCCGCTCTATTGGTCGTGGGCCTCGCGATTGTTCGCCGAAGTGTCCCGAGGGACCAACGCGCGCTTTTGGCTTTTGTGGCATTGCCCGCGCTGGTTATGACCCTCTTGGCCATCCGTCAAATCCGCTGGTCTGGAACCGCATCGGCGATGGTTTTCCCAGTGGTTCTCACAGCTGTGTGGATCGTTTTTTCCGCTCGCTGCACCCGCTGGCGGAGGATCTCCCTCGGGCTGGCGCTCTTCCTGTCCTCTCTTCCGACATCAGTCGCGGTCGCTCTCCGGGCCTGGGATGCCCACGAACGGGGAAACACGGTGGACCAATCCATCATTCCATCCGTAATTACACGCGATATCTGTCATCGTTTGGCCGCCGCCTCGCCCGGGCAACGACTCACGGTCCTTGCAAGCCCCTCCACATCCACCGAAATCGTCTACTACGGGGGAGCGAAGGCTCTCGGCACTCTCTACTGGGAAAACCTTGCAGGCCTCCGCAAAGCGGCGGAAATCTACTCGCTCCAAGATGAAAACGAGGCTCTTCGTCGCATCAAGGAACTGGGTGTGACGCATATTCTCCTCTTTTCTTGGGATTCCTTCGGCCAAAGATATGTCCGCCTCCAGCGTGGCCTGGGCAAGAACGACGAAGCCCGTGACGGCTTTATCCCGGCCTTGTTGGAAGGCACAAGGCCCCAACCGGTTTGGCTGACGCCGCTTTATTATCCTCTTCCCAAGGAATACAAAATGGGTGACGCGGAGTGGGTTCGCATCTATGCCGTCCATCCCGATCAATCACGGGCTGAATGGTTCCACGGAGTGGCTCTTTATCAACTTGATGTCGGGAAGGAAGACTTGGCCGAGCGCTCGCTTCGCGAGGCTTTGGCTTTGGAGCCAGCGAAAGTGGATTCCCGAATGGCTCTGCTTCTCCTTCTGGCCACCCAAAACCGACCGGACGACCTCTCTGCGGAAGTCAGCCTCGCCCTCAAAAATCTTCCCGAAAATGCCCGGGAGAAAATTCAACAGGCTGCTCAAGATCTGTCGGATGCCAATCAATCAAGCGCGTCAGAGGCTTTGATGACCGCCCTTTTGCGAAACTCCCTGTAGCCTGTTGGAGGAGAACGGCGGTCATAGACCGCCGCTACAGGGGCAGATTTTCTGCGGGAGCGCCTGATTTCAGGAAATCGGGAACTTCCTTGCCTTGCTTATCCAGATACTCGGCGGCCAAGCGATTGCCTTCGGCACGCTGCACTTCGCTTAAACCCCGCGCGAAATCACCCAAAGCATTTTTGCCGGTGGCCTCGCCTTGCAAGGAACTCAACATGAACCATTGGTAGGCCTTCACTAGATCGCGTTCAGTGCCTTTTCCACCGTAGTAAGCGAATCCCAGATTTGCCTGGGCTTTCGCATGGCCCGCCTCGGCCGCTTTCTGAAAGCACGAAAATGCCAACGAGGGATTTGCCTTTCCAAGAAAGCCCTGCTCATAAATCATCCCCAGCATGTTTGTGGAAGAAATGTCATCATTCTTTGAAGCAAACTCGAGATAACGGGCAGCCTTGTGGTAATCCACTGGCTGAATGCTCTCACAGCCGAAATAAAACATTTCTCCAACCTGCGCTGCCGCCACTGGACTACCCGCATCTGCGGCAGCTTTCAAGGCTGACCACGCTTGGGAGCGCTGCTCCTCGTCCGCGCCGGTTTTACCTTCACTTAGAACACGCAGATTCCGGCACGCAAAGACATCTCTGGAAATGGCAGCCTTTTGTAAATAGATTATAGCGCTTGGAATATCTTTAGGAATGATGTCGCCGTTGGCCAACTGAAATCCGACAATCGACTGGGCTTTGGTGTGCCCCTTCTCTGCTGCTTCACGCATCAGAGCGATGCCAAGCTGCTTTGATGTGGCTGGTGACTCCTGCCCAATCATGGGCTTGGCAGCTTGATAGATTTCTTCTGCCTCACTATCTCCGGCAAAGGCATAGCCTCCGAGGCAAAGACAAAAAAACAGCGCAAAAAATTTAAAGCAAATCATTTTCATTTCAGAATTACAAAATCCAATAAAAGCGTCTTGCTTTGCGGGGTGGATGCCCCAATCCGTAGACCTGCGTTCGTGTGTGGTTCGGATGCCAGGCGACACTCCTAACCTGTGTGCGCGGTTGAGAGCATGTGGCTTGGCAGGCGGCGAAGTGAAAGCATCGAAAAAGGTCGGCATTAAAATTCAGGGATGGGGGGTGGTTTGGTCTTTCACTTGCTCTTGGTGCCGTCGGGCCTCCATAGCCAGAAAAGCGTCCGTTCCATACCAAGTGCGGAACAGTTCATCGGCTTGGTTAACCAGACTCCTCCAGCGCACGGGCTGGGAAGCTAAGTCGATTTGGGTGGCTGACTTTAAAAACTCATCGGCCAGTGCCGCATTCTTGGCGAGTTCCGAGGGCGTAAAATCGTCTTCAGGCAACACCTCGCTCAAGACCAGCGGCACGCTCTCACCAACAGGGACTTCAATGAAGCGCACCTCTC
>CAMCXK010000063.1 GCA_945883435.1 Chthoniobacter flavus | reverse complement strand
TGCTCTCTCAGCAGCGCATCACCCCCGCGATCCATGCCCTTGCCCATGATCGTGGAATCATGCTCGACAGCGTGATCGAGCGCCTCGCCGCACCTGATTCCGCAAGCATTCAAATCCGAACGAGGCTCAGCGCCAGATCGCACAAATCCACTACGGCCCGCAATCTTATCGACCCGATCCTGGATGTCCAAGCCGACTGGCGCTGGCAGAAACTCAAAATCACTATCGATCCGACTGGCAGGATCACCGCTGCATACGGCAAGCAGCGCCAGTCCCATACATTCACCAAAGCCAATAAAACCGGCACATGCCGCCACGTTGAGATCCTCGCAACGATGGCCGTTCACGGGGCATGGCAGCCATCCAGAAAACACTCCGAGGCCGACAAGAAGGCGTTCAAGCGCCTTCAAGCCGAACTCCAAGCGATCCTCCCGCTACCAGGCGAGCCGTTCAGAAAAGAAGGCGCTCAATTCCAACCCCTCTTTGAGCTCACTCTCCCCAAAGAACACTGGCGGGACTCGAGCGAGGATAACGAACTCGGAGCGGAAGAGGATTGAAGGCGGTCTTTCGAGGTGCTTCCTGCAAATCGGCGCCTCCGACATCCTGGCACCACGGGCCAACGGCAATGGGCTGGGCCGTGAAACCGGGGGGCTTCGGGGTGAAGATGTTGCCGGAAAGAACAACATCCTCCGAACCGAAAACGAGGATGGTTGCGGGTGGCGCTGCGAAATCCTTAGCGACTTCCAAGGAGTGCTCCTTGGCGTCGAAGGCTTTTTCCAGTCCGCGACTTTCCGCGGCGCCCGGACGGGCGAAGACCTCGCCAAAGGAGTTTCCATGGACTTTTGCTCCTTTGACATTCCCCAGAACAAGGCCGTAGGAGGCGCTCTCATGGATCGTATTACCTGCGATAACGAAGTCCTTCATGAGCGGGTAGGGGTCCTGCTGGGGCGGAAATTGGCGGCGAGAGAATCGGGTGCGGATTTCGATCGCTCCTCCGAGTCCAAGCACGGCCCCCGAGCGGTTCAAGCTGCGCCAGGACGAGCGGGCGATGGTGTTGTTGCAAATGGAAATGTTTCGCGGAAGCGGTCCCTCGAGCCAGAACAATTCGGGTTCGATGAGAATCGAAGGGCCTGCAATGTCTTCCAAGGTGTTTCCCTCGATTCGGACATTATCGGCTTTAATAAGGATTCCGCGTTTGTGGCTGCGCCGCACCACGGTGTCGCGCACCACTGCCCCGTTTCCGCACCGGGACGGCGACGAGGCAAGCACCAGTCTTCCGGGCGGCACATCGACAGGCTGTTCGAGTTCCAGAGTCCAGAATTTTGGCTGAGGGATGCGCCGCATTCGGAATCCCTCTTTCGCCCAATCCTTGAGCAGGCTTTCCAGCGGGGTGGCGGCTTCCTCGGGCTTGGCTGGGCGTATTAAGGTCACCTTGGACGAGCCGATTTCGCGTCCATGGGGCATTTCCAAAAACCGGAGGGTGTCGCCGACTTCAAAATCGGGGCCGAACGGAGCGACGAGTTGGATCGTGCCGGGGCGGGTGGAACCCGTGATGAGGCTGAAAAATCCATGGATCGCAATTGTGTCATCGGCTGTATCCCCGAACTCGCAGCCTTCGATCAGCGGTCCCTTGCGGACAAGGTAGGAGTGGAGCCCATCGGCCGCTGTGACGAGGATGCGGTCGCTCTCCGGCTTGCGGACGATGCGGCAGCGCAGGTAATGGTGACCGCCCTCCCCGCCGCTTTCGTAGAAGGCGTAGCCCGGCGCGGCAAAGACGCTCACCTCCTCCATGCGGCAATTCGCGCTGTCGGTGATTTGAATGGCGGGCCCGCCTCTGTTGAAGAGGGCAATTTTGTCCCCTGGACGCGGCCCGAGCGGTGAGTCAAGCTCCCCGAAGAATCCGTTGGCGGTGGGACCGGCCAGGCGGTAGAGGCGCTTACCGATAGGGTCGAAACTCCGAAAGCCCTCCCACAGGAGATGGCGCGGAGCGAGTTTGGCGGGGTCGAATACGAAATAGAGCATCGAATCCCTCTGCGGAAGATTTTCAAGTTCCGGATAGCCGTCGTCGAGCTTCACGGAGACGGACTTTTCCACCGGATCGATGGCGGCAATCGTGCCCTGAGACCATGGAACCGGATCGAAATCCACAGCGAGCCCACGCAACCGGATGTTTGTGCAACCAGCAAAAGAGATTGTCTGGCCGGGCTTCAAAATAATGGTGACCCCGTCCGCTTCGATTTCCGCATCCTTCCAGTTCCGAAATTGCAGGCCTGATTCGGGCAGGTCGCATACTCGATAAATCCCGGGAGGGATTGTCATCGATGTGCCGGAAGGTTGCGCTTTCGCCAGTGCGACGAGATCCTGTGGATCGCGCAAAGTCTCAGGCGCGGCAGTCGCCACAGCCGCGGTAGCGAGAATGAGGAGAGTTGGGATGAGGTTTTTCATCGTCGATGCATGCATTCTTTGGCTTGCGGGTGCCTCATCCGCCCGTTCCGCTCAATTCCTTGCGCGGACGGATCGCGAGGACGAGCGCGATGGATATGATGGCGACGCCGGCGAAGGTGCCGAAAATGATGTGAAGCGGGACATGGTGGTCACGCATGATTCCGAAGCCCCAGTCGGCCAAGCCGCCGCAGCTGATGCTCACCATATTCATGATCCCGTATCCGGTGGAGCGCAGTTCCGGCCGCGCTATCTGGCAGAGGATTGGCATGTTGTTGCAGTCGAAGAAGCCCCACCCGAGACCAAACAGGAGAAGAAACGCAATCGCCACCCAGAGCATCCCGGATTGAGGGGAAAATCCGACGCCGAACATGGCTGGAATGATGAGTCCCATGCCGATCGCGCTCACATAAATCCGCCCGCGTTCGCTGCGTCGCATCCAGCGGTCCGCCAATATACCCCCGATGATCGCTCCGGCAATGGCGGCGACTTGCCAGAAGAGCGTGGCCGAGACCCCTGCCTGGCCTTGGCCGATGTTGAACTCGGATTTCAGAATCGCCGGCATCCAATCCCGCACGACCCACCCGGCGAGAGCCGGAAGCGTAAAGTAGAACACGAGCAAAATGAAAGAGCGGTTGGCGAAGAGTTCGCTCAATGCGCTCGACGGTGTCACCCTGCTGGCATCGGTCGTCACTTGCCGGACCGGATTCCGGAGCAGAAAAACGAGGGGAATGGCATAGAGTATTCCGACCAGTCCGCACGCGCTGAAGCCCCACCGCCAGCCGAGGTCGGGGGCGTCAGCAATGTAGCCGCTGAAACCGCCAATGATCACTCCCGTATAAATTCCCATTTGGTGCGCGCCGATGGCGCGCGAGCGGGTCGGACCGGTGTGAAAATCTGCGATCAGCGCGAGAGCCGCTGGGATGTAGAACGCCTCGCTCACACCCATCAGGGCGCGCGCCCAGAGCATCTGCTCGAAGGTGGCCACATGTCCCGTGAGCCAAGTGACCGCCGACCACACAAAAAGACTACCCACGATGACATGACGCCGACTGTAGCGGTCAGCAATGTAGCCGCCGATCGGACTCACCAAGGCATAAACCCACTTGAAGAGTGCAAGGATTTGTCCCCATGCGGCCTCTTTGGCGATGTCGGGAATGTCCTGCATCACGGAAAACTTCATCGTGGCAAGCAGTTGGCGGTCGAGGTAGTTCAGCATGGCCACTGGCACGAGCAGGGCGACAACGAACCATGCATAGGAGCCGGGAGTCGTAGGTTTGTTCATTTTTCAGGGAATGGAAATTGGGCGGAGAAGCAAGGTCGGGAAGGCTATCGGCTCCGCAAGGCGTCGAGTTCCTCAGGAGTCACTGTGTTGGGGATTTCAAGTCCGGCCGCCTTGGCCGCATCTTGTTTTTTGATCAGGACCTCAAGAATCGCCTCTGTGGGCAGCGCATCCTTCCCGGTAAGAACGAAGGCCTTCAATCCGGACGCGTCATGTAGCGGGTCGTTCGTTGTTCTCCTCCAGTCGTTCAGGGCCGCAGCAAGCCGGTCCCTCGTGGCTCCATGCTCCGGGGCAGCAGCGAGATTGTGAAATTCGTGCGGGTCGTTTTCCAAGTCGTAGATTTGGATAAAATCCCCCTTGCCCGCATCCGGCTGAACGGCCCGATAGGCGTCCATTGGCACCGGCCACTCAAAAGCGGGATCAGCCAGCAATGTTTGGACGAATTTGTAGCGTCCCTCTCGCAAGGTGCGCTGCGGATTGATCATCCGGGGCTCGTGGGAATTGAGTTCGGTGGCGATCCGCTCCCGCCAGTTTGCGTCTGCGTTTTCCAACACCGGCCACAAGGAGAGCCCGGCGGGATTTTCCAGCGGGGGGGCCTGTGCGATTTGGAGGAATGTCGGCAGAAGATCGACCGCGCTCACGAATTGGTCGCGCACACCGGCCGGAATCCGGCCCGGCCACCTGGCGATCATTGGAACATGCGTTCCCGCCTCGAACGAGGTGCACTTTCCCCTGGGGAACGGGGGGCCGTTGTCGCTGAAAAAAACGACCATCGTGTCGCGCTCCAATCCCTGTGCCTTAAGCGATTCCATGATCACTCCCATGATCTCATCCAGTCGGTTTACGCAGGTGTAGTAGTCCGCCGTTTCCTGCCTGAGCGCGGGAGTGTCCACTCCCACAAACGGAAAGACTTTCACCTGATCGGGATCGACTTTCACTTTCGGGCTTCCGTCAACATCGCGGAGAAGGGGGTGGTGGGGGTCAAAAAGATTCACATACAGGAAAAATGGACGGTTCTCCGATTGACTGAGGAAAGCGTCGCACATCGCGCGCACGGTCGCCTTGTCACGGGTCGGCTCGATATCAATTTTCTTGTAGTCGAACGGAAAATCCCCCTCCGGTTCGACATGCAATTTCCCGATGATCCCCGTGCGGTAGCCCTCCTGTTTTAAGAGCGCCGGCAGGTTGGGCAGGCCTTGGCGCATGGAGGAGCCCAAGTGGGAAAGCCCAAACTGGCCGTTCTGGTGGGGATACAGTCCGGTCAGGAGGCTGGCACGCGACGGGCTGCAAGAGGCGGAGGTCGCGTAGGCGTTCGTGAAGCGAATCCCCTCGGCGGCCAGCCGGTCGATGTTCGGCGTGGTGGCCACCGCGTCGCCGTAGCACCCGAGCTGGAAACCCAAGTCGTCGGCCGTGATGAGCAGGATGTTGGGCTTGGCTGGTGCGGTGGAGGCTGCTTGTGCCATCGCGCCGGCGAGGACCAATCCAGCTTGAACAAGACATTGGAAAACGCGCTTCATCGGTTCACGCCGGTTTCGCGCTCTCGCAATGAAATCCCGCCATCGCGAAAAAAGAAACAGCAAGCCCCAGGCCGGGAACCAGAGCGAAAAGAATGTGCATCAGGAAAACGGGTTGTTTCATCTCTGCGATCGGCATCTCCGCGTCGAATCCGCAAAAAACCAGAATGTAGCCGGTTAGTAAAAGCGCGGCAGAGGCACCGATTTTCACAGCGATCCCGTAGAGTGCCGAGAGCGTGCCTTGGCAGCTTTGCCCTGTGGTCCGCTCATAATGGTCGCTGATATCGCCCAGATACGTCGGCATGAGGAGCCAGAATCCTACCAGACACAGCGAAATGCCCAAGTCGCCCACCATGCTCAGGTAGGGGTTCAGCGGGGTGATCAGCCACCACATCGAAACACTCGAGAGAATGCCAACGCCAAGCAGGAGTTTGAAAACCAAATCTTTTCCGAAACGCTTGGCAGCCCATCCAATGAAGGGACAAGCCAGCACGGCCAGCGCCGTGGAGGCGGTTGCCTTCACCGCCACCACGAGTGACGCCACCTTCAAGTCGCCCGCACACGCGTGGAACGCCACCAAATAAAAACCCAGGTGCCCGACAAGGGTGAATCCCACCATCGTGCTGAGCAGAGCCACCAGAAGCCGGCGCATCGGCGGCAGCGCAAGAATCCGGCGGTAGCTCCCCTTCTCAATCGGGGCAGCCTCCTCGCGGGAGGATTGCAAGTGCAGGCCCTTTCGCATCACCGTGAAGAGCACGGCGGCCCCGCAGAGGGTCACAACAAGCCCGAAACCGAGTCCGACCCACCGGATCCCCTGCACCGGCGAGGGAAACCAGTCCCGCTGGCACAACCAGTAAATCCAGCTGATCACGATCCCGCTCAGGTTGGCCATGGCTGTCCGCGCAGTCATCACTCCGATGCGGTCCGACCCGGCTTCGGTGGCCTCGATCGTGAGCGCCGCATACGGAATCGCAAAAAAGGAATAAAACGTGTAAAAGAGAAACGCCGTGACAATCAGCCAGATTCCCAGCGCCTCCTTCGACCACCCCGACGGCGCCCACCACATCGCCGCGAAGAAAACCAAACTGCCCAGCAAACCAGCCGCAATGTAGGGCACCCGCCGACCGAACCGGCTTTGCGTCCGGTCGCTCACCGTGCCGATCATCGGATCGATCAGGATTTCCCAAAATCGGGGAATCGACATCGCAATTCCAACAATCACCGGACTTACACCAAGTCCTACATTGTAAATCGGATTCGCCAGCCCCAAGGGCGCGTTTTGGAAAGAATTCTCAACCGCCCCGCCCGCTCCCAAGCCAAGGTGCTTTGCAAAGACGCCTCGCCCGTTCTGGCCACCGTCCGTGTGTTCGGGATTGGTCGCGCTCATGAATTTTGAATTCTGGAGGTCATCCAAAAAAACTCCCACAGCCAACTGGGAAATGCAATACCAAAAATGGTAGATATTCGGAAATAGGCAAAATCCGAGTCACCCTGAGCCGCAGGGAAAATGAATGGTCCCAGCCTGCTGGCATGCCCAAGCCAAGATCTTTCAAAACGAAGTTTTATACGAAAACACGAATCAAAGGCACCGGCGATGCCAAACCCACCGGGTAAAGTCTCAGGCAGCCGGGCGGCGGCGGGCGGAGGAGGACTCTCCTTGAAGAAGACGGATTTGTGGGATCACCGCTTCGGCCCAGTTGCGCCGGGTCGCTGTGGCCCCCTTGAGCACGGCCTTCACAGCCTCCTCGATGACCGACTCTCGCGAGGGAACCTCGAGTGATGTCAGGCTGGGAGTCATCAGCAAAGCCTCGGGTTCGCAGGTCAGCGCGGCGACGCTTGTTTCCGGACCGATTTTGATTCCGGCCTCCCACAGAGCCCGGTAGCCACCGATGGCGGCCGGCAGGTCGGCAAAGAGAATCGCCTCGGGCGCAGGATGGGCTGCCAGAAAATCGCGGGCGGTTGACATCGCCCCTGACGCGAGACAATCGCTTTCCATGGCCGGAAAAAAAGGCTCACCGCTTGCACCCACCGCTTGCAGGCGTGAAGTCCAGCGGTCAACCAATTGCTTTTGGCGACCGATGAGCGGGAGGCTTCCCAGAAGGTGGATTTTGCGGTGGCCCAGGGAGGCGAGGTGGAACACCAAAAGATCGACCGCATCGACCGGCATGTTGTCGATGCCCCAAAGTTCCAATTCCGGTATGTCCTCGTAAAGAGGCACGATGCGGGCCTGGTTTTCTTTCAACAAACGCCGGACGAGCGGTGTGAGTTGGCCATGCGGAGGATCCAAGAAAATCACATCGTATTTGCCACCAAGGGCGAGGGTGAGGCGGGGGTCGGACGCGCTTCGGTAGTCCACCAGAGTGGCGGAGCCGTCGTGTTTGCTGGCGATATTGTCGATGGATAAAAACCAGTGGAAGCTGCTCGCCAGATCCCGCGCGGGAACCACGCAAGCAATGCGCAAGCCCTTTTTTCTGGCCGCACTTTTGCCTGTCGCGATCCGGTTGCGCCCCTTCAGTGCGAGAATGCCTTCCTTTTCCGCTTGGCGAAAGGCGCGCAGGATCGTGAACTTGCTGACCCCGAACTCCGCGCCCAGTTTGCGCGTGGAGGGGAGGGGGCCACGTGAGTAATCGCCACGCAATATCCGCTCGGCAATCATCTGGTAAACTTCCGGGGTTCGCTTGGCTGGTCGGGACATGTTTCGATATCCTGCGAATCCCGGCGCCGCTTGCAAGCCGAATCAAGACCCCTACCCCTGCCGGGTGGAAGAAAAATTCCAAATCCACAGTCTAAAAATTCCAACATCGGTATTGACGCAAGAAGCCCGATAATGTTTCTTAAACTACCAACATTGGTTTTTTGCCAGCCGCAAGACTTCACATGCGCCCCCAGCGTGGCTGAAACCGGATCAAGCAATAATCAGACACACTCCGAAAGTTTCTCTCCATGAATTCCGTTCATTCATCCGCCGCCGACCCGCTTCCTCTCTCCGGATTGTTCGACCTTTCCGGAGAAATCCGACTCCAGCTGGATTTGCAGCCCGAGTGCTCCGGCGACTCTTGCCGGGCCATTGTGGAGTCGGTTTCAAGCGCCCCCCTCGTCTTGCGTTGCCTTCTTGTTAACGATTCCACCGCCGTTCTGCGACCGGGATCGGTCAGTCTGGGATTTCAAATCTACATGCCGGCGGAAACAGCCGTTGACCGCGTCTTCCTCCAAGGAGGCTTCATGACCGGTGCCACCCGGCTGGTTCCTGCGGTGGATGACCATCAGACCTCGGCGGGATTTTCCGCCTGGCTCGACACACGGAGCGGCACCAGTATTCTGGGAGGTGTCTTGGACCACGGCCGGGCCGACTGCACCGTCACTTCCCATGGCACTGGTCCAATCACCGGCACAATCCGGGTGGACTGGGAAGGCAAGGCCCTCCAACCCGGCGAGCGTCTGGAATGTCCGCTGCTATTTTTTGGAACAGGGGCGGGGCTGTCCGCGCTACTGGAGGATTACGCCGAACGCGTGGCTGCCACCATGGGAGCCGGTGTCTGCAAACCCGTCGAGAGCGGGTGGTGCAGTTGGTATCATTATTACGGTCGCGAAACATTCGGCGAGGTCGTTCAAAATGCACAGGAACTCCGCGCATCACCGGTCGGCGACGGCTTGAGGACCATTCAGATCGATGACGGATGGAACCGTGCCGCCGACCGGCACGAACCCAAGGATTGGGGACAATGGGCGGCCCATCCCGACAAATTTCCCGCCGGAATGCGCGATGCCGTCGAGCGCATCCATGGGCAGGGCTTCCGTGCTGGCCTTTGGCTGGCGC
The DNA here is from genome assembly GCA_945883435.1 of Chthoniobacter flavus. GTDB lineage: Bacteria > Verrucomicrobiota > Verrucomicrobiia > Chthoniobacterales > Terrimicrobiaceae > UBA967. The sequence goes on along the minus strand of CAMCXK010000063.1, from coordinate 5,597 downwards.
CGTTCTCGATCGAAGAAAGTTCGGATGTCTTTCGCGAGCACCCCGAATGGTTGGTGCGGCGATGCAATCCAAAAACCGGGAAAATCGAAGCCCAACCCACCGACCATCCCACGGTTTACCAGCTGGACTGCACGCATCCAGGCGCCTTGGAGTGGCTCGGCCAGACATTTCACCGCGTCTTCCACGAGTGGGGTTTTGATTACGCCAAAATCGACTTCCTGTCGAACGGGGCCAAGCCCGGATTGCGCTTCGACGCATCGGCCACCTCGGTCGAGGCCTACCGACGCGGCCTGAAGGCCATCCGGGACGCGGCCGGTCCGGACCGCTTCATACTCGGTTGCGGCGCCCCGCTTCTGGCGAGCATCGGCCCGGTGGACGGGATGCGTGTGGGACCGGATGTCGGAGGCCGTTGGCATTTCGATTTGGACATGTCCGGTTGGCCATCGGGAAATTGCTCATTGAGGGCGGCGGCCATTCCCTCGCTTTGGAGTCAATGGATGCACGGACGGTGGTGGCAAAACGATCCGGATTGCCTTTTGGTGCGCCAGCGCCCCTCATCCTTCGAGTCGCAGTTTTTCGAGCGGCTGGAAAAGTCGTTTTCCGGGATGGGAAACCGGATCACTTCCACGCCACTGGGATTGTCGGACGAGGAGGCCGCCTGCTGGAGCCGCTTAGTCTGGATGTCCGGCGGCATGGCCCTGCTCTCCGAGGTCTGGAGCGAGCTTCCGGAGAATCGCCGCGATTTGCTCGAAAAGTGTTTCCCGCCGCATAACAGGGCCTGCTCGTTGCTGGAGTGGCACGATGCCCCCGCTGCGGGCGGATTGATTTTGCGGGACCATCCGCTCACCTTGGGCTTTTTCAATTTCACCGATGGCCCGGTGCGACCGGAATACACGGACGCCCTGCCAAAGCTACCACTCGAGGCCATATGGGTCGAGCGTTGGAGCGGGGAAACCTGCCGCACCCAGGGAGACCCCGCCATATTCCCGGAGCTGCCTCCGCGTTCGGGACGCGTGTGGGAACTTCGCCCGGCCACGGCGGATTTCCGATGAGCCCTTTTCTACGCGCGGAGCCGATCTGGGCCGGGGAGGAAAAAGAAGTTCTCAACTCGGGAATTGGCATCTTCTGGGATGTGCCAGCCTGCCGGGGTGTCTTGCGAATTTCTTCGGCTGGAAGGTTTCGCGTTTTGGTCAACGGTTTGTTTTTTGCGCATGGCCCGGAGCGCGCCGCCCACGGTTTTGCGAGGGTGGAGGAATGGCCGATCGGCGATGCCTTGGTCAAGCCCCTCAACCGGGTCGCAATCGAGGTCGTTGCGCCTGGCATCGCCTCCTTCTACACACTCAAGGAACCCGCCTTTTTGCAGGCCGAGATTCTCTGCGACGGGGAAATCGTGGCCCACACGGCACCGGACGCCTGTCTGGCCACCGGCCTGCCCCACCGCCTCCGCAAGGTCCATCGCTTCAGTTTCCAACGCACTTTTTCGGAGGTTTATCGCATGAACCCTGCCAGCTTGGAATGGCACTCCGGCGGTGTCGCCTCGGCCCCGCTCGCTTTGCGACCGGTCCCCGCTCCGGATTGGCTTCCCCGGAGGGCTCCCTTGCCGGCGTTTCCCGTTTATGAGGCCGATACGGTGGACCACTTCTCCTTTGACCGTATTCCAAACCCAGAGCGGTGGCGGCCGCGATTCATCGACGGCATTGGTTCGGTTTCCGAGGGATTCGCCGAGTCCGATCTGGATTCCGCGCCTTTGAGGACTTGGGAGGAGTGTGGCCAGCTGCAAATCATCCCTCCGCCGCCAACACTCTCCGCCGGGCAAGGAGCGACCTGTAAACTCCCGGGCAACCGCACCGGCTTCGTCATGCTGCAAATCGAAGTGGAGGAGGACGCCGAACTCATTCTGAGTTTCGATGAAATCCGCACGGACCTCCGCTTGGACATCACCCGTGCCGATGCCGTCAACCTGCTCTCCTGGCAATTGGAAAAAGGCTCCTACGCGCTCGAGAGCTTTGAGCCCTACACGCTTCAATTTCTCCAAGCCTTCGTTCTCTCGGGGCGTCTGCGTATCCATCGCGTTGCCTTGCGCGGCTACGAGGCCCCGCTGCCCAAACCGGTTTTGACCGGAAGCCCCAGGCTCACCGCCGTGGGGGATGCTGCGTGGTCGACGATCCGCCAGAATGCGGCGGACTTGCTCACCGATTGTCCATCCCGGGAAAGGGCCGGCTGGCTCTGGGACAGCCTCTTCAGTGCAAGGGTCACGAATTTGCTTTCTGGATCGAGCGCCTTCGAAACGGCCTTCCTCGAAAATTACCTGTTGGCTCCCGATGCCTCGCCGGAGCTGCCTTCCGGCATGCTTCCGATGTGCTATCCAGCGGATCACCCCGACGGCGTTTTTATTCCGCAATGGAGCCTCTGGCTGGTTCTTCAATTGCAAGAATATGCCCGGCGCCGGGGCGGCAAAGATCCGCTTGTGACGGGGTTCCGGTCAAAAATCCAACGCCTCTTTGAGTGGTTTGAAACATTCGAAAACTCCGACGGCTTGCTCGAGAATCTTCCCGGTTGGCAATTCATCGAGTGGTCCCGCGCCAACGAACTCGTCGCGGGCGTCAATTTTCCGACAAATTGGCTTTACGCCGCCTCCCTCGCCGCCGCCGCCGATCTCTACGATGCACCGAAGCTGCGGGAGAAGGCGGAGCGCATCCACTCCACCGCAAGCCACCTTGCCTGGAACGGCAGATGGTTCGTGGACCATGCGGTTCGGGTGGATGGCCAACTCCAAGCCCAAACCGAAGCCACCGAGACCTGCCAATATTATGCATTCCACTTCGGGGCCGCAAACCCCATGGACCATGCCGACCTGTGGAACATCCTGCTTTCGGAGTTCGGCCCCGCGCCCTCCGCATCCTCGGAAATCCCCTGGGCGCGATCAAATTTCCTGCCGGGCTTCCACCTGCGTTTCGATCTCCTGGCACACCACAAGCAGCGCGACCGCTTGATCGCCGAGGCGGAATCCTACCTCTCCACGATGGCCAAAAAAACCGGCACCCTCTGGGAGCACAACGACACCCGCGCCAGTTGCTGCCACGCGTTCGCCGCCCATATTCTCTTCTGCCTCCATGCGGTCGGCGATCTTCAACCATCTCCGGCTATCCTCCAGACTTCCTACCAACCTCCACCATGAATTCTTGCATGAACCCAATCCCGAGGGGGACGGCCAGCGCATGTGCCCGCTGAGCCGCAAATGCTCTCCATCCTCCCGCTCAAACAAATTAAAATTACATAGGTGGTATTTAACATTGCGCAAAGGATCCCCGCATGCCATATTGATCCCGTCGCACATTTAGCTTCAAGGTATCCAACCCCCATGATTCTCCCATCCAGTAACTTTTACCCTTTTACCCAGAGACGGAAGGTGAGGGGGCCTGATGGAAAAATGAAGCAAGTTGTGGCCTTTTCCCTGATTGAGCTTTTGGTGGTCGTTGCGGTTATCGCGGTGCTGGCCTCTCTCTCTGTGCCGGCGTTCAACTCGATCGGGCGGGCGCGCGGGGTTTCCGATGCAGCGGAGCAGGTTGCGGCCGCCATCGAACTGGCACGCTCGGAGGCGATGGCACGCAGGACCTACGCATGGATCGGATTTTCCGCCCGCACCGATGTGGGGAACGATGGCGTGCAGATCGGGGTGGTCTGCTCGGCAGACGGGACTTCCAGCGGCATTGCCGCGAACCTCCGCCCTCTGGGGCGTGCCGTCCTTGTCGAGTCCGTTACCCTTGTTGATTCAGGCAAGGAGGGAAATCCCTCGGAGATCGCCTTGCAGACCGACGGACTGAATTTCACAATCGGGGCATCTTCTTTCAATGCCGGAAAATCGATCACCTTCACACCCGACGGCGAAGCCACCACGACGGCCGCACCTTCCGCTTCGGATGGATTTGACCCCCTGTTGGCAATCGGCCTCGCTCCGCTCAAGGGCGATTTGCCCGACACGAACAATCGTGCCACGGTGGTCATCGACGGGTCCACGGGAATCCCACGAATCATCCGCCAATGACGATGCCTCGTCCAAACCCCTATCTCTCCGGAGCCTTCTCGCTGGTCGAGGTGGTGCTGGCGATCGGCATTTTCTCGTTTGCGTTGCTCGCCGTGGTGGGTCTTCTTCCAGTTGGACTGAAATCGGTTAAGAATGCCAACGAGGAGGCGGCGGCGGCCAATGTGGTCGCCCGTATTTCCAACGCCTTGCGTCAGGCCTCCTCGACGGATGGCATCAATTACGAAAACCGCTTCGCCCAAACTTCTTTTGGCTATGCGGTAGGAGGCGCTGCCACGAATTTTGGTTGGACGAATCTCAACATGGACGCCTACACAACGAGCGGGATCGATTCCCCACGCCTCGTGGCCCGGCTTGAGATCCTCCAACCCCCCACCGCTTCGGCCCCCGGCGAAGCTGTGATCACCGTGGCATGGCCGGCTGTGGCCAATCCACAGTGGGACACCAGCACCCGCCAATGGTCGAGGGCGGAGGGTTCGGTGACATCGGCGATTCAGTTCATTCCCAAACCATGAGAAAATTTTGGATTTTTGATTGCGGATTTTGGATTGGCAGAAGACGCCTGATTTGTGGAACCTCGTGCCATGACCGAGAAGGAGCTGAAGGAGCGGACAAAGGCATTCTCCCACCGCTGTCTGGATGTTTTGGACGCATTGCCAAAAGGGATGGTTGCCGGGATTCTTGGCAAGCAGTTGGGGAGGGCAGCGACGAGCGTTGCGGCAAATTACCGGGCAGCTTGTCGCGGACGCAGCAAGGCGGAGTTTGCCGCGAAGCTGGGAATCGTGGAAGAGGAAGCCGACGAGTGCGGATTCTGGCTGACTCTGATCCACGAAAGAGGCTTGGTGCCGGAATCCAAACTCAGGCCGCTTATTCAGGAAGCCTCGGAAATCACAGCCATCATGGTAGCCTCCATCCGCTCCTCCCGCCGCTAGATCTTCCCCAATCCAAAATCCAAAATCCAAAATCTAAAATCCGGAATCAATCCGCCGCCTTCACCCTCATCGAGCTTTTGGTGGCCATGGCTGTCATGGCCTTGGTGCTGGCGATGGCCCTTCAATTGACGAATGGTTTGTTGGAGGGCCTGCGCGTGCAAAACCAGCAGATGGACTCCGTTGCATCCGCCCGCCGCGCTCTCGATGTGCTCGCCGCCGATCTGGAAAACGCAAAAATCGACAACCATTCCTCGCTTCTTGTTCCGACTGCTTCCGGGAGCGACCTCTTCGCCCTGCTCACCCGCCGCCGCGGGACGAATGGAGCCTCCGACCACAGGTTCCTGGCCGTCCGCTACTCCACCAATGCCGATGGCGCGTTGATCCGCTCCTACGGAAGTGTGGGCTTCTCCGCTTCGGATCTCCTCCAACAAACCCTCGACGCCACCGTGCCGAATGCCGCTTCCGCTCCGTCCATCCATCCTTTGGCCTCCGGGATTTTGGGAATCGACATTCGAGCCCTCGGGGACGGATCCGAAGCCTACCCTTTCGGCCTCACGGCAGCCTCGGCAAACTGGGCCACAAACTCCTACAACGGCCAGGCCACACCCTCCGGTTATCTCGCC
>CAMCXK010000062.1 GCA_945883435.1 Chthoniobacter flavus | reverse complement strand
AACGACGCCACCTTCACGCTGAACGACGGTGGGTTGATCCAGGCCACCGCGCTCCGGCGCCCGGGCAGCCAAAACATCACCTTCAACTGGAACGGCGGCACGATCCAGAACAAGAGCGCCAGCAACCTCACCGTGGACGCCACATCCGGCACCCTCACCATCGGCCTCGCCGGCACCGGCACACACACCTTCGAGGCCGACAGCGGCCAGACAATCACCGTGGCCTCGACCGCCGTCCTCGCCGACCAAGCCGGCCAAAACGGCACCCTGACCAAATCCGGCCTCGGAACGCTGACACTGAACAGCACAAACACCTACACCGGCGCGACCTCCATCAACGCCGGCACAGTGCTCATCAATAATGCCAGCGCCTTGGGTAACGGCGGCAACATCACCTTCGGCGGCGGTGCCCTCCAATACGGCACTGGCATCACCACCGACCTTTCCTCCCGCCTGAAAAACAGCGCCTCGGCGATCCTCATCGATACCAACAACAACAATGTCACCTTCGCCAGCGCCATCGGTTCCTCGAATGTCGGCGGCCTCACCAAAAACGGCTCGGGCACTCTCACGCTTGATGGAAGCAACACCTACACGGGCACCACCACAGTCAACGCCGGCACGCTCGCCATTGGCAATGTTAATGCCCTTCAGAACAGCACGCTGGACACCGGCAGCAGCGGCAGCCAGGCCGTCACCTTGACCGTGGCGGGAACCAACACTTACAACCTCGGCGGCCTCCAAGGCGCGGATGCCCTCGCCATCGGCGCCAACACCATCAGCGTCGGCGCCAATAATGCCTCCACAACATTCTCCGGCGCGATCAGCAGCACGGGCGGCGGCCTCACCAAAACAGGCACGGGCACACTCACCCTCTCCGCCGCCAACACCCACACGGGAGCTACGGTGGTCAACACCGGCACCCTCGCCGCCGCCCATGCCAGCGCCCTCTCCAACACCTCGAATGTGACTGTGAATGGCGGCTCCCTGCTTGTGACGGCCGATGATGCCATCAACGGCAAAGACATCATTCTGGCCAGCACGGCCACCGGCAACGGCACGGCAGCTAGCCTGATCTTCAGCGGGACTTACAACGGCACGGTCGGTGCCCTCACCCTGAGCCAAGACTCCATCATCGACCTCGGCTCAGGCAGCGTGGTGGTGCATTTCAGCGAACTGGCCATGGGCCTCAGCCACACGCTGGCCATCTACAACTGGACCGGAACCACGCTCTGGGGCGGAGGCGATGGGAATAACACAGACCAATTCTACATCGATCGCACCCTCACTACGAGCGAACTCAACCGCATCAGCTTCTACAGCGGCATCGCCTCCAGCAGCTTTGTGGGCACTGCCTATCAACTCAGTGGCGGCTCATTCAACCGGGAAATCATCCCCGTCCCGGAACCGGGAGCCTGGGCCACAGCCATGTTTCTGCTGTTCGCAGCGGCTTGCGGAGCAAGGCAGATTCAGGGCCGAAAAAACATTGATTTAGCCAAAAAAAAATATTGACACTGCCAGAGCGCTCACATAGAATACCAATGTTGGACTTATTCTTGTTTCTGCCAAACCCCAAAACCTAAACCTCGAAATTCCATCCGATGCAACAACCATCCCTCCTCGCCGTCGCCTCCGTGCTTTTCACGCTAGCCTCCCCGGCACTGGCGCAGACAAACAACTACACCGGTGCCACCGGCAGCAGCTGGGGCACCGTGTCGAACTGGAGCCTCAACAGCGTGCCGACAAGCGGCCAGGATGTCCTCTCAGCCAACGGCACGGAAGTGAGAATCCAGACCGCCACCGCAGCCGTCGCGGGCAACCTCACTATCGGCGGATCCAGCGGAACCTCGATTGTCGCGCTTCGCAACGACTCGCTCAACTCCCTCACGGTCAGTGGCAACATCACGCTCGCGCCCGGAGGCGGCACAGGCCAGCTGTCACTTGGCACGGGCACCGGTTTTACGTCAACCCTGACAATCGGCGGTGGCACGGGTTCGATCATCGATGGAGGAGGAGTTGGAGCCGCCACGATAGCGATCTTCGGTCATATGGGCACCCTCGGACTATCCTCGGCAACAGCCGACAACCTCTATGTGAACCAAAACTCCTCCGGTTCCCTAACCATCGGCTCCGGCCAAACTTATACCGTTACCACCACGCGGGTGGGATCAGCGACGGCCAATGTGACCCACGCCTTGACCGTGAATGGCACACTCGTCAGCACGACCATCAATCTCGGTTACAGCGCGGCCAGCGGCACCAACGACGCCACCTTCACGCTGAACGACGGTGGCTTGATCCAAGCCACCACGCTCCGGCGCCCGGGCAGCCAAAACATCACCTTCAACTGGAACGGCGGCACGATCCAGAACGAGAGCGCCAGCAACCTCACCGTGGATGCCACATCCGGCACCCTCACCATCGGCCTTGCCGGCACCGGCACACACACCTTCGAGGCCGACAGTGGCCGCACGATCACGGTGGCCTCAACCGCCGTCCTCGCCGACCAAGCCGGCCAAAACGGCACCCTGACCAAATCCGGCCTCGGAACGCTGACGCTGAACAGCACAAACACCTACACCGGAGCGACATCCATCAACGCCGGCACCTTGATCCTTGGATCGAGCGGATCGATCGCCAACAGCAGCACGATCAATGTGGCCGCCGGCGCAATCCTCAATGTCGCCTCCGTAACGGGTGGATTCTCGGTTGGCTCCGCCCAAACGCTCGGCGGCAGCGGCAATGTGACTGGCAGTGCCACGATCAACGGCAACCTTCGCCCCGGCAACAGCCCGGGGGTCTTGGGATTCTCCAGTGCTCTCAATCTGGGCTCGACGGCCAATATCCAAATGGAAATCAACGGAAGCGGCACCCGCGGAACCGACTACGACGGCATCGATGTCACGGGGGCCCTCACCTACGGCGGCAATTTGGATCTGGCCATCGCCTCACCCTTCGCACCCGGCGATTACAGCTTCAGCCTCTTTAATTCCGCCAGCAAGGCTGGAACCTTTGCCACTGTGACCCTCTCCGGAGCCTACACGGGCAACCTCAACGGAGTGGGTGATGTGTGGAGCCTGACCAGTGATGGAAATACTTGGACCTTCACGGAATCCACCGGTGTTCTCGCCGTCTCGGCCGTTCCCGAACCCTCGACCTGGGCTTTGCTGGGGCTCTTCGCATTGACCTGCGCCGGCTGGAAACTTTGCACAGCGAAGCGCCGAGACGCAGTGCATGAAACGAAAAATCCCGCGTAAATTTTCGGGAATCAAGTTTGCGGGAAACCGCAACTCGCGGCAGCGGCTCCCGAGGGGATGGGACCGCGGTGGTCCTGTTTTACATCAATAGCTATCCCGCGATTCGCGAAAGTCTGGGAACGGGAAGGAACGGTTCAGAGGTGGGAGAATATCGCTTACTGTCTGTCATGGCTGACAGAACTTGACAAAGCGTCGGGTATATCAGACTCTCACACTATGCCCAACGAGTCTTCCCTTCCGATTCCTGCCGGGCACGCGCTTCGCAAGCTCGGACGCGACATCGCTGTGGCCCGGCGCAAGCGCCGGATTTCCACCGCCGATATGGCGGCCCGGCTTTTTGTCAGCCGGGATACCTTGTGGCGACTGGAGCGCGGCGACCCGTCCGTTTCTGCTGGAACTTTGGCCACAGCGGTTTTTGTTCTGGGGCTTCATGATCGTCTCGCCAACCTCGCCGCGCCCTCCATGGATGAACTCGCCCTCAGTTTGGATGAACAGCGCTTGCCGAAGCACATCCGCCGCGCCAGCGCCTCATGAGTATCGAAATTCACATCGACTGGCATGGGGACACGCACCTTGTCGGGCATCTTTTCCCGGCAGAGCGCGGCACGACCGTGTCATTTGAGTATTCCCCGCAGTGGTTGCGTCGGGCCGGAAGTTTCGCCATTGATCCTGCATCGCTCCCGTTGCGGCAAGGCATGCAGCACAGCGCGACTCTTTTCGGTGCTCTGCAAGATTGCGGTCCGGATCGATGGGGCAGGCTTTTGATCGAAAGGGCCGTCCGCAAAAAACTTCTGATGCAGAAACCGTATCGCGAAATCGAATACGTTCTGGCCCTTGACGACACTTCCCGGATCGGTGCGCTGCGCTTCCGGGCCGGTCCGGGTGAGCCGTTCCTGGCCGAGGCAAGGGGAGTGATTCCTCCCATCGTGCGTCTTGCCGCATTGCTGCGGGCCGCAGACGCCATTCACAGCGAAACCGAGACCGTGCAGGATCTCAAATTTCTGCTCGGAGAAGGTTCGCCGCTCGGCGGGGCGCGACCGAAATCGGCCGTGGCGCTGGAGGATGGCAGCCTGGCCATTGCCAAGTTTCCCAAGCTCGATGACACCCGTGACATCGGCGCCGGGGAAATCCTCGCCCTTCGGCTCGCGCGCCATGCTGGAATCCGAACCGTGGATTACAAGCTGGTTTCCCTGTGTAGCCAGAGCGTGGCGGTCATCCCCCGGTTCGACCGCATCCGAGGGAATCGCATTCCTTTTCTTTCGGCGGCAAGCCTGTTGGGGCTGTCTCCGGGTGAGGCCGGGTCCTACACAATGATCGCGGACGCCATCCGGCAATTTGGGGACGATGTGACATCCGATCTTCGGGAACTTTGGCGACGGCTGATCTTTTCGCTCTTGGCCAGCAACGACGATGATCACCTGCGCAACCACGGATTCCTGATGCGGGAACCGGGACGCTGGAGTCTTTCTCCAGCCTATGACATCAACCCGGTGCCTGAGATGGATCGGGCCCGTATCAACAAAACACCCATCACCGAGGAAAATGAGGAACCTGGTATCGAGGTGGCCTTGTCAGCCGCGTCGCGTTTCGGACTGAAAGCGCCGGAAGCAAAGACCATCCTGCACGAAGTTTTCACTGCCGCCTCCATGTGGCGTAACACGGGCAAGCAATTGCGAATCAAAGCTACCACGATCGATACCTACGCCAGCGCTTTCGAAAATCCCAACATGCAAGAGGCCGCAACTCGGCTCGGAAAGAAGTAAAAATCACCGCGACTTCGGGCAAAACCGCCCAAGACCTGACTGTTCATTTTTCTTTGGAATTCCGAAATTGGTATGATACTTCAAGGAATATGAAATCTTCCTTGCAACCAGCGGGGCCCGGCTTGAGGGGCGTCAGGGCGGCGGCTGTTGGCCTTGCCTGGAGTGCGGGGATGGCAACCGGCTTGACTGCGGGGCTGGATTGGGAGCCGCTGCCGGATTTTCCCTTGCCGCCGGGAGTGGCGGGCGCGTTCGGGGGAATCGACAACGGCGTTCTCATTGTGGCAGGAGGTTCCAACTTCCAGCCCGCTTCGGGCGGGGACCTTTGGGAGGCTCCGAAGCTCTGGCGGCGCGAGGTCTTCGTGTTGCGGGAGCCGGGCACCAACGCCGCGCGGTGGATGGCAGCCGGCGAGCTTCCAGAGCCTGCGGGTAACGGAGCCTCGGCTCCATCACCCTGCGGACTGGTCTGCCTCGGTGGCGAAAGCGGGGGCTCTCCGTCCCGGCAGGCGTTCCTCTTGCGCTGGGATGGAAGTGCCCTGCAGAGGCAGACGTTGCCGGATTTGCCAGTGCCCGGGACCTGCGGCGCGGTAGCCGTGGCCGGGCGCACAGTTTACTTTCTTACCGGGCAAACCGCAAACGGGCTGGAGACGGCGGATTCAAGATTGTGGAGATTGGAATTGCCCGAAGACGGCATCTCTTTTGAACGCTCGGTGTGGGCCGCATGCCCGCCCCTGCCGGGTCCCGGCAGGGCCTTTGCCGCTCTCGTCGCCCAACACAATGGTCACGAAACCGCCCTCTACGCCATCGGGGGACGCTGCGCGGCGAAGCTTCCCGGTGAGCCAGCCGAGCCGCTTCGCGAGGTTTTCGAATACCTGCCTGGCAAGGATTCCTGGCGACGCCGGGCGGATGCGCCGGTGGCGATCATGGCCGCCCCGGTGGTTCCGGCCGGGCTATCTCAAATCCTTGTTCTGGGCGGTGACGATGGCGCGCTCATGACCCGGACGGCCGAATTGAAATCGTCGCACCCCGGTTTCCCTCGCCGCTCGTTTATTTACGATACCGCAACCGATACATGGACGGAGGGAGCCGAACTTCCGACCAACCAAGTGGCATCGGTCACCGGTGTCGCCGACGGCATGGCCTTTGTGGCTACCGGTGAGGTGAAGCCACGCCACCGCACAACAGCATGCTGGCGGATCACCCTCCCGCGCCCAGCGCAGCCGGATTGAATTATGTCAAACCAACCACCCGAAAAACTCGAAGGCCTCATCGCTGCCAGCTTCACGCCCTACCGCGACTCCCGCATCCACCCGGGCATCATTCCCGCCTACGCCGCCGCCTTGCGATCCCAAGGTGTGCAGGGGATTTTTGTGAATGGCACCACCGGCGAAAGCCTGTCGCTCTCGACGGAGGAGCGGATGGAACTGGCCCAAACATGGCTCGGATCAGCCCCAGAAGGCTTTCCCGTCCTCGTGCATGTCGGGCACAACTCGCTGCCCGAAGCCTGCACCCTCGCCGCCCATGCGGCCCAGCACGGGGCGCGCGCCGTCTCGGCTATGGCACCCACATTTTTCCAGCCGGGGCTTTCCGCCTTGGTGGATTACCTCGCTGAGATCGCCGCCGCAGCACCTGCCGTTCCGTTTTACTATTACCACATGCCGTCCATGACCGGTGCGCGCTTCCTCATGACCGACTTCCTGCGGTTGGCGGGAGAGCGGATCCCGAATCTGGCGGGCATCAAATACACTTGGGAGGATCTCATGGACTATACGCTCGCTGCAGAGATTGACGGCGGGCGTTATGACATCGTCTTCGGACGCGACGAAATCCTGCTTTGCGGCCTGGCCCTCGGGGCGCGGGCGGCCATCGGCAGCACCTACAATGTGGCCGCCCCCCTTTACCGCGCAGTCTGGCGCGCCTTTGATGCGGGTCTGTTCGACGAGGCGCGCGAGTTGCAAGTCCGCGCGATGACAATGATCGACGCCTGCCGCCGCTCGGGGCCCAGCGACCTTCCGGCCATCCGTGCGCTCGCCTCGCGCCGGCTCGGCGTCGAACTCGGACCGCCCCGGGCACCTCTCGTCGCCGCGCCCGCTGAAGCGGTCGATCCCATCCTGCGTTCGGTCAAGACCATGCTTGCCGCGCTGCCGACCTGAGAGGGTGAGACCGCAAGTTGCCGCTCAGCGAACTTCGGCTTCGGCAGGCTCGGCGGGCAGGCCGTCGGAGTTCTGCAGGGTGACAGGTGGCTCGGACCAATCGGCCCAGGCGTAGTGGACGGTGACCGGGGCTGGAACCTCGGCGCAGGTCACCTCGATCGTGGCAGGCCCGGTGATCCGGGCGGTGGCGGGGTGGAAGGTTTTGTCGGCTCCGGCGATGGCGAACCCCGGGACCTCGGGTGCGCCATCGGAGGTTTTCAAGCCGGTGCCGGTGTGGTCGAAGGTGAGCAGGATTTTTCCATTTTGGTTCTCCGCTTTTGTCAGCAGCGGCCCGCGTGAGGCGATGTCGCGACCGTAAACTTGGGCGAGCGCAAGGCGTGCGAGCCGCTCGCCAACCGGCTTTTTGAATTTCGGGTGGATGCCATGCTTTTCCCCGCAATCGAGAGCCACCGCCATGCCGGTGTGGGGAACAGTCTCGCGCGCGAGGGCCTGTGCGGCGCGGAGACTTGGCCAGTCGCCGTGGGAGTTCGCGGGCTTTCCCTCGAACCCGCCGAAGCCGGCCAGTTGCACGAAAAGGAACGGCCAGTCCGGTCGATTCCACGCCTGGCGCCACGCACCGATCAGAGCGGGGAAGAGCAGGCGATATTCTTCGGGACCGGCGGCATCGGACTCGCCCTGATACCAGATGACACCGCGGGCGGTGTAGGGAATGAGGGGAACGGCCATATTTTCCCAAAGAACTGTTGGGGACCGGGTATTGAAGGAGTTTTTCAGGCCGGGGTCGGCGACCGGGATCGGCTGCTGCCCCTGCGGGTTTTTCGCCCACTCCGCCAAGGCACGGGAGTTTTTCTCAAACTCCTCCCACTCCCTTTTTGACTCTGTCCGGCCGCGGGCTTCGGCCACGCGACGAATCTCGACATGCCAGGCAAACGCCGGGTTTGATTGAAGAGCGGATAAAGGCATCCATGCGGTGATCGGGACGCCACCGTAGGAGGTTTGAATGATGCCCACGCGGTGGCCAGTTTCCTCGCGCAGGCGGTTGGCAAAAAAGAAGGCAACGGCTGCGAGCTTCGTATTGTCAGGCGGGGCGAATTCCTTCCAAGCCAGATCCTGCGAAGTGAACTTTCCCTCGGCGGGAAGTCCGGTGGTTTTCGGGACGACCACGAAGCGCACCCCGGGAACAGTGAGAGCAAGTGCCTCGGGACCACCCTCGGCTGTGCCCAGACCGACCAGCATGTTTGACTGGCCGGACGCAATCCACACTTCGCCGAACCAGACGCTGACAAGTTTCACCGAATCCTCGCCCGATTTCACTTCGAGCGTGTGCGGGCCACCTGGTCTCTGCGATGGCAATTCGGCCAGCCAGCGTCCATCGGCATCCACCCGGGCTTGAACGAGTGGTTTCCCGTCCAATACCACCTGCAAGGTGGAATGGGGTTCCGCCGTGCCCCAGACATTCACTGGCATCCCGCATTGCAGCACCGCACCGTCGTTGAAAATCGGGGCCAAGGCCGGCGGGACGGGAACCGCGCGCAAGCATGAGGCAGTGAAAAAAAGCGCGCCGATGGCGCAGAGACCTGTTAAAAGGCGAAAGAAGGTCCCGTTCACGGAGAATCGTCCGCAGATTTTATTCATCCGGAATTACCTCGGTTGGTTTTTCGGACTCAAAGAATAGTGGTCGCGCTCAGCGAACTTCGACTTTGGCAGGCTCGGCGGGCAGTCCGTCGGAGTTCTGCAGGGTGACAGGTGGCTCAGCCCAATCGGCCCAAGCGTAGCGGACGGTGACCGGGTCTGGAACCCCGGCGCAGGTCAACTCGATTGTGGCAGGCCCGGTGATCCGGGCGGTGGCGGGGTGGAATGTTTTGTCGGTTCCGGCGATGGCGAACCCCGGGACCTCGGGTGCACCGTCGGAGGTTATCAAGCCGGTTCCAATGTGCTCAAAGGTGAGCAGAATTTTCCCGTTTTGGTTTTGTGCTTTGGCCAGAAGCGGCCCGCGTGCGGCGATGTCGCGACCGTAAACTTGGGCGAGCGCAAGGCGTGCGAGCCGTTCGCCGACAGGCTTTTTGAATTTCGGGTGGATTTCCGCTTTTTCGCCGCAATCCAAGGCCACCGCCATGCCGGTGTGGGGAACGGTGTCGCGCGTGAAGGCCTGGGCGGCGCGGAGGCCCGGCCAATCTCCGCCGGGACGCTTGCCATTGACTTCACCGAGTCCGGCCAGCTGCACGAAAAGAAACGGCAAGTCCGGGCGGTTCCAGGCTTCCCGCCAGGCGTTGATGAGCGTAGGAAAAAGCAGGCGGTATTCGTCGGGGGCGCCGGTGTTGGCCTCGCCCTGATACCAGATGACGCCGCGGGCGGTGTAGGGGACGAGCGGGCCGGCCATGTTTTCCCAAAGGACAGTGGGGGATTTGGGGTTGAAGGAGTTTTCAAGGCCGGGTTCGGCCACGGCAGCCGGTTTCTCGCCTTGGGGGTCTTTCTTCCATTTCGCCAGAGCTTGGACGGATTTCTCAAAATTCTCCCACTCCGCCTTGGCCGCGGCAGCTGGACGGGCTTCCGCCTTGCGCCGCGTCTCGACATGCCGAGCAAAGGCCGGATTTCCTTGCAGGGCGGAGAAAGGCATCCACGCGGTTACGAACACGCCGCCGTAGGAGGCTTGGAGAATGCCCACGCGCCGCCCAGTTTCCTCGCGCAGGCGGTCGGCGAAAAAGAAGGCTGCGGAGGCGATCTTCGCGTTGTCCGGTGGGGCGAACTCTTTCCAAGCTAGATCCCGGGCGGTGGAATTGACCTCCGCTGGGAGCCCGGTCGTCTTGGGGACGACCACGAAACGCACCTCCGGAATGGTGCGGGCCAGGGCCTCGGCGCCGCCCTCCGCGTTGGCGAGGGTTTGGACCATGTTCGACTGGCCTGAGGCGATCCAGACCTCGCCGAACCAAACATCGTCAATTTTTACCGACGCTTCACCCGATTTGGCTTCCAGCATGTGCGGTCCTCCTGGATTCTGCGCCGGCAGTTCGGTCATCCATCGTCCCTCGGTGCCCGCTTGGACCCGCGCGAGCGGTTTCCCGTCCAGAAACAATTGCACCGCGGCTTTCGGCTCCGCAGTGCCCCAGACATTCACCGGCATCTCGCATTGCAGCACCGCACCGTCGTTAAAAACCGGTGCAAAGGCCGGGCTGGCATTCAGGGGAATGGCGGTGAGTAGAAACAAAAAGACGGCGCAAAAACTGGTCGACAGGAGGAATGGGTTTTTTTTCATAAAGTGGTTCGTTCGGTAAGTTGCCTAGTTTGCCGGGAGAGTTTCTGAAGGCTGGATCATTCCGGTTCGCCGGCCTTGCCTCCCTTGGGGCCGTTCACGATTTCCTTTTTGCTCAACGAGCCGTTCGCATCCTTGTCCATGCGCTCGAAACC
This sequence comes from Chthoniobacter flavus, assembly GCA_945883435.1. Taxonomy (GTDB): domain Bacteria; phylum Verrucomicrobiota; class Verrucomicrobiia; order Chthoniobacterales; family Terrimicrobiaceae; genus UBA967. Next base: position 4,186 of record CAMCXK010000062.1, on the reverse strand, counting down.
TTTGGCCGCACGCTCCGGATTTTGCTGATTTTTCTCGGTGGCCATGGACTCCTCCTTGGACAAGCAGCCGTCGGCATTTTTATCCAAAAGGTCGAATTTTTTGGCCCGGGCGGCCGCCATATCAGGGCCGGAATCCTCATCGGCATGTAGCACGGCCGATGAGATGCCAAGCATGGCGGTTGCAGTGACAAGAATTGTGGTTTTGAGGGTTTTCATGGTTTTAATGCTGGCAAGGGATTGCGCACTTCACAGAGCTAACTGAAATATTCAAAAAGACAATCTATAAAATACCACTTTTGGTCTCGATTAATCGCCGTGTCAAGAATCTCGATCCCGAACCTGTGTCGAAAGGCGGGCTGCAACGACTCCCGGGACCAATCGCAAAAGCCGGTTGAAAATCCCAAAGCTGGCAAGCCATGGAATCAGGGTGCTTTTGAGGAACTCCGCCCGTTTGCTTCTTGTCCCGGCGCGGCTTCGTTTGGAATGGCCTCCAGCATGTAGCTTCGTTCATTGACGGCTGTGGCATTCATGGGGTCGTCTGGACGCTCAAGGCAGTCGTAAACCCACATGGCCCGAAGCGGTGCGGCGAGGCAGGCCCGATGCAAGGCTTGGTAGGAAGAGCGATCGCCGTCGCCGAACTCCCCGACAAAGAGGGCCTGGGCATTGGCGCGCGCGATGTCTGCATAGCCGGGAACGCGCCTGGCGGCATCGCCATAGACATGGATGCTCAAAAGGTCGAACGGCGCAGGATTTTGCCGTGCGGCAACCGCCGCCGCCTGTGCCGGCGAGTCTTCGGTCCAAGCCTTTTCCGGGGCGATCAGTCCCCGCTGCGATTGATCGAGGTGCCATGCGGCCGAGCGGGGCATGGAATGGCCGGTGCTGAGGGGGCGCCCGGGGTCGAGCCGCCGCGCCAGGTCCGCGAATTCCTTCATCGCCGGCAGCATGGTTTCGGTTGTCAGGCTGTCGCGCACCGGATCGCGCGAAGGAGGATTGCCCAGATCGGTCCAGGTGGGCGGCGGGAACTCCGCAGCGTTGGGCAGGTCCACCACGAGATTCCACTCGTTGCCGAATTCCCACGCCCAGATTGTGCGGTTGTCTTTGTAGCGTTCGATGATCGCCGAGGCGAACTCCCGCATTTTCCGGCGGGTCAGGCTGTCCTCCGCCCCGAGTTGGTCAAGCCGCTCGCCGGCCATGTCGGAAAAGGTGAAATAGGCCCAGAAGAAGCTGGGAATGAGGCCCACTCCATGACGCCCGGCAGTTTCCACCACGGCATCGAGGCGGCGGAAAAACTCCGCGCGGTCGCGAAAAAACAGGTCGGCATATACCGGTTGGTATCCGGTGATATCGAAGCGGACGAATGGGATTCTCCGCTCCCCGAGCTGACGGAAACCCTCCTCGCACGAGGCTTGCACATTTGGCCAGAGCGCACGGCCGAAGGCGTCGAAATAATTCACACCGGTTCCGGTGAAGGGTTGATTATCCAGGTGCAGCGTGCCGTCGGACTGGACGGTCAGCGGGGACACGGTGCCAATGACATCGAGTTGATCAAGCAGGCGCGTGCGTCCGGCGTCGCCGTAGAGGCGAAAAGTGGTTTTGCCAAGGCCGAGATTGGAAACGGTCGCATGCCCGGCGGATGAGGGCTCGGCGGCATCCTGTTCGGGCCCGCCGTCGAAGGAACGGGTGATGTGCGCGCCCGGGGCGAGGTCCGTCTCCCATGAGAGGACTGCCGATCCGGTCGCACCCGGCGAAAGGGTGATTTTGGAGGGACTGGCGACCAAGCGGCCGGTCATCCCGGCGCGGAACGGCGAGGCCGGGAGCCCATCGCTGTTGAACAGGTTGCCGTCCGGATTCCAATCCCACGCGTAGCGCAATGTCAAAATGCGGGGGACCTGCGGACAGGTGATCCGCACGGCGTCCACAGCAGTGATTTCCGCCGTGGCGGGATGGAAGACCCCGTCGTCCCCGGCCACTTCAAACGCGCGCAACGGGCCGCCCTTCGCTTGCAAGCCGGCACCGGCATTTTTGAACCGCAGGGTTGCACCGCTGTCGTCAGCCGCGCCATCCGCGTAAAGGGGACCTGTTGGCGTGATCGCCTCGCCATGCACTATGGCACGGGCGAGACGCGCCAGACGCTCGCCAACAGGCTGTTTGTCCACCGGATGGGGATCGGCCGTGCCGCCCGTGTCTATGGTGACGGCGAGCGCGGTGTTCGGAATTTTCGCAGCCACTTGCAACTGCGCCTCGCGCAGCAGTTCGTAGGAGTGCCAAGGATCTTTTTCCCCGCCATAGGCTGGAAGCTGCACAATCAGGAAAGGAAAGTCGCCCTGCCTCCAATCACGCCGCCAACCCTCGATGAGCCCGGCGAGCAGATCCTGGTAGTGGCCCACGGAAGGATCCGTGTTTCCCTCCCCCTGATACCAGAGGACGCCGCGGATAGCATAGGGCTGCAGCGGGGCGATCAGTCCGTGATACATGACATATTTGTCCGCAAACCAAGGATGGCCCGGCGGCTGGGTCCAGAGCGATGTGCCGATGTATTGCAGGGCCGGATTCGCGTCCCGTGTCGCCCGGCCGACCCAGCATTCGCCCCAGGTCGAGCCGACAGCCGCCTGCATCAGGCCGAGCGGGATTCCGGGGCCGAGCGACCGGCGGAGGGCTTCGGCAAAATACATTCCGACCGCGTAACACTTCCCGGCATTGGAAGGAGTCGTGAGCGACCAACTGGAACCTCTGGCGACATCATTCGCAGGTTCGGATAGATAAGGAGCGAGGTTCGGTTCTTCCTTTGTGCCGAACGGCCATCCAACACCGAAGGTGCGCAGCCACGGATAGTCCGCGCGCTGTGTCGCCTCCGTGTCGCCGCAATCGTCGATTCGCATGGCCATGTTCGATTGACCCGAAAGGACCCAGACCTCACCGACCACAACATTTTCCAATGAGCGCGCGGTGGTGCCGTCAGAGATTTCCATCGTTTGCCCCGATTCGCTGGCTGGCATCGGATCCAAGCGGACCCGCCATTTCCCGTCGAATCCCGCAACGGCCTCTTTGGTCTGACCAGCAAAAGCCACACGGACCATTTTGCCGGGTTCCGCCCAGCCCCAGACCGGAACACCGGCATCCCGCTGCAACACCATGTTGTCTCCAAAAACTCCCGCCGCGTGCAGGATTTTCGGTGCGTCGCTGATGCCGCGATCGACGGCAACGGCTGAACTTCCATGGATGAGCACTGTGGCCAGGACGAACACCCGCAGGCATTTTTGGCCGAACCTCGAAATGGGCCCAAGCCCTGCTCTGGCTGCCATCATGGGCTTTTTCGCAGATAGGCTCCGAAGATGACAAAGTCCGTGGGCTTGGCCGGAGTGAGTGTGAAGTCGGCCTTGTCCGGCTTGACCCCTTTGCCGAAGCGCGCGTCCTCGAGCGTGAATGTCTGTGTGCGGATTTCGCCCGAGTTTCCGAGCATGATCTCACCCGCTTTTCTGGTTGTGCCTTGAGCCGTTTTTTTTTCGGTGGCCTCTGGTCCACTCGTATCGTAATCGACGGAGAGCGTCGTCTCCCCGCGGTCGAGGTAAACAATCGTGAGGTCGAGTTTTGGCAAGGCCCCGTCGGTGAATCGCGGATCACGGACCCGGAAATTCATCCGGCGCTTGGTCTCAAGCGGCTGGGCGGCCGACATCCATGCGGGGTGCCCGGCGATTTCACCTTCCGCCGTTTCGGATTCGTGCTCACCGAACAACGGGGAAACTTTCAGCGCGTCCTCGAGGGCGGCGAAGGAAAACTGGCGCAGTTTGGCTTCATCGAGATCGGCTTTGATATTGGCCCAGCGCGCGGGATAAACCGTATCCTCATGCAAGGCCGCAGCAAACAACTCGTCCTTTTCCGCGACCTCCGGCTTGGACAAGGCGAAGAAGATTTTGCGTCCCTCCGGTTGGTCGAAACTGCGGAAAACAAAGGTCCGTTCCGGCGACTCCCCGGGTCGTCCCAGCCAGCCGCGCACCTCCGCGGTGGAGCCCCCCGGTCCGGGTTTCGGTCCGCTCACGGAAGCGGGGTCGAGGGTGATCTGTTGCAACCGCTCGTAAGCCGCCTGGTGGGCCTTGTCTTGCTCCACGAATTTCACGTCCTTCGAGGCATCGACATAGTCCAGCCCGCTGGCTACCGGATCGAGGCTGTAAACGACTGGGCCACGGGC
>CAMCXK010000061.1 GCA_945883435.1 Chthoniobacter flavus | reverse complement strand
CATCCCGAGGGCCTTGTGAATTCGTTCCTCGATAGTCATCAGCCTGAGGCGGCGCAGTTCGTCCTCGCGCGATTTCTCGGCCGAGACGCTTCGCCGCATTGAAACATGGGAAAAAGGGAGGTGTTGTTCTTGTTCCATGACTCTGTGACTAATGATAAGCCCGCCCGTGAAACCGCGTCAATCGACAACCACGGCGGCCGGGAACTGGGGGTCAGGGTTGGGTCAGGGTTCATTTTCTCCGATTTTAACAAAGGTGGGCGACGAAACAGGTTCTCTGTTCCGCGACGGGGCGATCTATCGCACCGCCGCTGCTCCCGGTCTTTCCGCGCGCTCTGCGACTGGAGCTGGGTGCCCGGCAGGCAGGCTGTGAAGCGGCGTGGCGGCGCGAGGAAACGCCTCGGGAGTGTGGTTTTCCACAAACTCCAAAAAGGCCCTATGCAAACGGCCGGGTGGTGCCTCTTCCTCAGGAAGGGGCAGCCGGGTTGAAAGCTGGATCCTGTTTGAAAACCGGGAGTCAAGGGTAACCTTGGCCCCCCGGTTCAGGGTTGTGCACGCGTGATCTGCGCCACGTTCTCAAGAAATGCGCCAACTTGTTGCCGGTAGGACTGCGAAGGCCGCTCGCGAACCCATCGCATCGCGCTGTCGGCGAGCCAACACAACCCGGCTTTCGTCGAGGGAAAAAATCGAATCTGCCAGTTTTCGATGACCAAAAACGGCTGATCGACGTGGAAAACATCCGGTGCGGAAACTTGAGGCCACGTCACGCTGCCATAGCGCACCACACCGCCTGGCGTGATGATTGCCGGGAACTCCTTCCCTCCATTCGGATCGTTCCGGACGTGCTGGCGCCAATTGCAGCGTCCCAGCGATTCGCGTGCTGGTTTGGACCGTTTGGAGCGGAGAGTTCCCATGCCGCTGACGATTCTTCCAGAATGGCCCGTGAAAAAACCATCCCGAAAATGCACGGGCGGAGGGGAGTCCCACATTCCCAATGAGCCCGGAAAAACGCGTCCCAGAAGTCGAAGGGACATTCACCATCGGGAAATCAGATTGGCCGCGCGAGAAGGCGGCGCAGGGTATCAAGCCAGGCCGCGGGCCGCGATTTCGTCCTCGTCCCAGCCGAGGGCGTGGCCGATTTCATGTAGGAGCGTGATGCGGGTTTCGTCGCGGAACACGGCTTCCTGTGCATTGCTGAAATCCCAGAGGTTCCCGAGCCAAAGGGTGATTCGGCCGGGCAGGCCGGTCTCGGTTTCCCCGGCGGGGGAGCCTTCGAAAAATCCCAGCAGATCGGGGTCGAGGTCGTTGCGATCCGGGAATTCCTCGAAGAGCACAGCCACGCCGGCGATTGCCGCCCGGACATCCGCGGGGAGCTCCGCATGGAGCCGGGTCCACTCGCTTTCCGCGATCCGGAGCAAGTGGTTCCACGGGGCGTTGAAATCGCCGTCAGCCATGATTCGAGTGAACGGCAAGCACGTCCTCGAGTTCCTCGAGCTCGGCGCAAAGGTCGTCGACTTGGCGGGCGGTGGCATCATCCACCTCGACGAGGGTGGACGGTTCGTAGCCGAGTTTTGCGGAGGCGGTCTCGAAGCCCGCGCGGCGCAGGGATTCCACGACGGCATACAATTTTTCGGGGGGCGTGGTCACCGCAAAGCCGTCCTCCTGCCATGAGCAATCCCCGGCACCTGCCTCCAGAAGAACCTCGAGGAGGGCGTCCTCGGATTGCTGCGGGGCTCGGACCTCGATCATGCCAATGCGCTGGAACAAATATGCGGTGCTGCCTGAGGAGCCCAGATTGCCGCCGTGGTCGCCCAGAATGCGGCGCAGGTCGGGCGCGGTGCGGTTTTTGTTGTCGGTGGCGGCTTCGATCAGAAGCGCGACGCCACCCGGCGCATAGCCCTCGTAAACCAACTCCTCGACGACCGCGCCTTGGCCGCCCTCACCGGTTCCCTTGCGGACCGCGCGCTCGATATTGTCATTCGGCATATTCTCGGCGCGGGCCGATTGAATGGCTGCCCGCAAGCGCGGGTTCATGGCCGGATCGCCTCCGCCGAGGCGCGCGGCCACGGCGATTTCCTTGGCAAAGCGGGAGAAAACACGCCCCCTCCGCGAGTCGAGAACCGCTTTAAGGCGCTTGATTTTGGACCATTTGTTGTGACCGGCCATGGTGCCCGCACGTTGTGCAAAAAGTCGGCGGCCGGGTCGAGATTTTCTCCAACCCCGCGGGCCCGGAGGAGGAAAAGAGGGGAATTCCTCGACGGAGGCGTGGGCCGTTTGGGGCTGCTCGGAGAGCAGCCCCCTTCACTTTTTGCGGCCCAGCAGCGCGGCGAGAAGGGTGAGAATCAAGGCGGGAATGGCGGTAAAGGCAAAAATCCGTCCGAGCGCGAGACCGGCGAGGTTTTCGAGAGGGCCGACGCCGAAGGCGGCGACGCCATAGCCGAGTTGGTAGAAAGCGATCAGAAGGCCGGCCACCGAAGCGGCGATGGCGGGCATTTGTTTTTGTCCAAAACTGATGATGAGCGGCAGCATCGCGGAGCATCCGAGGCCCGCAATGGCGAAGACCACAAGCCCGGGAAGGGCGGATTTTTCGGGCAGGAGGGGAATCAGGAAAAACGAGAGCGCGATGACCACCGGCAAAAACCGGAAGGCCAAACTCTCCGGCACCCAGCGGTCGATCGAAGCGAAGAGGAGCCGACCGCCGGTGACGGTTCCCCAGAAAATCGTGAGGGCGAGCGAGGCGGTGGTGGCGGGGTTGCCGAGGGTGTTCGACATGAGGATCGAGGCCCAGTTGCCGTTCATCGTTTCACAAATGCCGTAGAGGAAGGCGGCGGCGGCGAAGGCGGGGAAGATCGCTGGCAGGCCGCCGGAGGATCGGGTGTCGGCTTGCGGGCCGGCGGAAATGGCGAGAGGCAGGGAGAACACCAGCAGGCCGCCGCAGAGGATGGCGACGAGGATGGGCAGTCCCCACCAAAATCCGAGGCCCACGAAGACGGCCACAAAGGCCGGGGCGAGCGCGGTGCCAAGGCCGAGGAGGGTATTGAGCGTGAGCAGGGCGCGGTCGGCGGTTTGCGGAAAAAACGCGGCGGCGCAGGTGTTGATGACGGGAACCGTGAGGCCGAAGGCGAGGCCCATGAACGATGTCGCGATCATGAGCGCCGGGTAGGCGAGGGAGTGGTCGCCCGCGATGAACTGGCTCGCGATGAGCAGCGCCATCGACAGGAGGTTCGCCGTCATGCCGCAGAGGAAGACGGTTTTCGCGCCGAGGTGGCTGGCGAGCTTGGGGCCCGCGAGGGAACTGGCAATCGCGAGAATCGCCTGCGGAATGAACAGCGCGCCGTATTGCGTGCTGGTGAGGCCGTAATGGAGCGGACTCGTGAAAATCGCCCCCGCTGCGGGGAAGGTGACAAGGGCGATGCCTTGGGCGACGCCTGCCCCGAAAACCGCACCCACGGCGGCGCGGGAGGGTTTGGGATTGAGCGAGGAATCCGCCATGTCGGCCTGCGGAGTCTTTATTTGAGTCTCTCGAGCAGGTGGTCGCCGACGCGCAGGGCGTTTGCCATGGCGGTGAGCGCGGGGTTCACGGCGCCGATGCTCGGGAAGAACGAGGTGTCCACGACATAGAGGTTGTCGAGTTCGTGGGCCTTGCAATTCGTGTCGAGCACCGAGGTGGCGGGGTCGCTGCCGAAGCGGCAGGTGCCGGACTGGTGGGCCACGCCGCCGATATCGATCTCGTTTTTCATGTAGAGATTCCTCGGGATGAGGTGCTCGTGCATGTCGAGGTGGTTGAGCATCGACTTGAGCTTCGCGTAGAGACGGTTTTTCGGCTCCTGGTTGTTCGGTGTGTAGCTGAGCGTGATTTGGCCGTCGCGGTTGATCATGACGCGGTTGTGGGGCGAGGGCAGGTCCTCGGTGGAGAGCCAGAAATCGACGGCATGCTTCGCGACAAAATCAAGCGTGAACATCGGCGCGAGCCCGGCTTCGATCGGCTTCTCGCCTTTATACATCGGGCCTTGGGATTTTCCGACCATCTGGATGTTCCCCATCGGAAACTCGAAATCCTTCATGCCAAAGTAAAAATCATTCATACCAAGTGTCTTCTGGTATTTCGTCGGATTCGGTTCCTTGGAAATGGCGAGGACGGCCTGGCTGTTGTGATACATGTAGTTCCGGCCGACTTGGTCGGAGCTGTTGGCAAGGCCATTCGGGTGTTTGTCGTTGGCCGACATGAGGAGGAGGCGGGCGGAATTCGCGGCTCCGCAGGAAACGACGACGATGCTGGCTCGGAACGACTCGGTTTTTCCACCGCGGTCCACGAGGACTTCGCTCACGGATTTGCCCGTGGGGTCGGTGACGAGTTTGAGGACCTGCGAATCGGTGAGGAGCGTGACATTCGAGTGCTCGAGCGCGGGGCGGACGCCGAGGACTTCGGCATCGGATTTCGCCTGCACGAGGCAGGGGAAACCGTCGCAATCCTCGCAGCGCACGCAGCGGCTGTAGGGCATGTTCGCCTCGTTGAGCATGATGCCGCAGGGCGAGTGGAACGGGCGGTAACCGGCGCGCTTGAGATCATCGGCGAGCTTTTGAATGCGCGGCTCGTGGGAGACCGCCGGGTGTGGATAGGGAGCGGAGCAGGGCGGTTCGGTGGGGTCCTCGCCACGGGCGCCGTGGACATGATACATCTGCTCGGCCTTCGTGTAGTAGGGCTCGAAATCCTCGTAGCCGAGCGGCCAGGCGGGCGAGATGCCGTCGTGGTGTTTCAGGACGCCGAAGTCTTCCTTGCGGAGACGATACAAGGCCGCGCCGTAGAGTTTCGTGGCGCCACCAACGAAGTAGTGCACGCCGGGCTGGAATTCCTTGCCCTGCTTGTCGCGCCAGGTGTCCTTCGAGGTGTAGCGGTTCGCAATGAAGACCTCGGAGGCCGACCAGTTTTCGGGTTCGCGCGGGAGCCAGCCGCCGCGTTCGAGGATGAGGATGCGTTTTCCGGAGGGGGCGAGGTGGCGGGCGAGCGTGCCGCCGCCGGCGCCGCTGCCGATGATGATGATGTCGTAGTCGTTTGGCATGGGATTGGGATTAGCGGTCGATTTGCGGCACGGGTTTTGCGCCTTTGGTGTTGAGCTGGATCGCCCAGACCGAGTCGGACGAACAGATGAAGAGGATGTTGTTGTCGCGGCCGCCGAAGGTGAGGTTCGCGGTTTGCTTCGGGAGTTGGATTTTGCCGATCATTTTGCCCTTCGGGTTGAACACATGGATGCCGTCGAGCGCGCCGGAATAGACATTGCCCCGCTCGTCGAGCCGCATTCCATCCGGGAAGCCGGGGTAGACGACCGCGAAGACACGCTGGTTGGAAATGGTCTTGCCGTCCGGTGCGACATCGAACGCATAGATCGTGTGCGGCTTGTTGTAGTAATAGGTGCGCGGGGCTTGGATCGCGCCGCTGTCGATGATGTAGAGGATTTTTTCGTCCGGCGAAAACGCGATGCCGTTGGGCATTTGGAGGTCGCCCGTGACGACGGTGAGTTTTTTCGTGGCGGGGTCGTAGCGGTAGACATTGTTCGGCAGTTCGGCTTCCTGCGGGAACTGAAGCGAACCGTAGCTGGGATCGGTGAACCACACGGAGCCGTCGGATTTCACCACGAGGTCGTTTGGGGAATTCAGCGGCTTGCCGTCGTAGGAACCCGCGAGCGTTTCCACCCGGCCGTCGTGGTGCGTGATGGAAACCCGGCGACCGGTGGTCTCGGCGGTGAGCAGGCGCGCCTCGAGGTCGGCGGTCTGGCCATCGGCGATGCTGGACGGATGGCGGAAAATGACCGGCTCGCTCCAGGACGCGGGCGTAATGGTATTGTAGGGCGAGAGGCCGTGCCAGCGGATGAGGTTGATGTTGTCGTTGATCTGGTCGGTGAAGACGAGATAGCCCTCCGGAGAGTTTTTCACCTGCAGGTAAACCGGCCCCTCGGTGAAGCCGAAGCCCTTGGCGAGGTGGATGAGTTTCGGTTCGGTGCCGAGGATTTCGGCGAAGGCGTCGTCGTAGATCTGGAGCGGGAGTTGCGGATTTTGCTCCTCGGGGTAGGGCGGGTTTTTCTCGTAGGCGAGAGTGCCGATTTCGACTTTCTGGGCAGGGGCGTTGATCGCGAACGCGATAGCAGCAGCGAGGCTTAATGCGGGGGATTTGATTCCGATACGCGACATAGGAAGGGCAGACTTGTGGGTGAAGGAAGCGATGTCAATGCCCCGAATGTGATAAATGGTTTTATTTCCCAAGGAGCCGCGAAAAACTTGGTGAATTCTTGCGAAAAGACTTCCTACGCGCGGTTGAAAAACCAACCCCAACTACATCCGGTTGTAAAGATCGCCAAGGACCCAAATGGATCCACCGACCATGATGAACAGAATGAGCCCTGTGAACAGAACCAATTGGAGGTCCTCCCTCTGCTGACCTTTGAAGGAAAGATGCAGGAAGTAGCGGAGATGCACGATCAGTTGAAGGATCGCGCAAAGGATCAGGGCGAGAAAGGCGATTTTTCCACCTACGGTCGCCACGAGGGTGAAGGGGATGACCGTGAGAACCGTCGCCAGCACGAAACCGAGCAGATAATGACGAAATTCTTTGTTTTTATCCATCAGAGCAATCCTCCCAAAAAGACAAAGCTGAAAATGGCGATCCAGACCACATCGAGGAAGTGCCAGAAGACCGCCCAGCGGAGCAGGGTCAACTTCCAGCGCATGTCGACACCCCGAACCAAGATCCCGGCGACAATCACGAGGCACCAGATGAGTCCGCTGGTGACATGCAGGCCGTGGAGCCCAACGAGGGACCACAAGGCCGAGAGGTAGCCGCTGCGAGTCGGCGGTCCCCCGGCGGCGGCCATGGCGATAAAGTCGGAAATTTCACGATAAAGGAATCCGCACCCCAGCAGGACGGTGAGCAAGAGCCAAAAAATCAGTTTTTTGGTGGAAGCGCTTCGAGTGGCGTGTTCCTGCTTGAGGGTCAGGATGGCCATTCCGCTGGTCAGACTTGAGGCAAGAAGGAAGCCGGTTTGCCAAGCAACGCTGCCGAGGTCGAAGAGTTCCTTCGGGCCGGGGCAGCACGCGAGCGGCATTGTGGTGGCGAAGACGGCAAAAAACATCCCGAAGGTCACCAGATCGCTCATCATGAAAACCCAGAACCCGAAGACGGATGTCTCCGCCTCAAGGTGGTCATCACCGTGCTCTTCGCCCAGGTTCAGGCCCGGATGGAGTGATTTTCGAATCGAGAAACTCATGGTTATTTGATGTTGTCGGGACAGGCCAGCCCTTGGTTGGCCTGATTTCCCTCGTCGTCGCGCGTGATTCCCCGGCCCTCGCGGGCCGCCCGGCGCCAGGCTTCGTCGATCTCGCGCACCTCGGCGGCGGGAATGACATTGTGTTTTTGAGGCAGAAACGCGTAAGTGATGGCGGTTGTGATGGCGCCGAGGAGGGAGAGGATGGCCAGCCACCACATGTGCCAGACCAAGCCGAAGCCGAGCCCGGAGGCCATGATCATAATGATAAAGCCATAGTAAGTATTTGAGGGCATCTCGATATCGTCGTATTTCTCGATCGGTTGGTAGGCCGTGCCCTTTTCCTTGGCATCTGCGAAGGCATCCCGGCATTCGACCTTGGGCAGAACAGCAAAATTCCATTCGGGTGTTGGAGCAGGTGTCCACCACTCGAGGGTGCGCCCGTCCCAAGGATCACCAAAGGGAACCATCAATTTCTTCCGGTTCAGAACGCTGACAAGGATTGTTACGAGGATGGAAAGGAAGGCGAGGCCGAGAATGAGCGAGCCGACGCCCGAGACAATCATCCATGGGACAAGCGCCGGATCCTCGTAGGCAACGGTGCGCCGGGTCATTCCCATCAAGCCGGTTTGGTAGAGAGGCATGAAGGCCAGAATGAAGCCGATCGCCCAGAGGAATGCGGTGATGCGGGACAAACCCTCCATAAGCCGGAACCCGTAAATTTTCGGGAACCAGATGTGAATGCCCGCGAGGATGCCGAAAAGGACCCCGGGAATGATCACATTGTGAAAATGCGCGACGAGAAACTGGCTGTTGTGCAGTTGGTAATCCAAGGTGGGGCTCGCGAGGATCACCCCGCTGAGGCCGCCGATGGTGAAAAGGACGAAAAACCCGCACAGATAGATCATCGGGGCCGTGAACCGGATCCGTCCGCCCCAAAGGGTCGCCAGCCAATCGTAGATTTTCACCCCCGTCGGGATGGCAATGAGCATCGTTGCCACGCCGAAGGCGGCATTCACCGTGGCCGATTGCCCCATGGTGAAGAAGTGGTGCAGCCAGACGGTGAACGAGAGAACGGCGATGCACATCGTGGCGGCCACGATACTGGTGTAGCCGTAAAGGCGCTTCCCGGAATAGGTAGAGGCGATTTCCGACATCACCCCGAAAGCCGGAAGGACGAGGATGTAAACCTCGGGGTGGCCGAACATCCAGAAGAGGTTGATGAAATTCATCAAATTCCCGCCCATGTCGTTCGTGAAAAAATGGAAGCCGAGGAAGCGGTCCAACCCGAGCATGGCGCAGCAGGCTGTGAGGGGTGGCATCGCAAAGATGAGCAGGATGGAGGTGCAGAGAGCCGTCCAAGTGAACAGCGGCATCCTCATGAAACTCATTCCCGCCGTGCGCAACTTGTAAATGGTTACGGAAAAGTTGACCCCCGTGAGGGTGGAGCCGATTCCAGAAATCGCGATGGCAAGAATGTAATAATCAGGGCCGACACCGGGGTTGACCAAGCGACCGGTGAACGAGGGATATCCAGTCCAGCCGCCCGTCGAAAACTCACCCACCATGAGCGAGATCATGAAAAGAAATCCGCCGGCCGCCGTGAGACCCAGACTGATTTGATTGAGCCTTGGAAAGGCCACGTCCCGGGCACCGATCTGCAAGGGAACGACGATATTGATCAGGCCGAACAGGAAAGGCATCGCCACGAAAAAGATCATGTTCGTGCCGTGGGTCGTGAAAAGCTGGTTGAAGTGATCCGAGGAAAGAAACCCGCCATTGAGGCCGACCGCCTGATTTGCCCGCATCAACATGCCCTCGACCACCCCGCGGAACAACATAATCACCGCAAAGATGATATACATCGTGCCGATTTTTTTGTGATCGACGCTCGTCAGCCATTCGAAAAGGGGCTTCCACCATTTCATCCAGGTGAGAAGAGCGACAATCATCACCCCCCCGACTGGCATCATGGCCGCGGCACTGGCGGTGATGAGGGTGTTGATATTTGGTTCCTCGACCGCCTGAACAAGGATGATCGAGTCCCAAGTTAATCTGCCGAAAATCGCGTCAAGCATTTTACATTTCCATTCCCATCATGGGTTTATCCGATGCCGGCGGGAGGGGGGATTTCTTGGGATCGTAGAAGGGACTGCCCGGTTGGCTTTCCGGAGTCATCTCATCGACCATGTAACGGGCCAGCACGCGTTGAAAAATTTTCGGGTCCCCAAGGACCATTTCAATCGGCCCCTGCCGGTTCTCGATGGCGAGAGGTTTTTTTGCCTCTTCCGAAGTGCCCTGCATGGCCAGAATGGCATAGGTGTCGGCGGTGAGCGCGAGGTCGCTCGATTTCGCCTTGTTCATCCGGGCCGCGTAGCCCTCCTTGGAAACCGAATAAACCTGGAACTTCTGCTTCCAAAATCCGTTTCCGGTAAACTGGGAGTTCATCCCCTCGGACTCACCCTGCTTGACAGCAAGGAAGTTCAACTTCGTGGTCATCGCCGGCATGGCGTAGATTTGACCCACGATCGCCGAGATCTGCAGGCTCTGCATCACGGTATCGGTCGTCAATGTCAACTCGACCGCGCGCCCCTCGGGCACGACCAACTCGTCCACCAGAGCCACCCCCTCGTCCGGATAGATGAAAATCCATTTCCAATCGAGACCGATCACCTGAACTTGGAGCGGGTCTTTGCCCAGCTCTTTGTAGGGGTCGAGTCGGAAGGTCATGATCGTCAGGTTGACCCCGATCAGAGCGACAACGACAATCGGCACACCCCACATCAAACACTCCAGTGTCCAGTTCGACTCCCATTTGGGGCGGTATTCGCCTGAGGGCTTGCTGCGACGATAGCGCCACAGAATCCATGGCATGGACACCATAACGGGGACCACAGCTATCAATGTCAAAAGGGTGACGATTTTGAGATGTCGCAACTGGTCCGCCGCCACAGACCCCATCGGCTGCAGAAAGGATTCCGCGATGGCTAAATTAGTGGTGGGATCGATCATCGACAAAAAGCGCGCTGAGCTTCATTATTCGCTTCGTTCCGTATCAGCAAGAGAAAAGTGGCCGACCGTCCCGGAGCCTGCTTCGGAAATCAGCCAGCCCCCGCCTGCGAATTTGCCTTTACCAAAGAGTCCAATAGAAATTTTAAATTTCAGATTTCATTTTTTGGAATAATTCTTAAAAATACCCGCTCCATCAAATCCACATGACCACCACACCACTTCATCTCGGCATGATCGGCCTCGGCCGCATGGGCGCCAACATGGTCCTCCGCCTTCTGCGCGATGGCCACCACGCGACTGTCTTCGACCGGTCTCAGGACGCGATCGACGCTCTTGTGAAAGAAGGTGCCACCGGGGCCTCCTCGCTGGCCGACATGGTGGAGAAACTCCCCGCTCCCCGCGCGGTTTGGCTCATGGTCCCGGCCGCCGCTGTCGACAGCACCATCGACGAGCTCCTTCCACTCCTCTCGGCCGGTGACACGATTATCGATGGAGGAAATTCCTACTACATCGACGATATCCGGCGCGCAAAGCACATCGCCCCGAAAGGCATTCACTACATCGATGTGGGCACCAGCGGCGGCGTATGGGGTCTCGACCGGGGCTATTGCATGATGATCGGCGGGGAGAAGGAAATCGTTCAACACCTCGACCCGATTTTCCGCACCCTCGCACCGGGTATCGGCGATATCCCCCGCACCGTCGGGCGCCCGGAGAATCAAGGCACCGCCGAACTCGGCTACCTCCACTGCGGCGCCAATGGGGCCGGCCACTTCGTGAAAATGGTCCACAACGGCATCGAATACGGCATCATGGCGGCCTACGCCGAGGGCATGAACGTTCTTAAAAATGCCAATATCGGCACCCAGCACCAAACCATCGATGCCGAAACAACCCCCCTTCGCGAACCGGAGCATTACCAATACGACTTCAACCTCACCGATGTTTCCGAAGTCTGGCGTCGCGGCAGCGTGGTGGCCAGTTGGCTCCTTGACCTGACAGCCAATTCTTTGGTCCAAGACCCCTCTCTCGCAAATTTTGCCGGCCGCGTCTCCGACTCCGGCGAAGGACGTTGGACCATCAAAGCCGCCATCGACGAAGGCGTTCCTGTTCCGGTTCTCACCACCGCCCTTTACGAGCGCTTCAGCTCCCGCGGCGATGCCGATTTCCAAGACAAACTCCTCTCCGCCATGAGATTCCAATTTGGTGGCCACTTGGAGAAAAAGGCCTGATCAGCGAGCACAAGGTGCGTCCCTACTTTCCAGTCGCTTCCACGCCTTAAACCCACCTCTTCCTACTTCTCACTTCCATGACCACCCAACCCGCCTGGCAATCCCTGCAATCCCAACGCGAATCCCTCCCGCACCTGCGCGACCTGTTCGCCGCCGACCCCGCGCGTGCGGAAAAATTCCAACGGGAGGCCGCCGGTCTCTTTTTTGATTTTTCGAAAAATCTCCTGACCGCTGAAACCTTGGCCAATCTTCTCGACTTGGCCGAAGCCGCCGGCCTTCGTTCGAAGATCGACGCCATGTTCCGGGGTGATAAAATCAACATCACCGAGAACCGCGCCGTGCTCCACACGGCTCTCCGTGCGCCCCGCACGGCGTCGATCAAAGTCGATGGTGTCGATGTGGTTCCCGAGGTGCATGCCGTTCTCGACCGCATGGCGGATTTTTCCAACCGTGTCCGGTCGGGCGAGTGGAAGGGCCACACGGGCAAAATAATCCGCAACATCGTCAATATCGGTATCGGCGGCTCCGACCTCGGTCCTGTCATGGCTTACGAAGCCCTGCGCCACTACTCCGACCGCACCCGCATATTCCGCTTCGTCTCGAATGTCGACGGCACCGACTTTGCCGAGGCCACCCGCGATCTCGACCCTTCGGAAACCCTTTTCATCGTCTCCTCGAAGACCTTCACGACCCTGGAGACCATGACCAACGCCTCCACCGCCCGCGAATGGCTTCTCGCCGGTCTCGGCGGCGACTCCTCCGCCGTGGCCAAGCACTTTGTGGCCGTCTCCACAAATGCCGAAAAAGTCTCCGCGTTCGGAATCGACACCGCCAACATGTTCGGCTTCTGGGATTGGGTCGGGGGACGCTACTCGATGGATTCCGCCATCGGCCTCAGCACCATGCTCGCCATCGGCCCCGACCACTTCCGAGACCTTCTCGCCGGTTTTCACGAAATGGACGAACACTTCCGCACGGCGCCATTCGAAAGCAACCTCCCCGTCATTCATGGTCTTCTGGCCGTCTGGTATAATGACTTTTTCGGCGCCCAAACCGTTGCCGTCCTTCCCTACGACCAATACCTCAAGCGCTTTCCCGCCTACCTCCAGCAGCTCACCATGGAGAGCAATGGCAAATCCACCACCCTTGCCGGCACGCCCGTCGATACCGACACCGGCCCGATTTACTGGGGCGAACCCGGCACCAACGGCCAACACAGCTTCTACCAACTCATCCACCAAGGCACCCGCCTCATCCCCTGCGACTTCATCGCATTCGCGCATTCCCTCAACCCGCTCGGTCGTCACCAGGACCTTCTCATGTCCAACGTCTTCGCGCAAACCGAGGCCCTCGCCTTTGGCAAAACCCTCGCCCAAGTCGAAGCCGAAGGCACCCCGGCCGCCCTCGCCCCGCACCGCGTCTTCGAAGGCAACCGCCCGTCGAATGTCCTCCTCGCCGACAAACTCACTCCCGCCACCCTCGGCCGCCTCGTCTCCTTCTACGAAATGAGCGTCTTCACCCAAGGCGTCCTCTGGAACATCAATTCCTTCGACCAATGGGGCGTCGAACTCGGCAAAGTCCTCGCCCAACGCATTATCCCCGAACTCGAATCCGCTGGCGAACCCGACCTCAAACACGATAGCAGCACAAATTCGCTAATCCGTAGATATCGTAAGATGAAATAATATAATCTATTCAAATATAATTAAATATATTGAATAAGAATTCCGATAAAAATATAAGCCGAAACACGGTGAGCGGATGAAAGTAGCATTTATCTTGTCACTCTTGCTGGCACCGTTTTTTCAACTAAACGCTGCGGTCACAGTTTTAAACTATTACCGAATGGGTGAGAGCGATTCTGGTGCTGTTGCCGGTAATTTAAGCAATAATGCAACTAATGATAGTATTGGCAGTAAAAATCTTGTCAGAGGAAATAGCCCTAGATACTCTTCCGATATTGCTTATGCGTCTGTGAGAGGTGCTGCAAATCAGTTGTCGGTTTCTTTTAACAGCAGTCCTCAAGATTATTTCAGCTACAATTCACCACTTTCTACCGTTACAACAAATTTTCTTCTCGAAGCTTTCGTGAAGCCAATTGATTTAACTTCAAGCGCTCGTCTTGTATATAATGGATCACAGTTTGGTTCCCTGAATGGTTACGGATTTTTGAGCAAAAACGGCACGTTTATGGCGGCGATAGGAAATGGTGGGGGTTCACTTGTAACGTTTGGAACGGCGTCTGCAACCACAGAGTGGGTTCATCTCGCGATTGTAAGAGACATCTCAACGGCAACGTTTTATGTGAATGGTGTAGCAAACGCCACAAGTGCAATCGCACCAACTACTCCAACCGGCAGTTTTTTGATCGGATCTACAGGCAAAGTTGCAGGAATTGATGAAGTGCGCTTTTCTGTTTTCTCTGCGGGACAATTTCAAACCTCCGACTTACTATATCAGAGCATTCCAGAACCCTCTACTTATATGCAATTTTTTATAGGAGCATTGCTACTTTTACCAACAAGAAATTATTTAACGAAATTAACGTTTTAATTTGTATTAAAAGCCTCTCGCAAGATTTTTAATCAAACAACATATTCGAGAACACTGGCTCACCCAAATGGATTTTTACTCTGAGCTGACATATTCGATCACACGGGTTTGCGGTTAAGAGCCTATTAGATTTATCTATCAGATTGCTTTTCATAGACAAGAGCGGGAATACGAGTTTGACGGATTGGAATTTTGGAACAGCAGATCGCCCCGTAGCGGAACAGGGAACCTGTTTCGTCGCCCACCTTCAGGTGATTTATGGCAGAATCATAATT
Source organism: Chthoniobacter flavus (assembly GCA_945883435.1). Taxonomy (GTDB): domain Bacteria; phylum Verrucomicrobiota; class Verrucomicrobiia; order Chthoniobacterales; family Terrimicrobiaceae; genus UBA967. Next base: position 507 of record CAMCXK010000061.1, on the reverse strand, counting down.
TCGCCCGCTTTTGTTAAATGAGGAGAAAATGAACACTTCTCAGACCCCTCAGAATCAAACTCTTTTTTGTTCCCATTGTATTATGAGAATCTCTTGATAGCATCCCAAGCCAGTGACAAATTCCGTTCCGTTCGATGGTAAGCTGAAGGGAGTGCTCGACTGTCGAGCGAGATCTGGACAACGTCGGTGGCGCGTATGTTTTTGAGGGAAGAAGAATTCTGGTGAGGACTTTGTTTGGAAAACTCGAAGAGGGAGCCACGGTTCATCAGTTTTTGGAGTGGTTTTCAGATTTGAAACGACGTCAAGTCGAAGCCGTCTTGTATTTTGCCGCAGCCAGCCTTGCAGAACCCGTCGCCGCGTGTCCAGCGACAATTAAAAATGGTTCCCGGCGACAATTAGAAATGACCCCCGGCGACAATTACAAAACACGATCCCGTTCGGGGTAAGGAATCGCTGATTTTCGCGTAGGGAATCCCGGAGGGAGGCGTAGCCGACCGGAGGGTGACC
>CAMCXK010000060.1 GCA_945883435.1 Chthoniobacter flavus | reverse complement strand
GGTCACCCTCCGGTCGGCTACGCCTCCCTCCGGGATTCCCTACGCGAAAATCAGCGATTCCTTACCCCGAACGGGATCGTGTTTTGTAATTGTCGCCGGGGGTCATTTCTAATTGTCGCCGGGAACCATTTTTAATTGTCGCTGGACAGGATGCCGAAAGTCCAGATCGTGGTGCGTGGGGACTCGGGGTTCGCGCGGGAGGCGATCATGGCGTGGTGCGAGGGAGAGCGGGATGTGTTTTACCTTTTGGGCATGGCGCGCAACCGCCGCTTGGAACAACTCGCCTGCGGGGCGGCACTGCGGGCGGCGGCTTCGTTTTGCCTGACGGGCGTGGCGAGCCGCTCATATGTGGAAACGCCATACCGCACTTGCACGAGTTGGAGCCGGGAGCGCCGGATGTTGTGCAAGGCGGAGACGCTTCCCGGACCGAAAAACAACCCTCGCTTTGTGGTGACCAATATCCCCGAGGAGGGAATTTTATCGGAGAGCGGCGAGGTGCTGATGGAGGGGGATGTGGATTGGCTTTACGAAAAGGGATACTGCGGGCGAGGCAACGCGGAAAACATGATCAAGCAAATGGTGCTGGATTTGAAAGCGGACCGCACCTCGTGCTCGTGGATGGCGGCCAGCCAGATGCGGTTGTGGTTTTCATCGCTGGCCTACCTGTTGCTGGAGCGGATGCGCGCGATCGGGTTGGAGGGTTCGCAGCTGGCCGGGGCGACGCTCGGGAGCGTGCGCCTGCGGTTGCTCAAAGTGGCGGCGGTGGTGCAAGTGAGTGTTCGCCGGGTGCATGTGGCGCTTTGCTCGGCTTTCCCTTTGCAGGATATCTTTCCATTGGCGGCCTCGCGCTTGCAAACCTGCGCGCCGCCGGGAACCTCGTAAGCGGGAGCAAGGGGGGGCCTTGAGACGGCGATCGAAAACCGGATTTCACGACTCCGGCGGGAAGTCCATGGTTTGATGAAACTGAAAATGGACCGGGAAGAGGCCTGGAAAGCCCAAACGGGTCTTTTGCTCATGTTTCAATCCCGCGAAAGGGTAAAAATCGGCTCCCGCCTTGAAAAAAATCGAGCCAGACGCAACAGACGCCGGAACTCATGCGGCGTGGTGATTTTACGGGCTAGCCTCAACTTGAAAAAGAATTAGAATAAGACCGAAAACGCACACAAAGATTTTTAAAAATAGCCAGCTGTGAAAAGTATGCAGAAACCACACAAAGAATGCCATTTGCTAATACATGGAGCCACGTTAGGGGGAGATCCGATTGCCCAAAGCAGCCACACTTTCCTTTGTAGCCTGAGAACAGCACATAAGCGTTCCAGCATCCAAACGCCAGCATCAACGCCGCCGAAACCCGAAAAGCTTGCTTGCGAGTTTCCGGCAAAAGATGGGCGATTCCCACGAAAACCTCAAACCACGGCAACCATAATGCCGCAAGTAATTGCATCTCCAAACTGAAAAAACCAAAATCCTGGAGCATTTGAGCAAGAAAGCTATAATAGAAAATTTTTGAGATTCCAGCAACGAGCCAAATTGCCGCAAGCAGAAGTGATGCCACGATTTCCACAATATTGAGCAAGTTCTTCATCGCATCTCTGATCGATTCACTCGCCGCCATGATTCAAACCCGCATCGGTAGATTAAAACCCGCTTGAATCCTAGAGATTTCAGATAGTCAGACACTTCAATTGAATCCTCACTCAGCAGATCATGACCATATACCAAAATGGGTTGGTCTAAATTCATGATGCCGGCGTATTCTGCATATGCTTGGTCTTTGGATTGGCTGGGAAAAGGGATGGCACCAGGGATGGAGTCTTTCTCAAACTTCTCAAGGCTCCTTGCATCGCAGATCAACAGGTTCTCATGCTTCAACATTTGTTGAAGGGTCATTCGGGAGGTAATAGAGTCTGAGTTGACCGTTCGCATCCAGACGGGATTGAGATTTAAAAAGCACTCCAAAAACTCCAATCGAGATGGTTGGGCGAGGATTGAAACCAACATACCAAGGGTGGAGAAAATACTAATGACAAGACAAAATTTAAAAGTGGAAAAAAATCCTTGCATCCGGCCTCGGATTATTCAGTTTTCAACAAGATGTCAACCCGCAAAAGTGTTAAAAATACCGCCCCGGCAAGTATATGACTGTATTCTTAAGAATTGTTCACTTCTTCTCTCCCAGACGTCTTTATGGACCGATTCTCGTGTTGGGGCTGTTTTTTGTGTTGCTCGACTCGAGCTATGCGATTGAGGGCGATGAGGTGCGGCGGGGCGGGAATGCGCCCAAGATTTTTTGTCAAGAGCAAATTTTTCAATTTGGCCAGCGGGAAGCGTCCAACCCTGTGAGGCACACCTTTACGCTGCAAAATCGGGGGGATACGGACTTGATCATTCATGCCATCCGCCCTTCCTGCGGGTGCACATCAACCGAAATCTCTCATACCATTATTCCTCCGCAAGGGTCTGCCGCCCTGTCGACGCGTTTGGATCTGTCGGGACGAATCGGATCCATAAGAAAGTCTATCGTCCTCGAGTCGAATGATCCGGAAAGTCCTGTCTTCACCCTATCGCTGGAGGGGCTTGTGACCACCCAGTTCCAAGTTATTCCCCCTGCCATAACATTGCGCCAAGGTCTTTCAAAAGGAAGCGCTTCGGGTGCGGCTCAAATTACCACTCAAGGAAAACCATTCTCCATCATAGGAATCCAATCTTCCGACCCGTCGGTCTACATCTCCACCGAGGCAAGCCCCGACGGACGCTCCCACCAGATCACCGCCACTCTCGAAAAACTCCCCGAATCCGCCCCCCAATCTTTCACAGTCACCCTGCAAACCGACAACCCCAGCGCCCCAACCATCGACATCCCGGCTGTGGTCACTCTCGCCCGAAAGTTTATTGTAGCGCCCGCAAAAATCGTCCTTAAAATTGGGACCGAACCGATAAAAAGAACCATTATCGTTAAAGCAGGATCGCCGGGGGAATTTTCTGTTTCGAATATCGTAGTGCCAGAACCCGGAATGGTTGCGAGCACCACAAAAATGGGTGACTTCGGCTACCGGATCGACCTCAGAAGCGTGGTTCCAAGCCTTGAACTAAACGGCAAGAGTGTGCAAATCCAAATTGATGATGGAACGCTTTTTGAGATTCCATTTTTGTATGAAAAATGAAAATGAACGTTTTACTGGATTAATGTAAATTTGAATCTGAAAAAGGAATTTGTGTGGTATAACCCGTCATTTGTAGTAGCGTTGATCGTAACGGTGTGGATGCCAGCGGGAAGGTTGAATCCAGCCGGAAAATTCGCGACTGACACTACCGGTCCATCTTTGCAACCCTGACCACCTCCTGCAGCGTGCGCACTTCCTATGAGTATTCCGTTTATGTAAACTTCCATCATATCAAAATCAGATTCTTGAAGTTCCCCGACACCATCCCACGAGAGGCCAATTTTTTGTGGAATTAATGTTTTAATGTTAATGGTGGCTGTGGCAGTTTGAAGGTTGGCATTCGAGCCGCCACAGTTCTTACTGTTTTCCCAAGTTACTTGCGAAGTTAAGTTATCATCACTGACCGACCAAAGTCCACCTGGCGGAATATTGTCAGAAGTATAGCTTCTGTCTGAACCATCGTGACCGGCTGCAAGGGCACCAGAATCAGTAAACTGCCATGGCAATTGGAAGTCAAATTCAGGTTCTGCTGTGATAGGGTCAATTGTAAGCGTGCAATTGCTGATTGCGGTATTCCCACATGAGTCGGTGACTCGGTATGTAAGATTATATAGACCGTGTTCTTCAGGAGTTCCACTAATCACGCCCGTAGAAGAGTTCAATGTTAGCCCGATCGGCAAGTCTTCGTATGGGTTAATTTCAACTCCACGAGGGGAGCGGAATTGGGCTTGTAGAGGTGGAACACCGTTCGTTAGACCGTAGCCGCTTCCTGCAATAGTAGTTAGATTTCCATTAGGGGTAATTTTAACAATATTGTGGTTAGTTGTTCCATCAGATACATAAACATTTCCACTTTTATCCAACGATAAACACCAAGGCGTGACTATGGGCTTGTCAGTCTGCAGCGTTGTAACCGTCCCGTCGGAAAACACTTTTCTCACTTTGGCGCTACCATGATCAAGAACATAAATCACTCCATCGTGATGCACTTTGACATCATGAGGGCTATGAAACATTGATTGTGTTGCCACACCGTTAGAAAGACCAGCTATTCCATTGCCTGCAATAGTTGAAACATCTCCAAAGGGAGAAATTTTTCGGACCCTGTGATTGTTACAATCTGTTAATATTATGTTCCCATCTAAATCCCAGTCTATTCCTTGAACATAACGAAAATTTGTATCAAGTCCGACTCCATCTTTCCAACCAGCTAAACCGGTGGAATTGCCGACAAAGATGCTAACATTTCCTGCCGAATTAATTTTTTTAATATTGTTTTGATTAGAATCTGATACATACACATTGCCCACCGTATCAACAAGCATATCTTCAGGGTCAGAAAAATTTCCTTTTAAGGTGATTACATTTCCAGAGTTGCTAATTTTCCGAATTTTTTTTCTATCTGCTACGTAGAGATTCCCTTTTTCATCAAATTCGATACCATATGGACCTTGAAAAGAGGAGTTTGCCAAATTCCCATCTATACTTTGATTAATTCCGTTTCCCGCGAAAGTTTTAACTAATCCTTCTTCATTAAATTTTCGAATCATATTATTTGAAAAATCCGCCACATAAATCTGCGGCAAAATTTCCCAAGTGTATGGCGACTTTCCTCCAACAGCAGTGAAACTTGCGCTATAATCTTCGAAAGTCTTTCCTGTTGGCAGAGGACATTGAGTGGTGATTTGCAACGGGGGATAAACAGGAACGGTAAAAGTCTTCATCGTGAACTTGGATGTTTTATTATCCGTGACTTTCACTGTGACCTGCTTGACTCCGGCGGAGGTAAAATTACCACAGATTCGCGCTTGGTTGGGGGGTAGCGTAGTAATGTTAAGATTTTCCACTGGCGGAATAATTTCCCATTTGTAAGGCGGGTTTCCTCCAATGGCCGTAATGGTGGCGCAGGGCAGATTTTTTCCAGGAGTGGCGCAATCCCATTCAACGATGGAATTGGTTGTGATACGTGGAATCGGGTGAATGTTTATCGCACAACTTTTGTTATCAGACAACCCGTTGGCATCTCGAAGATTGAGTGTGAAAGTGAAGTTTCCGCTGGTGGTGGGCTTTCCGGAAATCACACCAGTCCGATGGTCGACCTTCAAGCCGGGCGGGAAACTGGATGATGGAAGGATGGTCCAGTGGTATGGGGGCTTTCCCTTGATTCCAACCAAGGTATGGTTTTTATAGACGGTCTGTTCCAGTCCATCGGGTAGAGGGCACTGGGTAATAATTTCAGGGGGATCCGCTGGATCCACAACCAGGGTGAATGTTTCAAAATCAACTTTTCCGGCAAGATCGGTGATTTTCACCTTGAAAACATAGGTTTGGACGCTTGCGGGTATGGGTGCGCGGGATGTAGGGACGCCAGAAACAACCCCGACTGAGCTAAGTGTCATGCCTGCAGGAAGATTTTGGAATTCACCCGCACCGCGGATTGTTTCCCACATGTATCCAGACGGGTATCGGGAAGTCGGAGCAAAAGGCACGCCTCCCGTAGCTGTGAGCTTAAAGCCGGCTGTCGGTTGATATCTGGCATCAAATTTGGCCCTGGGGAGAACGGATTGGTCTACATCGGGCGCTACCGTGGCATTGATGGAATGGGCAATTGTAAAGGAATCTTTCAGAAGTAACCGGGTTCCTTGAGCAATCGATACCGATATGGTTACGGAGTAGTTTCCCGCTTTGGTCGGCTTGCCGCCATAATTGCCTCTACTGTCGATCGTAATTCCTGGAGGAGCGTTCAGGACTCTCCAACGCACACTGGAGTTGTTTGCACTCACCTGATCGGAGGTAAAGGTTTTTCTGGGATAATTTATCCCTTCAGTGCCATCTGGAAGGGATGCTGGAGTGATTACTGCGTGCAGAAGCTGAGAGATTAAAAAAACGGGAGAGATTAGGAAAAGAAAGCGCATAAAATCGATGCTATCTTCGGATAATGAGCATGTGTAGTGCCAAAAGAAAAGACCCGCTTTTTAGGCGGGTCTTTGGAAATTTGCTGCCTTGTGCGATGATCAGCCTTGGAGCAAACGAACCAACGATTGCTGACTGGTATTCGCCTGAGCGAGCATTGCCGTTCCAGCCTGCTGGAGAATTTGGAAGCGTGCAAGTTGAGTGCTCTCGGCTGCAACGTCTACGTCAATAATGCGACTGTTGGCCGCCTCCAAGTTGATGGCGTTAATCTGGAGAAGGTCTTGCGCGAAATTGACTCGATTCCTTTCGGCGCCGTTTTGAGCTCGCATGTCAGCCGCTTGCTGAAGCGACATTTGAACAACCTGAACAAATTCATCAGAGTTTTCGTAATTCAAGTTCCCATCATCAGCGACAGGCACTAGGGTGCCAGGCTGTATCGGGAATCCTTGGAGGGAGTCAACATTTGGATCATTGCTGTAGCCCACAGAAGATCCGACGGGAACGTAGATAGTATTTCCATTCACATCTTCTGCGACTCCAAATCCATTGATCATCATATTGAGCCAAGGATCTTGGACGAGGTTAGCTTGAGTGATGGTTGTATTTTGGATGCCATCTTCTGAAGTTGGGACGACAATTGTGTTGCCACTTGTTGATACGCTCTGAGAAGCATTGGGGTTGTTCCCGTCCAAAAACATTGGGACCCCATTAAACTTCTCGGTGCCCAAGCTGATCAGCTGATTTTGGAGGTTTTGAAATTCCTTGTTGTAATTCTCAATATCGCCAATGTTTTTGGTCACGTCGCGAGCGAGCGTAGTAAGTTCTGACATGCGGCTCAAAACTTTATTGGCAACTTGGTAAGCCCCGTCTTGGGTGTCCAGATAGGATGCCACGTTCCGGAGGTTGATAGCAGTAGCTTCCGTGCGTTTGAGCGCGGCGCTCATTTTCATCGAGACGGCGAGACCACCGGCGTCGTCGCTGGAGTTCACGATGCGGGAGCCGCTCGAGAGCCGTTGAAGGCTTTTTTGGAGGGCTTCGTTGGTTTTTCCGAGGTTGAGCCCAGAGGCGCTCGCTGCGGAGTTCACGTTGATGGATATCATAATGATTTTATTGGTTGTGACCCTTTCCGTGGGTCGGTTTCACTGCGAGAAGTGTAGAGCAACAAGCGTGCCAAGTCATTTTCTGAAGATTTTTCTCAAGGCAGGGAAGATTTTGCCGAAGGGGGCTCGCCTTGAACAGGAGGAAAGATTTTCCGGGCGGAGTGGACTTTTTTGAGTGTGCAGTAGGTAATTTTTTGATTTTCTGGATTGGATTCCGGAGTGGCCGAAATCTCTTTAAACATGTCCTCACCCGATTTTTCCAAGATTGACCTGTGGCTGGAGCAAGCCACGAAAGAAATTTTGCTGTCCGAGCCGGGCACGGACCGGAGCCAGTTTCCCTTGCGCGATTTGTTGTCGAGTTTGGCGGAGAAGTCGAAGGGATTCGCCGACTTGGCGGAGTTTCACAAGGCGGCGGAATTCGCCACCTCGGCGATCGAAGAGATGCTTTTTTCGGGCGAACCGTATTCCGCCGGGCAGTTGGAGTTGTTGGGAGATCTTGCGACCCAACTGGGAGCACTGCGGCAGGACCCTTCGCTGGAGTTTGCAACGCCTGGAGCAGTGGAGTCCACGCCCGCCCCCTCGCAGGTGGCAGTGGCTTTCTCCGCACCTCCGGTTGTGGCGGCGGAGGCGGACGAATACACCTCCATCGACCTCGAAAACGACGGGGATATCCTTGTGGAATTCTCCAACGAGGCGCGGGAGCACTTGGAAAATATCGAGCAGGGGGTGCTGGTTCTGGAGGAGCAACCGGACGATGCGACAACGTTGAGTTCAATCTTCCGCGCGTTTCATACCTTCAAGGGCGCCTCGGGCTTTCTCCGGTTGCACCCGGTGAACCGCCTGTCGCACGAGTTGGAGAACCTGCTGGATCTCGCTCGCGGCGGGAAACTCGAGCTGACGCAACCCGTGATCGACTTGATTCTGGAAGGCAAGGATGTGCTCAAGGATTTCGCCGACGAACTTCAAGAGCAACTGGAACGCCGCAAGCCGGTCGAGCCGATTCACGTCCCTGTGAACGACCTCACAGCCCGCGTGAAGGATGTGATCGCGAATCCCCAAGCGCCCGTCGCCGCGCCCAAGGAAACCGCCGCGGGAGCGCCGGTGGCCGCCCGCAAACAGGCGGCTTCCGGAGAATCGAAAAAAGGCGGCTCTCAGATGATGAAGGTCGACACCCGCAAGTTCGACAGTCTGGTCGAACTGGTGGGCGAACTGGTGATCGCGCAATCCCAAGTTTCCCAGCACCCCGATCTGGTCAACCTTCGCAGCCAGCAATTGAGCCGGAATCTTCTTCAGCTCAGCCAAATCGCGTTGGAACTGCAGAAAATCGCCATGTCGCTGCGCATGGTGGCCATCAAAGCGACCTTCCAAAAAATGAACCGCCTCGTGCGCGACCTGACCGCATCGATCGGCAAGGAGATCGAATTGGTCATCAGCGGAGAGGAAACCGAGATGGATCGCACGATGGTCGAGGAACTCGCCGATCCGCTCATGCACATGATCCGGAATTCCGTGGATCACGGTATCGAGACGCCCGCCGCACGCGAAGCCAAGGGCAAACCGGCCAAAGGAACGATCCGCCTGTCGGCTTTCCATCAAGGCGGCAGCATGGTCATCGAGATCGTGGATGACGGGGCCGGGCTGAACCGGGAACGAATTTTGGCCAAAGCGGTGGAGCGGGGCATTGTCGCGCCGGATGCCGTTTTGGAGGACAGCCAGATCAATGAACTCATCTTCGCTCCGGGATTTTCAACGGCTGAGAAAGTCACCGACATCTCAGGCCGGGGGGTCGGCATGGACGTGGTCAAACAAAACATCGCCAAGCTCCGGGGAAAAATTGAAATCGACTCCACCCTCGGCCAGGGCACAACCTTCCGGATTTTCCTCCCTCTGACACTGGCCATTATCGACGGACTGATCGCCCGGGTCGGTGAGGAACGCTACATCTTCCCCACGCTGTCGGTGTGCGAGTCGTTCCGCCCCACGCCGGAGATGCTCTCGACGGTTTATGGCAAAGGCGAGGTGGTGAAAGTGCGCGGCAAATTGCGACCGATGCTGCGCCTGCATGACTACTTCGACATCCCGGCAAAAACCACCGATCCAACCAAGGCGCTGGTCATTGTGGTGGAATCAGCCAACCAACAGCGGTGCGTCCTGGTGGACGAACTCATCGGCAAGCAGGAGGTTGTGATCAAAAGCCTCGATGAGCGGTTTAAAAACAACAAGGCCCTGGCCGGCGCGGCGATTCTGGGCGACGGGAAAGTCGGACTGATCCTCGACCCGCGGGCCCTGGTTCAAATCACGCTTTCGCCGGAGTCCGGCAAGGCCGATCACTCCGGAGGCCGCACGGCTGCCGCCAGGCCGGCCGCCTTCACGATGTAGGTCGCAATGGCTTGCAGAGGCAGGACTTTTTCCACAGCGCCCACCTCCGCGGCGACGCGGGGCATTCCGTAGACGACACTTGTTTTTTCATCTTGGGCAAATGTTCTTGCCCCGCCCTTGCGAAGAGCGAGGAGGCCGTCGGCTCCGTCCCGGCCCATGCCGGTGAAAATGCCCGCCACCGCCCGGGAGGCGGCGATGGGAGCGGCAGACTCGAACAGCAGATCGATCGAAGGTCGGTGGTGCATGATTTTCGGCCCTTGTTTGACCTGCACCATGAAGCCATCAGCCCCCCGCTTCTGGAGGACCATGTGGTAGTCTCCCGGCGCCACCAGAGCCAATCCCGGGTGCAAGACATCGCCATCGCGCGCCTCGCGCACCTCGACCGCCGAAACCGAGTTCAAGCGCTCGGCAAACGGTCCGCTGAAGCTGCCCGGAATGTGCTGCACGATGCAGATGCCCGGCAGGTCGCCCGGCAGCTGCGAAAACACCTCTTTCAACGCCTCGGTGCCGCCGGTCGAAGCTCCGAGAAAAATCAACTGGCGCGGATGATAGCGCACGGTGCCGCCGGTGATGCGCCCGGTGCCGCCCCCGAATCCGGGAGCGAGCCGGTGGCCCGTCGCACTCGCGGCCGCCTTCACCTTGAGGATCAATTCCGGCGTCATCTCGTTGCGAAAGCCGCTGCTGCTCGGCTTTGCCAGCACATCGACCGCGCCGGCCTCCAGGGCGTCGAGCGCGATGCGCGATCCTGCCTGGCTCAGAGAACTCATGATAATCACCGGCAACGGGTGCTGTTTCATGAGAATTTTGAGGAATGTCAGCCCGTCCATTTTCGGCATTTCGATATCCAGCGTGAGCACGTCGGGCTTGAGTTCGAGAATTTTGTCGCGGGCCATGAACGGATCGGTGGCCGTGCCGACCACTTCGATGCCGGGATCGGTGCGGAGGGCGTCGCTGACAAGTTTTCGGACGACCATGGAGTCGTCCACAACGAGGACTTTGATGCGTTTGCTCATCATCTTGGGGCTTTTCGGTAAATTGCGGGCTTCTCCATCTGCAGGCCGTGGTGGATGCCGGACAGGCTTTCGGAATGGCCGACCATGAGATAGCCGCCGGGCAGAAGCAGGCGCGACATGCGCTGCACCAGCCATTCCTGGGATGGCCGGTCAAAGTAGATCATGACATTGCGGCAAAAAATCACGTGGAATTTCTTGTCGAAGGGATAGGCCTCCTGGAAGAGGTTCATGAGGTGCCAGCGGATTGGAGCGCGGACGGCGGATTTGATGCGGCAGTTGCCGGCCTGCGAGCCCACGCCTTTTTGGAAGAATTTCCGGCGCCAATCGGCCGGCACGCCTTCGATCCGGGCGTCGGGATAAACGCCCGAGCGGGCGCTTTCGATGGCGCTGCGGCTGATGTCCGAGCAATCCAACTCCCAGCGGAAGCCGGGCGATTTCTCGGCATGAAGGGCAAGAAGGATCGCAATCGAGTAGGGTTCCTCGCCGGTGGAAGCAGCGGCACTCCAACAGCGTAGACAACCATCGCCTCGATAGGAGGCATCGGCATGAAACTGCGGCAGCACCACCTCCTCAAAGAAATCAAAATGCTTTTTTTCCCGGAAGAAGAACGTGTGGTTTGTGGAAATGGCGTCCACCAGATGGTTGATCTCCTCAGCCCCCCCGGGGCCGGCCAGCAAGGCGCAGTAGTCCGCATACGAACCACATTGAAGAAGGCGCAACCGCTTGCCCAGACGTGAGGACACCAACTCCCGCTTGCCGTCACCGAGGCTGATGCGGCTGTGAACATAAACCAACTCCGCGATTCTCCGGTAATCAGCGTCCGTCGGGACGGGGGTGAGGTTCGAAACGGGATCGGGCATTACAGGACTGTGGCAATTGAAAACCAAAGCCCCCTCCATTTGAAAGGCTTTTCCGGAGAGCGGAACCGATTCCCGCCATCGCCAAGACCGAGCCGGCGGTGTCGGAAATTCAAGCCGCGGAATCCGCGCGATGCGCGAATGTGACGGCGAGAGAGCCCAGAATAACCAGCGTGGCGGCGATCAACTTTGCTCCGGTCAGGGGTTCCCCCACCAGAAAAGCAGAGGTGAAAAGGGTCACCACGGGGATGCTTAGAAAGGCGGTGGAGGAGACTTGGGAAGGAAGTTCCTTTTGCACCAACATCATCGCCCATTGGCCAAATGCCCCCGCGATGAGGCCGGTAAAAAGCAGCACACCGGCGGTTTGGGGGCTCCAGACGATGTTGGCTTCCGGTTCAAAAAGAAGGGCCAAGCCGAGGCAAAGCAGACAGGCGAGAAGCGATTGCCAGGCTTGCAAGACCGGCAGGGGGCTGACAGGCCGCAGATGGCGCACAGCAAGGATGGAAATCCCCCACCCTGCCGCCGAGAGGAGAAGGAGGCCACTCGCAAACCATGCCTCGCCATGGCTCCAATCCAGATTCATCGGACTGAAAAGCACCCCGACTCCCAGCAGGCAAAGAAGAAAGCCAAAGGCCTTGAGACGATTGATCTTCTCCCCGTGAAAGGCGATGCCCGCGGGAACCACGAACAGCGGTGTGGCGTAGCAAAGGATGTTCGCATGGCCGGCATGAAGATGTTCGATCCCGAGATGGGCAAATACGATGAACAATGCCATTTGGAAGATTCCAACGATGGCGATCAGCTTGAAGTCTCCGCGTTTCGGCCAGGCAAGCGAGCGCGTGAAGGCCAGCAGGAGGAAAATTCCCGTCATCGCCACAGCAATCCGGCCAAAGCCGAACCAGAGTGGCGAAATCAAGTCACTGCCCCACTTCATCACCGGCCAGGTCAGTGAAGACGACACAAGCAGTATGACAAAAACGGCCCAAATCGTGGATCGGGATTTCATCGATTGTCGCAACTCCCAGACGCGGTCATCAGGCGGTGTTTTTTTTCGAGCCAGAGGAAATCCGGAGGATTTGGTGCAAGACGATTGCCAGCACAGTGGTCAGTGTAAGAGGGGAATCGGCAAAGGCCCTCAAGCCGACTGGGAGGCTGACAACGGCGGAAGGGAACCAAGAGAGACCCAGACCGAATATCAACGGGATACTCACAACAAAAGTCTTGCGCATGTCGAGGCCCGAGGACCAGATGATCTGCACGCCGGCTACCATCATAAAACTCGTCACATACAAAAGAATGGCTCCCATCACCGGGGACGGCATAAGCACGAGGAATCCGGAAACAAGCGGCGAGAAGCCCAAAAGGACGAACAATAGTCCGGCGGAATAGCCAATGATGCGGCTCGTCACGCCACTGGCTCTTGTGAGTGACACATTGCTGGCAGAGGTATCCGACGCCATGCCACCGATGAGTCCGGAAACCGTAACGCAGGCGGCATCCGCCATGAGACCCCCGGAGATGCGGCGCATGTCTGGCGCGGTCCAGCAGTCGTCATTGATTTTTTCGCTCGTGATCAAATTGCCGAACGATTTCAAGGCACCGGTGATCGAAGCGATGACGAACACCGGAACGAGAGACCAATCAAAGGCAAGTCCCGGCAATCCATCCAAAAACGGAGAGGCCAGCCAAGGGGCATCGAGCGACATGCGGATGCCGGAGACGTTCAGCAGACCAAAAGCCGAGGAAAGTCCATAGCCGGTGGCAAAACCGATCAAGACGGCATAGAGGCGAAGCTTTTTGCTCCAGATATTGAGCCCGACCATGATCGCCAGCGTCGTCGAGGCGACAGCCAGGGTGGATGGTTCAATCGATTCCCCCTCATATTCGATGCCCAGGAATTTCGAGAGCCCCAGCGGCACCAGTCCAATGGCCACCATGAAGACGACCAGACCGGTCACCTCGGGAGGAAAGAGAAATTTCAATCGGCCGACAAACCGGGCGAAAACGAATTCAACAAGACCGGCGAAAACCGTCATTCCCCGCAGCAGGGGCAGCCCCCCCATCCATGCGGCCTCCATGGAGGCGGCAAAGAAATTCGGCCCGCAGAGGTTCGGGCACACAAAACCTGATCCAACCCCCCCGCAGCGCAGCGCCTGCAAAATCGTGCCAAGACCGCACGCAATCATGGTGAGCGCCACCACGGAGCGGACCTGCTCAAATGCCCCCCCGATCTCGGCGATGAGGACGATGGGCAACACCAGCGTGCTCGACATCAAAAAAATGTGCTGGAGGGAAACAAGGATGACAACGCTCCATGGCGGGCGCTCGTTGAGACCGTAGAGGATATCTTGAGGCTTGTCGGGCATGATCAGCGGACAGGCTACTTCATCCAAACCGGCGTGGGAGGAATGAAGCTGGCTGTGAGGTAGAGAATCTCGCCATCTTGAACAACACGGCGCGCAAAAACGAGATGGCGGGCCATACCGGAGCGGGAATACCGGGGCAGGATGCGAAGGCTCCAGGCGCTTTCGGAGATTGAAAGCGAATTGCGGATGACATCGAAAAAGTTGCGCCCCGCGCCATCGGTGTAGTCACCAACATTCCGTTTCCGGGCGAGGTTCGGAAATGCCGGGTCCACAAGAATGTCGCCATTCCCGGCGAGCACGGAGATATGCAAATCGAGGATTTGAAATCGCGAGTCGGGATTCAAAAGCTCGGAAAACAAGACCGCTTTTCCACGGGATGCCAATAAATCCGCGGCATCCGAAATCAGATTTTCGACAAAAACTTTTTCGACTTTCACCCGGTAAAGTCCACTGCCCACGGCATAAGCCCGACCAGTTGGGGATATCGCCTTGCGGACGTAGGCACCCTTCCAAACCGGAGTGGAATGGCGGGGGTCCTCCCAAAGGTAGAAAAACCATCCGGCCGCGTCTGGATCGGGATTACTGAACAGATCAAGCATCCGGGAGACGACCGGATACCCGTGGAAGTCCTGCAGGTTTGAGAGATTCCTTCCAACAAAACCGGCCTCGACGGGGTCGAACACGCAAAGTCCATCGGAGTCATAGACAAAGAGGTAGCGCTGGTTGCCAAGCCACTTGGAGTCTATCTTGGCGAACTCGTTGAATGCCGCCTCGCCCGTTTGCCGGATCAAATCCGCAGCGCGGTTCACCAACGAGACAAGCTCGCGGTTTTCCCTGTAGGAGTAAATTTCAGTCTCCGCTCCGAGGCCAAAGGGAATGAAGAGAAAAAAAAGCCCGAAGATCATCGAAAGACAGTCGATGCGCATTGAGGCAGGGTTCATGAATCGCGATCGGCCGAATGAAAGCGCTGCAAAAGGGATTCCGGAGAGGAATCCGATTTTTCCGCCCCATGCAGGTCGTGAAGGACGGAACCGAAATGCATCATGACCAGTCGGTCTCCGAGATCCACGGCTTGCCGCATCGAGTGGGTGACCATGAGAACGGTGAGGGAATCGCGGGCAATAATGCTCCGGGTCAACTCCACCACCTTGTCGGCACTCCTGGGATCGAGCGCGGCCGTGTGTTCATCGAGCAGCAAAAGATCCGGGCGGCGCCAGGTCGCCATGAGCAGCGTCAATGCCTGGCGT
>CAMCXK010000059.1 GCA_945883435.1 Chthoniobacter flavus | reverse complement strand
CGGGCTCGGTCTGGGGTGCCCGCCTGCGCGTGGATCCCTCGCCCGATTGGTTTGCCATGGCCGGTCTTTACCAGGCCACCCAGCTCAACCTTTACCGCGACCATGGTTTGAATTGGAGCATGAACAGCTCCGATGGCGTTCTGATGATCGCCCAGGCGGGATGGACACCCGAGTTCAATAAACGGCCCGTGACCGAATCGTCGAGCAACGGCAAATCCGTGAAGGACGGGAAATCCCTCGCGGAAGGCAAATCCCGTGTGACGCCTGCGAGCGCGCCTGAAATGCGGGGCCTGCCCGGCAACTATTGGTTTGGCGCGTATTACTCCCCGTGGCAGTTCCAGCAATTCGGAGAGGCCGAGACGGCCGGGAATTCCTACGGCTTCTACTGGCATGCCGACCAAATGGTGTGGCAGGAGGCCCCGGGCAGCGACCAGGGACTCACGCTGTGGTCCGCCTTTGTCCTCTCACCCCAAGACAACATTTCGAAACTCCCCTTCCAAGTGAACTCCGGCATCGTCTACCGCGGAGCCATTCCGGGCCGCAATCAAGACATCACAATGCTCGGCATGGCGTATGGAAATTTCAGCGATGACTACGCGGATACCGTGGCCGCGACGGGCGCAGGATCGCCCTCCTACGAAGTCGCTCTGGAAGCCGGCTACCGGTTCCAAATCACCCGCTTCGCCTATGTCCAGCCCAACCTCCAGTGGATCATCAATCCCGGCGGCACAGGCGAGATTCCGAACGCACTCGTGCTCGGTGCGCAGATGAACGTGACGTTCTAATGCGGCGGGCCGCGTTGGGACTTCTTCTTCTGGCCCCCCTCGCACTGCGGGGGGAGCCGGATCCCGCCGCGACATTCATCCCATGGCTTCTCCGTCACGGCGGGGAACTCAAAAACATCCCGTTCTCATCGGTGCTCGAAGCCTCCTCGGGATGCCGTATCCAGCCCGTGGACTCAAACGCCGCCTGGCTCCGAACGCTGGAGGAGGTCGTCACAGCCTCGATCACGGCCCTCAACGATCCTTCGCATCCGGTTCACTCGGCGGGACGCATCAATGAAGCCAGCCGCTTCATCGAGGACGATTTGCTGGCCCGTTGCAATACCGTCCCCGGCTGGACGTGCCGGATTCCCGCAACGTCCGCGGGCGGGGAGCAGCGCAGCGGTTATCCGGACCTGCATCTGGTGCTGGCCGATGGCGGCCATGTTTATCTGGATCCGAAATTGTTCGCCGCCGAATCCCGCGCGAGCACACTTCGCACATTTTACTACGAGCCGAAATCCACCACCGGGAAAGTCCATCACGACGCCTGCCATCTCCTCGTGGGCATCAGTCACAACGGCGGCACAGGCGGGCGGTTGCGTTTTGAAGGTTACAAACTCGTGGACGTGTCCAAAATCCGCGTGCAGCTCAAGGCGGAAT
Source organism: Chthoniobacter flavus (assembly GCA_945883435.1). GTDB lineage: Bacteria > Verrucomicrobiota > Verrucomicrobiia > Chthoniobacterales > Terrimicrobiaceae > UBA967. Next base: position 13,791 of record CAMCXK010000059.1, on the reverse strand, counting down.
TCCAGTCCTCCAACAAGGATCTTTACGCCCCGGCTAATATCGTGCGCTCGGGAGCCGCTCCATGAGCGGGCCGGAGGTCCAGTGCCCGCTGCTGCACAGGCAACCCGACATCGATGACCCCCGCGGATTTGTGGAGGCTTTGGCTTCCGCCCCCTTGATCGAACTCGGCCAACCATGGCGTCCGGAGCTGGAATCCGCCTTTCGTCCGGCACGGGTTCGTTGCGCATGGATGCCGCAGGCCCTGCTGGTGCATGCGGATCTTCGGGACGATGAGATTTTCAGCCAGTCAAGCGGCCCCAACCAGCGCACGTGGGAACTGGGAGATGTTTTTGAAATGTTTTTCCAACCCGGCGGCGAGACCCGCTATTTCGAACTTCATGTGACGCCGTCGAATTGGCGGGCTCAGTTTTTTTTCTCCGAAGCCGGTGCGGCGATGCAGCCTCTCGAGGACGGGTTCTTTGCCAGCCGGACCAAGGTCAATCATGCAACCGGGCGATGGGAGGTGCTGGCTTGCATTCCGGCCACACTGTTCTCGCGAAGCGGCACACTGCGGGCCGGCACGGAAACAGGGTTTTCCTTCTGCCGCTACGATGCAACCCGGGGCGGCGGTCTGCCGGTGCTTTCGAGTTCCTCCCCGCATCCGGTGCCAAAGTTCCACCGTCCCGCCGAATGGGGCCAACTTCGTTTCGGGCAGGTGGAGACCTCAAAAATCGGGTGGCAAGCGGCCCCGATTTGAACTAACTCCTAATCCTCTATGAAGAAGCTCCCCGCCTTGCTTTTTGCAACCGCCACATTTCTTGCGGCTCCCCTTTCCTCCCTTCATGCCCAATCCCAAGCTGCCCAGCAGGAACTCGCCACCGCCTACGACCTTCTTTCCAGTGCCGATTACAAAGGCGCGGCGGCCGCCTACGAAGGGGTGATCTCGGGATATCCGACCGATATTTCAGTCCAAACCGCGCAGATCCAGCTCGCCATCTGCCGGTTTTACCTCGGGGAATTCGACAAGGCGCTGACGAGTCTTGATAAAACGAAGTCCGGCCCGCTGGGAGCGGAGCAGGCCGCCGTGGTGGACAACCTCCGCCCGCAAATCCTCGCCGCCAAGGGCATGTCGCTCCCGCCCAGCGACAGCGGCCGCAAAGGCATCCTTGAACAGGCCATCAAGAGCTATTCGGATTTTATCACCAAATATCCAACCTCCCCCGAGTTGGAATCCGCCATTTACGGCCGCGCGCTTTGCGCCTACCAGGTTCAGGATTTCCCCAAAGCGGTGACCGATCTCCGCGAAAACATTCAAAAGTTCCCCGCCAGCGCCACGATCGACGGAAGCAAAAACCTTCTGGCCATCACGCTCGCCACCCAAGGTGGTGACGAAATCACCCGCTCCGGAGGTGACAAGACCAAGGGCCTCGACCTTCTCAAGCAAGCCCAAGACATCCTCCGCGAGATCATCGACGGCAAAAAGGATCTCGCCCTCGTCAACGACGCCCAGTTCCAAACCGGGGAAATCCTCTTCATGCGCGCCGCGTTCAGCCCCGAGGGCGAGCGCCAGCCACTTTACAACCAGGCGGCGGATGCCTACATGGCCGTCTCCCCGAAGGAGTCCATTGTTGCCCAACAACAGGAGAAGGTGGCCTCGTTCGCTGCCCGCAAGAAGAACGCCCTTCTGGCCCGGAACCTTCCGCTGAAGGCCCAACTCGACAAGGAAAACGAGCGGGAACTCAAAAAACTCGCCGAAATCTCGGCCAAGCCCGACCAAACCGCTCAAGCAGTGCTGAAACTCGGCGAGATTTTCTTTAATGCCGGCCGCACAAACGAATCGCGTGTGGTGATCGACCACATCACCCCGTTCCTGGCTGCGGATGACGACAAAATGCGGGCTTTGTATTTCAAGACTTGCGGCTACGCCGTTCAGGGAGCGGCCGAGCCGGCGGTGCAAAACTACGACCAGTTCCAAGCCGCCTACTCCGGCAAACCGCTGGCTGAGAACCTGCCTTTCCTCATCGGCAACATGCTCCTTTCGCAAGGCCGGGCCGCAGACTCGCTCCGCTACTTCGACGACTCGCTCCGCCTTTATCCGCAGGGGCGCTTCGCCTCGCTCTCGGTGGCTCAAAAAGCCCAGGCCCAACTGGGTCTCAAGCAATACGCCGACGCCCTCACCACATTTCAAGGCACCCTTCAAAAAAACCCCACTCCCGAGGTGGCGGTGATCGCGCAGTTCGGCATCGCCAACATCCATCGCGACACCGCAAAGTGGGACGAAGCGATCCAAGCCTACAAGGCCACGGTGGACAAATTTCCCGGCACTCCCCAGGCCGCCGAATCCGCCTACTGGATCGCGGCCTGCACGCAGCAGAAAGGCGACCAGGCGGGCTCGATTCCGCTTTTGCAGGCCTTCATCCAATCAAATGCCGACAGCCCGCTTCTGCCACTCGCCACATTTGCGCTGGGCAACGCCCAAATCGCCACCGGTCAAAAGGACGCCGGCCTGGCCACCCTCGCCGAGGTGGCCGAGCGCTTCCCCGACTCGCCACCCGCGCCATTCACCTTTTTCGCCCGTGCCCAGGTGCATGCCGCCGCCCAAAACGTCGAGGCGATCAACACGCTCATGCGGGACTTCATCGCAAAGTATCCCACTGACGACAAAGTCTACTTCGCCTTCAACTCGATCGCCCAAAACCAGACCAATGCCCAGGATATCGACGGGGCGATCGCCACGTGGTCGGAATTTGCCTCGAAATACCCGCAAAACCCGAACTCCGCCGGCGCCTATGTCAAAATCGCGGAACTCAACCGCACAGCAGCCGAGCGCCTGGCGACGAATTACACTTCGCTGAATGAAGCCGATCGCGCCCAGTGGAAATCACGCCTCGACGCCTCGATGGCGGCCCTGCAGACCCTTCTTGACCAGTATCCGCAGAGCCCGGACGTCGTTCCCGGCCTGCAATCCCTTCTGGCGAACGAACGCCTGCTTGTCCGCTCCGGTCTCAAAGACAATGCCGCTGTCGAATCCAGCCTGCAAGGCCTTGCGGACAAATCGACCGATTCCGCCGCCAAGAGCAAAATCCTCTTCGCCCAAGCCGCTTTCATCGCGGACACGGACAAACCCCGCGCCCTCTCCAAAATGGCCGAAGCCTTCGATACCACCGTGGTTTACAGCCCGAAAGACCTCGAAATCTACGGCCTGGCCCTGGTCGAAGGGAGGGAGACCGACAAAGCGCTTGTCGTTTTCGACAAACTCGCCGCCGATTACCCGCTTGCCACTCCGCCCACAGCCCTTCAGCAGGAGGCTCAAGCGACCGCCCTCTTCGGCAAAGGCCGCGTGGCCCAGCAAAAAGGTGACACCGCCACCGCAGGCCGCCTCTTCCAGCAATTGAAAACCGACTACCCCTGGTCGCCCAAGGGACTCGAAGCCGATTACGGCATCGCCCAAGCCGAACGCGCCTCCGGCAAACTCGACGACGCCATGCAAAAACTCGGCGGCATCATCCGCGCCCAAAACGCCACCGCCGAGCTCCGCGCCAATTCCTTCCTGCTCTACGGACATATCATGAAGGACAAAACCGCCGCCGAATCCGACCCGAAGAAAAAGGACGAAAACCGGGCGTCGGCCATCGACTTCTTCATGAAAATCCCGCAGTTCTACTCGGGCGTCCCGGCCGCAGCCGCCGAAGGCCTTTGGGAGGGCGGGCTCCTGCTCGAACAACAGGCCGCCGCCAGCACCGATCCCAAGTTCAAAACCCAGCAACTCGACCGCGCGAAGGCCGCCTTCCGCCAAATCGTCAAGGATTTCCCGGGTGACAAACTCGCTGCCCAAGCCAAACAAAAGCTCGCCTCACTCGGCGGGGATGATGACGACGACGATTAATCCCAAGCCCCGCAGGCAGGCCGCCGCCCGGCCGAAGCGACAGACCGCCTCCGCCCGCAAAACACTGGCCGGGGAACTCGCCCGGCGCCTGCCGGCGATTTATCCGGATGCGCATTGCGAACTCGTTTCCTCAAACCCCCTCGAGCTTCTTGTCGCCACGATTCTATCGGCGCAGTGCACGGACAAGCGCGTGAACCTCACCACGCCCGCCCTGTTCGCGCGATGCCCCGCCGCCCGCGACTACGCAGAGATTCCTCAAGAGGAACTCGAGGCCCTCGTCCGATCCACCGGCTTCTACCGCAACAAGGCCAAAAACCTCCGCGCCATGGGGCAGGCGCTTCTGGAGAGGCACGGCGGGGAGGTCCCCTCGACGCTTGAGGCATTGGCCGCCCTCCCCGGCGTGGGCCGGAAAACCGCCAACGTCGTCCTCGGAAACGCCTTTTCCCTGAATGAGGGTGTTGTGGTCGATACCCACGTGGGACGCCTTGCCCGCCGCCTCGGCTTGACGTCCCACACCGACCCGGTCCGCGTCGAACACGATCTGATGGCTCTTTTTCCACGATCGACATGGACCGACCTGAGCCACTGGCTCATCTTCCACGGCCGCCGGCGCTGCGCCGCTCGGAAACCCGATTGCGCCTCCTGCGAATTGCGCGACCTCTGCCCCTCGGCACCGGCCTGCGAGCCGCATTAAATGCCTCCCGCCGGAGGCAAAGATGTGAAAAGATTCATTTCCGCTACCCGATGACATGGACCTCCGCCCGCGACATTCTCGCCCGGCATCTTCAAAGAAAATCGTCTCCCGGCAGCGTGTGGATGAACCGCACGAAACTCCGGCAAAAAAAAATTGAAAAAACTTCTTGCCTCCGATCAGGAGTCGTGCGAAGTTGAATGCGTTCTGGGGGGAACAGCAGGCCGCTGTGGCAATCGTCGCAGCGGCCTGCAACTTTTATAGGGTCTGTGAATTTTTGCAGGTTGCATCCACCCGACGATCCCCTCATCGGTTGGAAATGCCACACTCACGGGAAGGTTGGAATTTTCACACGGGCTATTTGGAACTGCCGGAGATCCTCTATCGGAGGGTCGATCCGACACCCGTGGCCGCCCCCCGGTTGCTTGCGCTGAACGGGCCATTGTGTGCCGAACTCGGCTTGGACGCGGAAGCCCTGCGGGAGGGAGCCGGATTGGCCACGCTCGCGGGCAATGCCATTCCACCGGGCTCGACTCCGCTGGCCCAAGCCTATGCGGGGCATCAATTCGGGCACTTTACGATGCTCGGGGACGGTCGGGCCATCTTGATGGGCGAGCAGATCGCACCCGACGGCCGGCGCTGGGATATCCAATGGAAAGGCTCCGGCCGCACGCCCTTCTCGCGGGGTGGAGATGGCCGGGCGGCGGTCGGCCCGATGCTGCGCGAATATCTCGTGAGCGAGGCCCTGCACGCGCTGGGCATTCCCACCACGCGAAGCCTCGCAGTGGTGGCGACCGGGGAAACGGTTTTGCGGGACGGTCCACTTCCCGGAGCGGTTTTGGTGCGCGTGGCTTCCAGCCACTTGCGGGTGGGCACCCTCGAGTTCGCCTCCGCGTTGGGGGACTCCGGTGCCTTGAAGACGCTGATCGAATACACCAATGCGCGTCATGGAATTCCAGCGGGGAAAAATCCGGCCCGGGCGCTTCTTGAAGCCTGCATTCAGCGCCAGTCGCGTTTGGTGGCGGAATGGATGGGTGTGGGATTTGTGCATGGCGTCATGAACACGGACAACATGGCCTTGTCGGGCGAGACGATCGACTATGGCCCGTGTGCGTTTGTGGACCGCTTCCGCAGCGATGCGGTTTTTAGTTCGATCGACCGGCACGGGCGCTACGCCTACCGCAATCAGCCCTCCATCGCGGCTTGGAATCTGGCGCGATTGGCCGAGGCGGTTCTTCCCGCCTGGACGGGCGACCACCCTCTGGAAGAGGCGAACGAATGCCTGCGCGCGTTCGAATCCACATTTCAAGAGGCATGGTTGAGCGTTTTCCGGCGCAAGTTCGGACTCCGCGATTCCGGCGTGAACGACGCGGGATGGATCGAACAGGTGATTTCGGAAATCGAATCCGCGCAGGCCGACTGGACAAACACCTTCCACTCCCTTGCGGGGCTTGTGGAGGATTCCACCGCCCCGCAGGGTCTCCCGGGTGAATGGTGCCGTGAGTGGAGGGCGCGGTTGAAAAGGAGTTTCCCGTCCACATCCGAGGCGGTCACCGCATTGAAACATGCCAATCCGGCGGTCGTGCCCCGCAACCTCGCCGTCGAATCGGTTTTGGAGAACGCCTCGCGGGCTGGTGAATTGGCAGGTTTTCACGCATTGTTCGAGGCCGTGACCCGGCCGTTTGTCGCGGACAACCTTCCTGCGGATTGGCTCTTGCCGCCACCGGCCGGCACTCCGCCCTACCGCACGTTCTGCGGCACGTGAGGCCCGCAGGCGTTCGATCGGAAACTTGACATCGCGAGCGGTCCGACGATGATGCAGCCTCCCATGCAACCCCTCCTCCTCTCGTCCGGTCTGTCCGGGCTGGCTGTGGTCCTGAGCCTGTGGTTCCTCATCGGCACATGGACGAATCAAAGCGTTCAGCGCTCGCTTCAAAATCAACAGGACGACATTCAAGCGCGTCAGACGGCCATTCAAGGCCAGCAGCAAATCCTGCAAGCCCAGCAGCAACAAATCGAGTCCGCCGCCCAACTGGCGAACCAAGTCGGGCCCGCCATCATTCGCGATTTGGCCGCGTTGCAAATCCAATCCAAGAACTCCAAGATCGAGGCGCTGTTGAAAAAATACGGCATCGAAGCGAAACCCAACCCCTGACACGCCATGGACGAATTCGACGTTTCCGACGAACAACCCACCCAGACACTTCAGAACTTGGGAATCCACCTCCCGGTGGCCCTTCTGGCAGCGGCCTTTTGTGTGTTTCTTTTCTCGCAAATCAGCAATCTCTCGCAAAACCGCTCCTCGATGCGCTGGCAATCCGACAATTTGGACCGCCAGATCGTGGCGCTGACAGAATCGGAAAAAAACCTGGAAGGTCTCGTGAAGCAGCGGGAAGCCCTGGTGCAGCAATCGCAGCAGGTTCAATCCCGCTACACCGAGATGCTCAACGATCTCTTGAAACTCGCCGAGACCGACAAGGATGCGGCTGCGGTGGTCGAGAAATTCAAGGTTTCCAAGCAGCAAAACGCCACCCCTCAGGCGGCTGAAGCTCCCGCGAACCCCTGATTCCCACAGTGGCCGGGCGGGTTGTTCTGCTGACAGGCGCGACGGGATTCGTCGGCCGCAACCTGCTCTTGCGCGAGGTCTCACGGGGTTCCCGCGTCCTCGCCGTCGTGCGCGATGCCGACAAGCTGCGGGCACAGCTGGAATTCGAGGGCCTGAGCCCCACCTGCGTCGAGGCGCTCCCGCAGGATCCGGCGCTGTGGCCCCGCATCGAACCGACGCACGCGGTGCTCGCGGCCGGCGTGCTTTTTGCAAGAAGCGAAGCGGCCTACCGGTCTGTGAATGTGGATTGGACGCTTCGAATCCTCTCCGCGATTCCAGCAGGTTGCGCCACCGTGGTCCTGTCCTCACAGTCCGCCGGCGGCCCCACGCCAGCAGGCCTTCCCAGCCGGCGTGAGGAACACGAGGACCAGCCGGTCACGTGGTATGGGCGCTCGAAGCTCGATCTGGAGGGCCGACTGCGGGACACCGGGCGCCAACTGGCCGTCTTGCGGCCGCCCATGATTCTCGGCCCCCGGGACTCTGCCACACTGCCCTTGTTCCGGATGGCCGGCGGGCGCGTGCGGCCGAAGCCGGGCTTGCAAACCAAGATGTTCAGCTTTCTGGACGTGCGCGACCTGCTGACCGCCATTGATGCGTCTTGGGAGACCGGCTTCACGGGCAGTGCCTACGTGGCATCCGGCGAACTTCTCAGTGATGCGGAGTTGGTGGCCGAGGCGGCCGCGCTGACGGGGGGCAAGGGTCTTTCCCTGCCGATCCCTCATTGGGCGATCCGGGCCGCCTCCCTCCTCATCGATGCCGTTCCCGCGCTGCGCGAGGCCAATCCCAGCCTCACCCGGGACCGGGTGCGCGAAATCCTCCACAACCGCTGGGTGGTGAGCCCGGAACGATTTGAGCAATCGACCGGTTGGCGCGCACAATACTCGGCCCGCGAGGCGCTGGCCGCAGCCTGCGACTTCTATCGCCGCGAGGGCCGTCTCCCGCCGCGCCAACACTGACGCCCGCGAGTTTCAGAGATTTCCCGCCAGGGGCCGGAAAACCCCGGATTTGTCGCGGAAAAATCCTTTCAAGAAAACCGCTGTGGCATTGTCGCCTTGGATACCCGTGAGCGCCTCGGTCAAATGCTCCATGCTCCAACCGGTTTTCAATTTGCCCGAACGGCTGGCCACCTCCGCCATCGGGCGCGTGAGAGCCGCATACTCGGTATCGTTCAGGCGGGACTGCTCAAGTTTGGAGGGATGGTTCACCAAAATCCACCACCCGCCATAGGCATCAGGCGCATCGGGAGGGGTGATCTGAATCGAGGTTTTGCCGATCCGCTTCTCTCCGCCGGTCTTCAGGGGCAGACTGTAGAGGGCCGCAATCTCCTCCTTCGAACCCAGAAACCCCGCCATGAACGCCCGGAGAGTCCGCAGGGTCCGCACATCGCGGTTTTGCCGGCCATACACGCCGATTTCAACGCCTGCCGGATCGTCGGGGTTGCCGTAAACATTCAATTCCGCAAACTCGTTCACCCGGAAGGACAGGTAAGGCACATTTTTTAAAATCCCGTTGTCGATCGTGGTGGCAGGGATTTGGCGCAGGCTCTGGATCGCATCGTTGTTGCGCAGGTCGTTAACCATGACCCGCCAAGACGGCAGATCGCCGGCCCGCGTCGGCTCCGTGTATTCCATGCCGGAGTCCACACCATCCAGAATGCGGCTGACCGAGGATTTCGGGATTTCCGCAATGCCGTATTTTTCCTGCAGCCAGACTTCTTGGGCTGTGTTTTTCACAATGACTCCGCGCCGCGTGTCGCCGGTTTTCAGCACCACGGCATCGGGTTCGGCATGTCCCTCCATCGCGGCCTGAACCAGCGGGACGGCGGAGAGCACACAGGCCAGAAAGGGGTATTTCAAAGTTGATGGGCGCATGTCCCAGACATATAAGCGGACCACGATGAGTTACAATCGCATTTGCCGGGCCGCTGCCGCCTTGATTCTCGCCGCCGGCGCCGGTTGCGTGATGCCGCCCAAGCCCTACCCGAAATCCACGGCGGCCTCCCGTCCGGTCCACACCGGACCCTTCTGGTGGGGCACCTCGACAGCCAGTTTCCAAAACGAGGACCGGGGCGTCGCCTCGGGACATGAATCCTATTTCCAGACCGACTGGGATGTCTTCGCGGCCGAGGGCCACATCCCGCCCCGCGGCGAGGAGGCCACCTTCTCCTGGACCCGCTTCGACAAGGATCTCGACGCCCTCCGCGAGATCGGCGTCAACCACTACCGCTTTGGAATCGAATGGGCCCGCGTGCAGCCGAAACCGGGCGAGTGGAACGAGGATGCCATCCGCCAATACCGCGAAATGGCACGTCGATTGCGCGCGGCCGGCATCGAACCGGTCGTCACCCTCTGGCACTTCACTTTCCCGTCCTGGCTCTATGACAGCCGGCACAAAAACCGCTCGAATTTCCTCCACCCCGAGGCCGAGACCCGTTGGAAAATCTACGTCACCCGCATGGTGGAGGAACTCTCGCCGGACGTGCGCATATGGGTTCCTCAAAACGAACCAAACGGCGATCTATTCCTCGGATACTTCGGAGGCCACTGGCCACCCGCCCTGCTGGCCACTCCCGGAGCTTTGAAAAAAGCCACCACGGTATGCGTCAACATGTTTCGCGAGGCCTCGGCCATCATTCGCGCCAGAAACCCCGATGCCCTCGTCATGGGCATCTATTCGCTGCCGAACTGGCGCCGCAATTGGATCGAGGACCCCACCGGGGCGGTGTTCAATATGATGCAGCGGCAGAACTTCGACCACCTTGACCGCGTGGCCGACTCGATGGACCTCATCGGCGTGAACTACTACTACTCGCAAACCGCCTCCGCGCGGCACTTCCTCTTCCGCACACTGGGTGAAAAATCCTCGAACTACACCCAGAACGGGTGGCTCATCGACCCCGAGGGCCTCCACTCCGTGCTCGTCGATGTTTACAGGCGCTACGGCAAGCCGATCGTGATCTCCGAAAATGGCATCGGCACCCAAAGCGAACAGAAAAAAATCCGCTACTTCCGCGAGCACCTGAACCAAATGCGGCGTGCCATGACCGATGGAGTCGACATCCGCGGGTATTTCCCGTGGACCCTCACCGACAACTACGAGTGGGCGGAAGGCTATGCCGCCAACTTCGGCCTGACCGACCTGAACCGGCGCACGCTCACCCTCGAAATCGGGCCCGCCGGCCGTTGGTTTCAAAAATTCCTGCGCGAAAATCCCGAACCATGATTCTTCTCGACTGCCATCTTCCAGGCATTCCCAAGCTTCGCAGCGGCAAGGTGCGCGAGGTCTTCGATCTCGGCGAAAACCTTCTCATCGTTGCCACCGACCGCATTTCCGCTTTCGACTGCATTCTCCCCACCGGAATTCCGCGCAAGGGCGAGGTGCTCACGCGCATGACGCTGTTCTGGCTTGGAGTCCTGGATTTTGTCCCCAACCATCTGGTTACGGCACGGTTCGAGGCCTATCCGGAGATCCTGAAGCCATTCGAGTCGCAGTTGCGCGACCGCTCGATGATTGTCCGCAAAGCCGCCCCCCTGCCGGTCGAGTGTGTCGCCCGCGGCTACCTCGCCGGCTCGGGATGGAAGGATTATCAATCCACCGGCACGATTTGCGGCCACCCGCTCCCGGAAGGCCTTCAACTGGCCTCGAAGCTCCCGTCCACCCTTTTCACCCCAGCGACCAAAGCCGAGTCGGGCCACGATGAAAACATCTCCTGGGCGCGCTGCCGCTCGGTGCTCGGCGACGAAACCGCCCACCGCGTGCGAACTTTGACAATCGATCTTTACGAGCACGGCAACGCCCTCGCCGCCCGGGCCGGCCTTCTTATCGCGGACACAAAATTCGAGTTTGGTCTCAGCGATGGAGAATTGATCCTCATCGACGAATGCCTCACGCCCGACTCATCACGCTTCTGGCCCGCCACGCAATGGACACCGGGCGTCAATCCGCCGAGCTACGACAAGCAATTCGTGCGCGACCACCTCGAAACACTCGATTGGGACAAGTCCCCGCCGGCTCCCGCGCTGCCGGAGGATGTTGTGGCCAGGACCTCGGCCAAATACATCGAGGCCTACGAACGCCTCACCGGCCTCAAGATGCCCTGAGAAGGCCATGGAGATTCTCCAAACCCTTGCCGTGGCGGCCAGCCTCGGCTCGCTGGCCGGAATCAACCTTTATCTCACCGTCTTCGTCACCGGACTGGCGGTTCACAACGGCTGGGTCCACCTGCCAGCGCCCCTTGCCGGCCTTGAGGTCCTGGGGAATCCCGTCATTCTTTGGATGGCGGCCGCGCTTTATTGCATCGAATTTTTCGCCGACAAGATCCCCTGGGTTGATTCGCTTTGGGACGTCCTGCACACCGTGATCCGTCCGCTCGGGGCGGCCGCCCTTGCCGTTGCGGCGATGGGGGATGCCCATCCGGCCTTTGAAGTGGCGGCGGCCCTCCTGGCCGGAAGTCTCGCGCTGGGAAACCACGTGACCAAGGCCGGCACGCGACTTGCCGTCAACGCCTCGCCCGAACCCGTTTCCAATATCCTGATCAGCCTTTTTGAGGACGGAGTGGTGCTTGGAGGCCTTGGGATTCTGGCGTGGAGTCCGTTGGTGGCATCCGCATTGGCTCTGATCCTTTTTGGCGTCCTTCTCACCCGGCTTCCGGCCTTGTTTCGCTTTTTAAAATCCCGCCTTCGCTCGGCGCTGGGAAAAGTCCGCGCCTCGTTCGCGCCATGGGGCCGCTTCCGCCCCTGATCCGAACCCCCGCCTCAATCGCCGAGTTCGACGTTCCAATACGCCAGGTCCAGAAAGTGTCTCCAACTTTCGTGGGGATGGTTCGAGACCGAGACGTTGACGAACGGACGCCATTTCGGACGCTTGGGTTTCCGCACCAACTGCATTCCGGCCTCGTGGGGAAGACGGTTGCCTTTGCGCGTGTTGCAGGGAATGCACGAGCAAACGATATTCTCCCAATTGGTGAGACCGCCGCGGTCGCGCGGCATGACATGGTCCAGATTGAGTTGCTCCCGCGGAAACACCCGGTTGCAATACTGGCAGGTGTTGTGGTCGCGTTCGAAAACATTGTGCCGGGTGAACTTCACCTCTTTTTTTGGCAGGCGCTCGAACAACAGCAGCACGATGATCCGTGGAATGCGGATGTGCATCGAAATCGTCTTCACCCTCTCGCCACCCGGGTTCCGGTCGGAAAAATCCTGCCAACTCGTGAAATCGTGCGTGAGAAACCCTTGTCCCTCCTCGGCGGAGACGACCTGCGCATGCCCCTGATACAGGAGGGTGAAAGCCCGGCGGGCGCTGCAGGTGTTCACCGCCTGCCAGAGCCGGTTCAATACCAAAACAGGTGTGTCGAGAGCCGATTGCATAGGGAACCCGGCAGGGGATCCCCTTGACAGGAGACCACTCCCGCAGATTGCTCTTCTCGATAGTGTCGCCCGGCCGGAAAGTCAATGGATCGTTCGTGCCAATCCGGAGGAAATATCTTCGCCATTTCCGGTCGCCTGCCGCATAGTCGGACGCAACAACATGACCGCTTTTGCCGCCCGACACGTTGGCCCCTCCCTATCCGAAATCGACACCATGTGCGCCGCAATCGGCGTCGCCTCGCTCGAGAATCTCATCGACGAAACCGTGCCTGCCGCGATCCGGTTGCGCACCCCGCTGAATCTCCCGGCGGCCCGCTCCGAAGAGCAGGCGCTCCAGGACCTGCGCACCATCATGTCGGCGAACCGCATCGCCACCAACCACCTCGGCATGGGGATTCACGGCACCCACACACCCGCGGTCATCCGCCGCAACATTCTTGAAAATCCCGGCTGGTATACGGCTTACACGCCGTATCAGGCCGAAATCGCCCAGGGCCGCCTCGAGGCATTGCTGAATTTTCAAACGATGGTTTGCGACCTCACCGGCATGGAAATTTCCAACGCCTCGCTGCTGGACGAAGCCACCGCCGCCGCGGAAGCCATGAGCCTTTGCCAGGACATCAAGGAGGGCGATGCCGTGTATGTTTCCGCGGACATCCACCCGCAAACGCTGGAGGTGCTGAAAACACGCGCCGAGCCCCTTGGCATCAAGGTCCTCACAGGTCCGGATCTGCCCGCCGGGCCGGTGTTCGCCTGCTTTTATCAATATCCGGGCACTGATGGACGCCTGATCGACCTCGACAAGGCCGTGGCGGAGGCGCACTCCAAAGGAGCCTTGGCGGTGGTTTGCGCCGACCTGCTCGCGCTCACCCTTCTCAAGCCGCCGGGCGAATGCGGAGCCGACGTGGTTGTGGGCTCGAGCCAGCGGTTCGGAGTTCCTCCCGGCTTCGGAGGACCCCATGCCGCTTTTCTGGCGACGAGGGACGAGCACAAACGCCGCTTGCCAGGGCGTCTGGTCGGCGTCTCAAAGGACTCCGCGGGAAACCCCGCGCTGCGCCTGACGCTTCAGACACGCGAGCAGCACATCCGCCGCGACAAGGCCACCAGCAACATTTGCACCGCACAGGTTTTGCTCGCGGTCATGGCTTCGATGTATGCGGTGTATCATGGTCCCGAGGGCCTGCGCGCGATCGCCACCCGGGTCCACCGCCACGCGGCTGATCTCGCCTCCTCGCTCAAGGCCGCCGGCCACACGGTTCACCAC
>CAMCXK010000058.1 GCA_945883435.1 Chthoniobacter flavus | reverse complement strand
GATTTGTAGTTTTCAGCGATTTGCTTCATCTGAACGGCGACAAGAGTCGGTTGGTCGTCCTGTGCGAGGAGAGACGTGGAGGCGAGGAGCAGTAGGGCAAGTGCGATTTTCATGGGATTTTTGAAGAAGCGGCTGAGCCGGCAGGAGGGAGCTTGAGGCTCCGACGCAGAAGTATCCACGTCAGGAATCCCGTGGCAACAATCTGTGCGGCCAGTGCCAGAACGGGAATCCAAGGCGAATGATTGATGGAACCGAACTGGACGAGATCCTGCGGCCAAGCGGGATTCTCCACAATCGCGCCACGGTAGGCCCAGTAGGCTGGCACGAAAATTTGAGCGAGGATGGTAAGGAGCCCTCCTTGGAGTTTCACGACAATGCCGCCGAGCAGGAGTTGGGGAAGAATTAGAACGGGAAGCGCGAACAGGGCCTGTTCGCGGCGGCGGGCGACAGCCGAAACGGCAAGGGCGGCGCCGGCGGCGGCACAACTCGCGAGCCAGAAAATCAAGGCCTGAATGGCCAGCGGTTGCTGGTAGTCCGCCACGGGTTCGCTCAAGTGCCAGAAAGCGGCGGTGGAGAAAAACTCCTTCAATGGGATGAACCCGCACACGATCTGAACGAGAAGAACAAGGGCGACCACAACAAATTTCGAGGCCACATAGGCGGATGGCCGGATGCCTGCGGCGATTTCCCGTCCGATGATAGCCCGTTCTTTGGCGATTTCGGTGATGCCGATCAGAAACCCGAGCAGGACAATCCCAAAAAGCGTGGTGTAGACGAGTTGGAAGGTGGGATAGGGAAAAGCGATGACCTCCAGGGGGAGAACCGGGATTTTTTGAGCCAGGCTCTGCTGCATCATGCTTTGAAAAGCCGGTTGGGAAATGGAATCGCGGATCAGCGGGAAAGCATCCAAAAAAATGCGCAATTGCGCGGCGACGGAGAGGTTGTCGATCGAGGAATCCCCGGTGGAGTTGAAGTCGGTGGGCCCGAGGGCGAGTTGCACATTTCCCCAGACTTGGCCGAGAAGGTCACGCTCATCACTAGCGAGGACACGGGTTACGATGTAGGGTTTTGAAAAATCCTGCCCCCCGAAGCTGGCGAAGGTCAGCAGGATCATGATCACAGGCACAGCCAGCAGGAAGGCCACAGTGCGTCGGTCGGCGAGGAGCACCTCCCAATGCCGGGCGAACAAAAGGCGAAATTGAAACCAGAAACCCTGGTAGCGGGATGGGAGGTCGTTCGAAGGTGGCTGAGTCTGTTCCGCGGAAATCGACCTGCTTTTGTAGCGGCGCACCCAATCCTCCACTGGCGTGTCTTCCAGGAGAAGGAACACCTCGGAGAGGCGTGCCACCCCGAAGTGCGCGAGGGCTTGGTCGATTTTGCCCTGCCAGACGATATGACCCTTGGCGAGGATGACGAGTTGGTCCGCCAGATCGGCGTTTTCCAAGTGGTGGGTGACGCAGAGGATCGTGGTTCCATGGCGACGGCCGTAGTCTACCAACAGGCGCATGATGCGGGCATCCGTCGCTGGATCCAGACTGCTCGTGGCTTCGTCAACCACGAGCAAGCGCGGACGGGCGAGAAGTTCGGCCGCGAGGCTCACGCGTTTGACTTCGCCGCCGGAGAGTTTGGAAAGAACCGTGTCGTGCCGGTGGGAAATGGCCAGAGCCTCCTCGATCTCGCGGATGGAGGCCTCGATCTCGGCATCCGTGGTGGATTCGGGAAGGCGAAGCCGGGCTGCAAAGTGCAAAGCGCGGGCCACGGTGAGTGAGTCATGCACCAAATCCTGCTGCGGCACATAGCCGATCCGGGTTCCATCGCTGGAAGCGGGGGTTCCATCCAAGAGGATCGAGCCGGAGGTGGCTGGCACCTGACCGATGATCGATTTCACCAGCGTGCTCTTGCCACTGCCACTGGAGCCCAGGATGCAAACAAACTCGCCAGGGGCGACGCTCAGGGAAATGTCGTCGAGCAGGGTGAGCGCGCCCCGGGAAGTGGTGACACGCACGGTTACTTCGTGAAGGGAAATGCCAACCCCGGTTTGGTTTTGCTTCATGCTATTCATGGTTCGAAGTCGGGCTTGCGGACTACGGATCCGTCGGCCATTACCTCGAAGTCGTATTTTTTTTCGAGAAGGCTGCGGAAAAATTGGGCACGGCGGAATTTCGTTCCGTAGCGATACCAGTAGGAACTTTGGGGATCGACCACTTGGTCGGCGTAAAAAAACAAAATCGGGAGAAGCATTTCATCGTAGCTGTTTTCGCCTTGGAACACATGTTGCGCCGGGCGGAAAGGGTTCCGAGGATTGCTATCGGTATTGTCGTAAACAACGGTGCTTTTGAGAAGGGTGCCTTTGGGAAGGAACACCGGTTCGGCAAGTTGGTGGGTCGCCTGCCAATTGAAATCCCAGCTTGGGCAGCGCACGAGCGTCACATCCTTGTCCGTGCCGGGAAACCAGGCCGTGACATCGATTGTTTTCCCAAGTTGATGGCAGTGCGGCATCATCATGTAAATCCAGGCGTCGACCGGCATCGGGTCCGAGGTTTGCACGACGAAATTCTTCGAGCCTTTCGGGATCAGTGTGAAATCTCCCGACAGAAACATGCTGCTGGAAACGGCTCGTTTTTTCCCGTCGTCCTTCCGCAACCAGATGCCAAGCCGTGTGCGGTCCGATTCCATCTTGCCCGAGCGGTGGTAGTGGAACTGGGTTACGATATCGGAGTGGGCGGGAAGGATCAGGTCCGCCTCCTCGGGCAGGCGGGTGGCGGATTGGCCGGGAAGGTAAGCCATGATCCCCGAGATGGCGGGAAGTCCATCCTCGGCGTTGCCGGCATGGGGCTTCAAGCCGAAGAGGTGGCGTGTGGAATAACCGGGGGCCGAGTCGCCGGCAACCAGTCCGTAGTTTTCCTGTAAAATGGCAGGATCCATTTGGCGGATATCATCGCTTGGGCAGTAGGCCAAGAGGGCGTGATGGACGAGCTTGCGGTTTGAGGGCAGCAACTGCATGGCGCGCACCCGCAAATCCTCCGGGTGGTCGAGGACGAAAGGCACATACCGATAGAGGTCTGGACCACTCCCGGCGAGGGTGGTGGGGGCGGATTGCTCGAGAATGATATCGGGCGGCCCCAGGTCCTCCGGCCAATCGTTGAGATTCGGAGGCGGGGGCAAGTGCGCCGAATCAGCAGGATTTCCCTCCTCCATGCCGGTGTGGAGCCATTCCCGGATGGTTTCGACTTCGGCTTTCGAGAGGGAATTTTCATGAACAAATGGAAAATCCCCCTCGACTTGGGCCGGCGGCATGCGGCGGGCCTCGATTTCGCGAAGGCCGGGCTTCATCCAGTCCGAGGCGTCGTCGTAGGTCATCAGCTCAAACGGGGCGACATTCCCCGGGCTGTGGCACATCTGGCAGTGGGCATTCAAAATCGGGGCGATGTCCTTGTGGAAAGTAAGCATTTTTTCCGGAGCGGCCGCTGGCTGGGTGGCGGTAACCTTTCGCTCCAAGGGGCAGCCCACCGGAGTGGTTCGAGGAACACGAACGGGAACACCGTCCAACACATCATCCACGGCTTCGGCCAAATCCTCGCGCTGGGCGGCTGGCCGTCGGATGCCACGAACGAGATACTGGTCGTCCACACGCCCGCCGTATTGCGGCACCAATCGGGAATCCAAGACAAACGCCTCGGGGGTCACGGTCGCGTCCATCGCTTCGGCACAGGCTCCGCCGACATCGATCCCCAGTGGAAAGCCGATCGAGTAGTCTTTTTGAAAGGCCTGAATATCCTCCAGGGAGACATCCGGTTGAATTACCCCCAGCACGCGCAAGCCTTGGCCCGCAAGTGAGGCAGACAGTTCGTTCAACGCTGGAACCGCCCGTTGCGACAGGGGGCAGGAAGGGTGGAGAAACACGACCACCGTGGCGTTGGTCCCCAGAAAGGCCATTAACGGCTGCTGTTTCCCCGTAAGGTCGCCCAACATCAGGGCGGAGGCTTCGATCGGATTGCCCGGAAGCGATGGGGGCACGGCGGAAGCATCGGCAGTTCCCTCTCCGTCAGCCAAGGACTGGTCGGCCCACGCAAGACTGCAAAAAAGGACCGGCAAAAGAATCCATCGAAGAAAACCAAGCATCCTTGGCCAGAACACCCGGGATGCCATGGCATGTCAACCGCAGGCTGGCACTTGATTGCGCGGGGGAAGGTCATCAAGATGCCATCCCATGAACCTGCGAGTCTTGCATCGCAAAGCGGCTCCTTGGATTGGAATCGGGCTTGTCTTTTTCGCAATCACCGGAATGGCCTTCCGGCTTGGACGTTCGTGGTTCAATCTCGACTCGCGGAAGGGCGGGGTTTTACTCTCCCTGCATTCTTGGGATTGGCTGGGCGATTGGGGATCGCTGGCCATGCTGGTTCTTTTCGGCAGCGGGATCCTTCTATTGATTGCCAGCGCGGTGACCATGCTCTGGCAAACACGAAAAAAACTTTTTCGCTCTCCCCAACCCACTCGCTTGATTCATCGACTCGTGGGCCTCGCCCTCCTGCTTCCCCTCACCGTCTCGGTGGGCACGGGAGTCGCCTACCGGATCGTGGAACTGGGTGACGGACCCGACGAAACGCTGGATTTTCTAATGGACCTGCACACCGGAGGATGGATCGGGCGTGGCGCGTCCCCCTACTACATCGCGGTGCTGGGAGTCACGGTGTTGGCATTATCCTTTACGGGGTGGCGGGTCGGGCGGCCGAAAAAACGTTGAGCACACAGCCGCGGGGGTAGGCTCCCGTCAAACGGGGAGTCGCGCCCAAAAATCGGTCGATATCTTCACGCCAAGCAATCGAAGAGGAAAACCCGCTGGTTGGAAGAGGTCAAAAGGAACCCACCGGCACAGCTCCGGCAAGAGACCTGAACAGGCGGAAAACGCCTTCAAACAGAGGCGTCCGGCCAACTCTCCGCTACTGACTCACGGCGGGAAGACCCGCGGGGCGTTTTCAGATCCGAGACCAAACCGAAAAGGCAAAGCACGCGAATCACGATCCAACTGGCATCGAACTGCCACCACTTCAGCCCATGGCGGGCGCTGGATGGAAAAGCATGGTGATTATTGTGCCACCCCTCCCCCAATGCCAGAAATCCAAAGAGGATGTTGTTCCGGCTTTGGTCTTCCGTTTCGTGGTCCCGGGTCCCCCACAGATGGCAGGCACTATTCACACTCCAGGTGGTGTGATGAACCATAAAGACCCGAACCAGGCCGCCCCAGAGAAACCCCAGCAGAGCCCCCCGCCAACCGGGTTCCATCGCCCACCCCGCAGCAGCCGGCAAAAGCAAACCGGCGATGGCCCAAAGCGGAAACAAACGGCTGATCCTCACACTGACAGGATCCTTTAGGAGATCCGGCGCAAAACGCCGAATCTCAGTATTTGTGCAATCGTTTCGAAAACTCCATCCGACATGGGCATGGAGAAAGGCTTTGAAAAAGCCCATCCACCCGGGCATCCGTCCGGCATGTGGGGAGTGGGGGTCCAAGTCATGATCGGAGTGACGATGGTGGCGCCGGTGTGTGGCCACCCACCAATCCAATGGCCCCTCGATCGCCATGCTTCCCAGAATACCCAGCAACCAAGCCACGAACGGATTGGCCTTGAAGGATCGATGGGTGAAATATCGATGAAACCCCACGGTGATCCCAAATCCAGTAGCCAAATACAGAGCCACAAAGAGCAGCAGATCGGTCCAGCGAAACAGCCCGCCCCACATCAAAACCATCGCCACTACGATGCCAATGGGCGGGAGAAAAATCACCAGGATCTTGGAGATAAAGAGCAAAAAAGAAAGCGGCTTAGAACGAACGTGAACCATTGATTTTGAATGAAGTTTGGGAATAAGTGCCCGAGACGGGATTTGGAGATCAAGGAGGACTACTCCCTATCGTTGCAGCTCCAGTTGGTCAAGAGAGGTGTGGATGTTTGCCGCGCAGCTTGAACACGACCGTTCAGAAGGACCGACGCCCCAGAAAGACAAAAAAACTCCAAGCTCCCCCGTAGGCGTGGCGCACGCTGCGGCGAAGCGGGGTGGCGTGCGATTCAAGAAATGGCAGGAGATGGCCGTCCATGCGCACATGGTTGCGCCACATGTGACGCCGGAAAGCAAGCAATGGCGAGTTGTGAAAATCCACCACCGCTATCGTTCCACCAGCTTGCAAACTCTCCAGCGCGGAGGTGATCACGGTGTCCCAGCCGGGGTTCATCATGCTCAGCGAGTAGGAAAACAAAACCACATCGTGCGGCGAGGCAAAGGCCCCGGCCTGGACTTCATTCACAAGGACCATGTGATCCCCGAAGCGGGCCACTTTCTTGCGGGCCAGACGAAGCATCTACGGAGACAAATCGACGCCGGTCAAACGCGCCGCAGGAAATCGGCGGGCCATCCGGGCCAGATTGTGCCCTGTGCCACAGCCGATCTCCAAAATATGGGCGGGAGATGGATGTGGTAAAAGGAAGGCCTCAGGCCATGCGGACTGAAAGCGTCGGCATGCCTCCTCCTATAGGAAGCCGCCTCTGGAGTCATGCGCCCCGCCAGGCTTGTCAGGATTTGCCTTCTGCGGGGATGCGAACCAATTCCGAAAAATTGAAAAAGGTCGTCGAAATCCCCCGCGGCCAAAAGTGCCATTTTGAGTTCGAGAACATGGTTTTGCCGGGGGTTCAGATCGACCGCGTGAATCCGCGACGGGCCGTCCAGGAGCATGTCGAGAATGTTGCAACCGGCACTCGTGATCGCCACCACCTCGCTGTCCGGTTCCAGTTTGAGAAGCTCCCGATCGATGCGTGGATCCTCCCAAGTGGCATTGTAAACGAGACTCGTGCCATGGAGGAAATTGAACAGCAACAGGTGGAGAGCCGACTTGGGTGCGGCGTCCTCCATTTTTACTCTGCTTCCGAGAAAGTGCTCCCGGCGGGGGAAGGGTCCTCCTTGCCAAAAGCCTCGATAAAAATATCCACTTGTTGCCCGACATACAGGGGCCATGCGGGGCGGTCGCAGGTGTAGAGGATTTGCAGCACGCGGGTGTCCACGCGGTCGGGCTTTTCGCCGGTCAGGGATTTTTTGGGAATGACCAAAGGCTCGATGCGCGAGAAGGCAAGCGGAATCGGCTTTCGTGTATCCCCCTTGGCAAACGCCACCGCCTTGGCTTGCGGCGATACACGCGAGGCGTTCGTTTCGTCGATATCCACGCGCACTTGCAGGCGGGTGGTATCGCCGATGACCATGGCACCACCATCGAGGAAGGGCTGGGAGAACTCCCCCTCGTGGATGTTCACTTGCAAGACATCGGCGTCCTTCGGGGCGCGAACGGTGGTGCGGTCGAGGGCCGCCTGCGCCTCGGCAAGCTTGGCTTTGCCCAGTTCGAGATCGGCCTGGGCCCGGGTATATTGCGCTTGAGCGGTTCCATATTCGAAATCGGCCTGCACCGAGTCCTCCTCGCTGTTCACGTTGTTCACCCGCAAGCGGGCCATGCGGTCGGCCAGATCTTTTTTTTCATTCCTGGTCTGGAGGGCCACGGCAACACTGGCCTCGAAGACGCCGATTTCCTTTTTCCGCGACTCCACCATCGCGCTTTGGGAGCTGGACTCGGTTTGGAAGAGCGGGTCGCCTTTGCGGACACGGTCGCCGGTTTTCACGAAAACCTTCTCGACCGATCCCGACTCCACCGGACCGATGACGACATTTTCCCCCAGCGCCTCGACGAGGCCCGTGCCTCCGATCGAACGCGGAAATGGCGAGAGGCCCGGCTCCGCGACAGGAGGCGGCACGGGCACGGGCCGATGCATTTCGCGGGAGAGAAGAAAAAATCCGGCAATGCCAAGGACGGCGGCCAAGAGGGTCAGGATGCGGATCATGGTTTGATTGGTGTGGCGGCGGATTGTCCGCGGATCGAGGTCACCTCCCCGTCTTCCATGGAAACAATGCGGTCTGCAAAGTCGAAAATCCGGGAATCGTGGGTGACGACCACCACGCAGCGATCGAGTGCAAGGGCGGCTTCGCGCAGAAGTCGCATCGTGGCGAGTCCGCTGGCGGCATCGAGCGCCGAGGTTGGCTCGTCACAAATGACCAACTGCGGGTTGTGCACCAGCGCGCGGGAGATGGCCACGCGTTGCTGCTGGCCGCCCGACAATTGGGCAGGAAAGTGGTTGGCGCGGTCTTTCAATCCCAACCGGTCAAGCATTGCGGCAGCCTGCTTTTGGGCGGTGGAATACGGATGGCCGTTCAAAACAAGCGGCATCGCGACGTTCTCCCGCGCGGTCAGTGTGGGAATAAGATTGAATTGCTGAAAGATGAAGCCGACCCGGGTCGATCGAAAGGCGGTGAGGGCCCGGTCGCCCAGGGTCGAAAGCCTTGTTCCAAGGAGATCCACCTCGCCTTTGTCGGCTTGAAGAATGCCGCAGACGATGCTCAGCAGCGTGGTTTTCCCGCAGCCCGACGGACCGGCGATCATGAGCAATTCCCCGTAGCGGGCATCCAAATCCAGCCCCCGCAGGGCACGCACCCGTTCCCCGCCGGATCCATAGGATTTTTCAACCGCCCGGCATTGGATGGCGAGTCGGCTCATTTGAAGACCATGGCGGTTTCGGAACGCGCCAGACGGGCGATTCCCAAGGCGGCGGCAGAGAGGCAAACGACCAGCACGAGCACCGCGACAACCAGCGGTGCCTGCCAGGGCAGGAAAAATGCCGGCACGCCTTTGGGCAGCACGGCAGCTCCGAAAAGCGCGGTCAAGCCAAGGCCGATTCCATAACCGACCACCCCGACAAAGAGCGCTTGAAAGGCCAGCATCACCGAAAGGTCGCCAAATCCCGCACCCATCGCTTTCAGCGCCGCCAGATGCCGGAGATTGTCTTGCACAAACATCAGAAATGTCAGGCCGGTGACCGCCAAACCGATGAAAAGACCCATCGCCACCACGATCGCAAAGCTCAACGGAACGCCGGTATTTTTAAAAAACCAGACCATCGTGGCCCAGGCAAAATCGGGCGAACTCAGGGCCCTCAAACCCGGCAACCGGCCAATCGCCGCCGCCACGTCGGCAGGCGGGTTTCCCGGCGAGGCCTTGGCGAGAATGTAAGACAGCGTCTTCCGCTCCGGAGGAATGCAAGCCAAGGCCGTTTCGTAAGCCGTGAATGCATAAGGATAGCCCAGAAAACTCCGATCGGTGTGGCAAAACCCGACCACGCGCACCTCGCGGTCGTTGATCTCCAAAGTCGAGCCCAGACCGGCCGTGATTCCGCTCTTGGCGAAACGCTCGACCGCCACTTGATCGAGGATCACCGCGTTCGGCATCCGCAAATCCTCGACACGCCCCTCGATCATCCGCCCCGGCCTCCCCGCCAGCGAAGCGGAATCCAATCCCACGAGTTGAAATGTCTCCATCGACCCGTTGGATAAACGCGCACTGGTCACCGTCCAAATCAGTGGCACCGCCCAGCCAACTCCCGGCACGCTTCGCACCCGCTGAACCTCGATGCTCCGCATGGGCACGACTTGATTCACCTGCTGGCCATCGCGGTCCATCACCCAAATCTCGCCGCCGATATTGCGAAGTGTCGAGGCGGTCAGCAGCATGACCCCACAAAAAACGCCGAATTGCTGCGAGATCAGCAGCGTGCAAAACGCCAGGCCGCCGACCAGCGTCAAGTATTTCGCCCGGTCGCGGAAAATCATGTGAAACGCCACCATGAGAAGACCGCCAAGCTTCGATAATCGGGATTGCCCCTGCAATGGACTCTCCGGTGCGCCAATATTCACACGCCGACGATGCGAAAGCCGCTTTGGAAAAGCAAGAGATTGGCATGCGGTGGCATATCCTGATCTCAGGGTATTTCAAGGGCAAAGCTTCCGAGGAAGGAGTTTTCGGATCGAATTCCTGCGATCCCTTCTCAACCCCCGAATCCAGCGGAGTCAACCACGAACACAACCACGCGCCGGGGCAGTCGCAGGGAAGGGCAACCGAAGGATGGGCCGGGAATTTGACTGGCCGCAACCGCAAACTCCTTCTGCCTCTGCTTGTTTTTTCCGAAACACTGAGGTCGAAATTGGACTTGCTCGTCAAGCAAGGCGAACGCTTGCGGGCATTTGAGGTAAAGTGGGCCCCTCAGCGCCGGATTCAAAACCGAGCTTTCCAAGATGCTTATAAAGTGAACATTGACCAAGCTCAATCCACAGACCCCTTGGCTACAAATTTTCTTGAAGAAACTTAGAGATGGTCAAACACACTCGATAAAGCCAAATCCCACTCCGCTTCCCAATCTCAAATTTGAAATCTTAAGTCCACTCTCTCCTGTTCTCCTGTCAAAAAAATCCTTTCGGATTCGCTGTCTTTTACGGTTGAAACGCCCCCCCTCTTCACCATTTGCACCACAACAGAGAGTTGACCCGCCGAGTCAATGCCATGTCACTTTGTCCAAGAAAGAGGCCATTTTCGCATCGACTCCGCCCAAGCCCCCAAGGTTACCAGACCCGGGTAAAATGCCTTTTACTTCGAGACATGGTATTACTAACATAAGCAACAAAACCCAACCCTTCTATGAACGCACCGCTTGCCTGGCCCGACTATGCCGCCATTCTCCTCATGCTGCTGGCGACGGTTGGCATTGCGGTGTATTTCACAAAATCGGGTGGCAAGGATATGGAGTCATTTTTTGTATCGGGTCGCTCGCTGCCATGGTTTGCAGCCGGGGCTTCTCTCACGGCCACAAGTTTTGCGGCCGACACTCCGCTATGGGTGACAGCCCTGGTGAGGGAGCATGGGATTCATTTTGTGTGGCAGTTTTGTGCTCCGTTTACCGGCGCGGTGCTGACGGCGGTTTACTTCGGAAGGCGCTGGCGGCGGATGGAGTTTCTGACGGATGTCGAATTGGTGGAGGCGCGATTCGGGGGAGGCTTTGCGCAGTTCCTGCGCGGGTGGAGCGGGATGTTTGGCGCATTGGTCATGTGTCCGCTCATGTGCGGATGGGTGATCAAGGCGATGGAAACCATTTCCCGGGAGGCGCTGGGATTGCCGCAGGACATGCGGGTGTGTGTCACGATCGGAGTGGTTTTGCTGGCCATCGTGGTGTCGGCGTTCGGCGGGTTGACGGGTGTCGTGTATTCGGATTTTTTCCAGCTCATTTTTGCCACACTGGGAACCCTCCTGCTTGCGGTGATGTCGGTCTGGGCCGTGGGTGGGGCCGATGTCATGGTGGAAAAACTCCGCTCCCTTCCAGACTGGTCGGGGAGCAACTTGAGCCTCTTGCCAAGTCTCGGGGCCGGGCCGGGTCAACTTCCATTTTGGGATGCCCTGACATTCGTTCTCCTGGGCTTCAGCATTGCGATCGGTGGCGGCTACAACGCCCAGCGACTCCTGGCCTGCAAGGATTCCCGCCACGCCAGTGGAGCCCAACTTCTCCACACCGTTTTTTACTACGCCCTCATGCCGTGGCCATGGATCATTGTCGCCCTGTGCTCGATGATCCTCCTCCCGGTCCTGCCGGAGGCAGATCAAGGCTCCGCGTATCCAAAAATGCTGATGATGGTCCTGCCTGTGGGACTACGCGGGTTGCTTGTGGCGGCATTGCTGGCGGCATTTATTTCGACGATCACCACGCTGTTCAACTGGGGGTCCTCCTATTTGATGAACGATGTGTTCCGGCGCTTTATCAAGCCGGACGCGCCAGCCCACAGCTACGTGGTGTGGGGCCGTGTGGCCACGGTGTTGATCGCACTCGCCGGCACGGTGGTTTCGTTGAAGGCCGACTCGATCCTTCAACTGCTTTCGATCGCGTATGTCTTGGGTTCCGGCAGCATCATTCTGGCCTTTCTGCAATGGTTCTGGTGGCGCATGAACCGCTACGGCGCGATGGCCGGCCTGATCGCGGGGTGGGGCGTTGTCCTCGGAATGCTGGTGTTTAAAATTTTTGATGCCCCGATGGCCCGGTTGCTGAATCTGGGCGAGGGCGTGGATTTTTCCACCGCCGAGCGACTCACCGGTGCGCGCATGCTTTTTGCCGTGGTGAGTGTCACGGCCATCTCCCTCGTGGTCACGCTTCTGACGCCGCCGGAGCCGATGGAAGGCTTGAAAAAGTTTTTACTCAAAGCGCGTCCCTTCGCCTTCGGGTGGCGCCCAGTGATCCGTGCGTTGGACTCGGCGTATGATCCCGTGGAGGGATTGGGACGCACGCTGGTCTCCTGGCTCATCGGCATGGCGATGGTGCTGTCGCTGATCTTGGGAACGGGAGAACTGGTTCTCGGGGAAACCCTCTTGGGCATCGCCGGCCTGCTGGTCTCCGCGGCCATGCTTTATTGGACGCTTCGTCGCTTCCGGGAGGACTATGACCGCGAACTCAAAGCGTATGGCAAACACCCTTAGGCATTGGATCGGCGAGTTCTGTCACGTCGGCCGTTCCATTGGCGGCGGGCCAGAACAACTCCTCCCAGCCCGAGCAGAACGAGCACGGCGCTGGAGGGCTCTGGCACAGCAGTGAATCCCAAATTGCCGGTGGCTTGGGAGAAATTCCACTGGTTGCCAGTGGAGTCTGTCACGCTCCAGATACCTCCGTCGTTGGTGAAGGATTCCAAGCCATAAGCTCCCAGGAGGCTGACCGAAGCCAACGAGCCGGATTGACTGGCGAAGGTGAAGAGCGAGAAGGACTCGCTGGAGGTGAGAAACTGGCTGCCCACGTTGATCGCGAGCGCACCGCCATAGGTCAGTGCGCCACTCACATTGATCCCGTCGTGGCTGGTGCCACGATCCGTTCCGTTGAGTTCCATGGTGGTCTGTGCTGTGGATCCAAGCGAAAGGCTGCTGCCGAAAAAAAGCACACCAGGGCTGTTGCCTGGTGTCAGATTGCCGTTCACTGTGGTCGCTCCATTCAAGGTGCCGGATCCGCCAAGAGTGGCCCCGCTGGCCACAGTGACCGCGCTACCCGCAGCCAGCGAACCGTTCACAAGGAGACTGCCCGCATTGATCGCCGTCGTTCCGGTGTAGGTGTTGGAACCCGCGAGGATGAGCGTGCCGGCGCCGGTTTTGGTGAGCGTGCCGGTGCCTGTGGTGATATTTCCCGAGGCCGTCGTGTTGCCAATCGAGTTGAATGTGAGGTTGTGGCTGCCGCTGATTTCGCCCGAGAGAGTGAGGCCGGCTCCAGAGTTTGTGGCAATCGTGCTGGCTTGGCCGAGGGTGATCGGGCCCGCCCACGAGTTGTTGCCCGTGTAGCTTCGCAGTGCCGCGCCTGATTGGCCGTTCCATGTGCCGCCCGCCACGCTGTTCAGCGTCAGAGCCTCCGCCCCCACGGAAATGTTTCCGGTGAGCAGAATCTGGGCGTTGTTGTTGACTTGGGTTCCATTGGCGGTGCTGCCAAAGGCACCCGAATGGGCGGCGATCAGCGCCGCATTGTTGGCGGCGTAGGTGATTCCGGTGAACGTGTTGTTTCCGGAGATTCTCCAGACGTCCGATCCCGTCGCCGTCTCGACCGAGAGGCTGCCGCCACCGCTATACACGCCGGAAAGTTCATTGAAATTCGCCCCTCCCCCACCCGTGCCTCGAAGCCGTAGCGTTTGAGTCGTCGAGGTAATGTTTCCGGTCAATGTCAGCGCCGCGCTGTTGGCTGTGATGGAGGCAGCACTACCGGCCAGCGAGATCGTCCGGTTCGAACTGGCGGCGGTGTTTCCTGTGTAGGTCAAATAGGGTGCGCTTGCCCCGATGCCAATCGAGATCGAGGATCCCGCTCCCAGAGCCGAGGCCACTCCGGCATCGGCGATCGAATTGAACGAGAGCCCATTATCCACGGTGGCACGGTCCACGATCACATTTCCCGTGAAGGTGTTCAAACCGGTCAGAGTGGTGACACCGTTTTGAGTATCTAAAACCAAATTTCCAGATCCGCTGATCACACCGCTGAAAGTGAGGTTGCCGATTGCTGTTGTGGCTCCGATTTTTCCATTCGTGGCGAGCGTGATGTTGTTCGAGAGAGTGTAACTCGTGCTGGCAGCCGAATCGATCACCGCACTGGCGGAATTCACCACAAGGGAGCCCGTGCCCAGCGCCGCGTTGTTGCTGATTCTCAAGGTGCCGGCGTTGAGCGTGGTCGTGCCCGTGTAGGAATTCGCACCGCTCAGCGTGAGGATGCCAGTTCCGTTTTTGGTGAGCGCCCCGACGCCGCTAATCTCACCCGAGAGGGTTTGGGCGTTTGTGCCAGAGTAGAGAAAGGTGCCGCTGTTGGCGATATTGCCCGAGTAGCTTCCCCCACCGAGGCTCCCTGCGGCCCCGATTTCCAAGACGCCGGCACTCACGGTCGTAGCTCCGCTGTAGGTGTTGTTGCCCGAGAGCGTGAGCGTGCCGGTGCCGTTTTTGGTGAGTGATCCGCTTGCCGCCGTGCTACTTCTAATGGACCAGTTCACATTCATGTTGGCTCCGCTTCCAACATCGAACACGCGGTTACTATTGTTTAGGTCGAGCCTTCCAACACCGCCGGCGGAATTCGTAAAATTTGCTGTGGTGTTGGAATTGACAGCAATGTTGCCGTTAAGCAAAAGCCCGGTAGTGGAGTTCCCGCTGACGGAATAATCAAATGTGGTATTACCAAGGGTGGTTGTTCCATTGGTGTTGATCCGGGAAGCTGTGTCTGTAAAGTTGACATTCCCACCTGTAAATGAGGAATCCGTGTTGAGGGTCAGAGTTCCGCCGGCCCGACGCAGCGTGCCTCCTGTCATGGAGATCGAGTTAACGGTTTCCGCAAAGGTGCTTAAATTGACGGATCCGCTGGAAAGGGTCAGGTTCGAGGCGTCGGCGATCTGGTTCATGGCGCCCAGAGTAAGGTTGCCCCCATTGACTAGGATGTTTCCTACGAGGGTCAGGTTGTTCGATGAGGCATTATTCAGAGTAAGACCTCCGGCAGTTACCGTCGTAGTGCCAGTGAAAGTGTTGTTTCCGGTAAGGGTTAAACTGCCCGTGCCGTTTTTGGTTAGAGCTCCGGCTCCACTGATTTGGCCAGAGAGGGTTTGGGCGTTTGTGCCGGAGTGAAGGAAGGTGCCGCTGTTGGCGATGTTGCCCGAGTAGCTTCCCCCACCGAGACGACCGGCGGCCCCGATCTCCAAGGTGCCAGCACTCACTGTCGTGGCTCCGCTGTAGGTATTGTTACCCGATAGCGTGAGTGTGCCCGTGCCAGTCTTCGTCAATGCAAGCGTGCCGGCGGTGTTTTTAACAATGCCCGAGAAGGTGCTCGTCGCATTGTTGTCTCCAACCGTCAAGGTGGGTGTGCCGCTGACTCCATCGATTGTGCCGTTGCCGGAGAGCCCGTTGATCGTTTCGCTGTAACCAGCCATGTTGAAGGTGCCGGAGTTGATGATGAGATTCCCCTT